>NZ_CP082276.1:351730-703461 GCF_023746615.1 Grimontia kaedaensis | reverse complement strand
ATTAACCAAACTGTTTTCTGTTGAGTCGACTGTCGATACAGATACCGTTGCAGTGTTGCCTGTTTGAACCAGCTCTCCCGAAGACGCAGTAAACGTCAGAGAATCACCTTCGGCATCAGTTGCTGAAAGGTCAATCACCGCAGTTTCGCCTGCTTTTACAGAAACAGATGCAGGTGCAGTCAGTACCGGTGCAGTGTTAACCACATCACCTGAGCCTTTAACGCTCACCGTCACTAAACCACTGTCAGATTTACGCCCATCTGAGACTTTCACGGTCACCGTTTCATTCAGGTCTACCGAAGTGTTTGGCGCTTTATACGTCACCGTTGCGGTACCATCACCGTTGTCGGTTACGTCGGCACCTTGTGCAGTGAATGACAACGCGTCGCCGTCGGCATCAGTCGCTGACACGGTAAAGCTAATCACCGCCCCGCTCTCTGCATTTTGAGCGCCTGGCAAGGCCAGAACTGGCGCTTCGTTTGGAATGATATTCGCGCTGAACACCTGATCAATTTGCTCAGCCAACGGCGAGCGGAGATTGGTACATTGCTTCAGCTTGGTGCCGTAGTTAACGAACGTACCTTCACACTGAATGTCGCCATGCACCTGCCATACAATGATGCCGCCCAAATCGTTATTTACGATGTACTCTGCTTTCTTACGGATGGAACCTGGATCGTCATAACTCAGGAAGTATTTGCCTTTCACTGCATATGGTACTTCCGCGTTTGCATCCCACTTGTGTGCCCAACCTGGCTGTTTGATCAGATAGTTGTAGTTTGGTTGGCCTTCGAACGCTTTCCAGTTGGTAAGGTCAACTGCAGAAACACTTGGGCCATCAACTGAGAAGTTCACATTACGTTTGTCAGTCGGTGCACCAAGGTAAGCTTCAGCTTCTGTTGTTTGAACACCACGGCCATAGAACGCGGCACCAAAGTTAATTTGTTTAGGGTTGATACCCTTAACGTTCACCATCCAGTTTTTCAGGGTATCCAGGTTTAAGCCTTCAAACTCTTCTTCTGGATATGGATAGAGTGGAGAGTTATGACCGCTAACATTAGACCAACCACCATTCAGGTCGTAAGTCATCATGTTGAAGTAGTCCATTGAACGTTGCAGGCGCGCCCAATCGTAACCTTCCAATGCTGCTGGCACAGCTTTAAATGCCGCCGTCAGTAGACGGTCTGGACCAATACGCTCACGGATATCATCCATAAGCTGTTCGAAGTTTGCGTAGTCTGCATCCGTACCGGTGAAGTTCATGCCGCCAGAACCTGGGTATTCCCAATCGATATCAATACCGTGGAAACCGAGCGCGATCAGTTTGTCGATGTCTTGCAGGAAGCGTTCTTTCTTGACTGGATCTGCCGCCATTTCTGGGAAGTGCTTGGACATACTCCAACCACCGATAGACGCCATCACCTGTACACCTTTTTCATTCGCCAAGTCGATCAAACCCGGTGCGCCGCCCGCTTTTTTCAAAGGGATTGGCATTTGGCCAGTGACACCACTTGGTGCATGCTTCCAACCACGACCATCTTTTACAAAACCTTGAGCCTGAACTTTTGCCAGTGCTTCTGCTTGCCAAGGTTCAGTTCCAGGATATTCATGGATATATTCCAACTCACCCCACAAGATGTGGAAGTCCCAGCTTGAATAAACATCGGGGTGAAGCAGTGGGCCCGGCTCTTGAACCGCACCCGGCTGATAAATGCTCTTGTTGCGAAGGTCGCCACTGTGTAGGGAGCCGTCTTTCGCTACGCCGAAGAAAGAAAAGTTGAGGATGTTGTAGATATCCATATCTACGTTGAGGTGTGTAGCTTCACCTTTTACGCTAAAACCAGCATCGGTTCCCTTCCATGCTTCCCATTGGGTCAGGTAGCCGATAACTGCTTTATCGTGCGATGGTGCTGCGGTAGCAGTCGCAGTAACGCCAAGCGCTCCGGCCACACATGCAGCAATCGCAGTGAACTTAAGTCCTTTATTCATATTATTTTTCTCCACGTCTTGGGTGTTGGTGTTTTCCTTCGGATTTACTCTTCCACCACTTAATTTCTGACGCGAATGAAAATCGCAAACTTTGGTATCGTGCTTCGGAATGAATTTAATTAATTACATTTTTTGCGGGAATTTTTTGCAGGAAGACATCATGGTTCACAAGATTCGGCTGGTAGGTTTCCGCACAACGGCCTGTATACAAAATCTTTATAATTCAATGAGATTGAACAAAGATCACAATCAGGAATTGGAAGCAAATTAAGTACAGACGAAAAAAATCTCCGCCAGTGCAAAACGTAGCGGAGACAAGCAACAAGGAGAATGCGCTAACTAATTCATCTCCTTTCGGAGATAGTGAGTGTAAGCCGTGCTGTGGAGCACAAATTCTATATAGCAAACACCGTACCAATTATTAAATTGCCCCCTAAACTGGGAAATCTAATCTTTTCAGTTGTTTACAAACACGAAAATGATTGCATTTGGGGCAAGCTTTGCACCAAAGCAATGCATCATTGCCAAACAGGAAGAGGATGCAATTCCATGTATTCCAATTCGGTACTGAGTTTTGGATAATGGTTGCTATCCGCTGGCGCTGCCAGATTCCCAACTGAGAGAGTTACAATGGATTATGCTTTACCCCTCGTCATCCTCGTGATGGTTGTTTTCATCATCCTTATCCGCCAAAAATCAAAGAAAGCAGCTGAAGAAAACAAGAAAATCGGTGCGGAGTTTCTGGCCAAAAATGCTAAGGAAGAAGGCGTGATCACTACTGATTCTGGATTGCAGTATCTGATTCTGGAAGAAGGTGAAGGAGATGAACAACCGACTGCCACTTCTCGCGTAAAAGTGCATTATCACGGCACCTTACTTGATGGTTCAGTGTTCGACAGTTCAGTCCAACGCGGCGAACCCATCGAGTTCGGTTTAAACCAGGTCATCAAAGGCTGGACCGAAGGCGTCCAATTGATGAAGAAAGGCGGTAAAACGCGCTTCTTCATCCCTGCTGAGCTGGCTTACGGCAATATGTCAGCAGGTTCGATAAAACCAGGTTCAACTCTGATATTCGAAGTAGAACTTCTCGATTTCAAATAATCAGTATCCGAGATAGCAGAAGGCCGCGTTCGCGGCCTTCTTTTTATCACTCAGCGGGTTGTAATGCTTTGCCCTCAGTCGCCTCTGTGTGCTCCTTAGACCAGGCAATGGCTTCATCAAGCGGCAACGGTCGGGAAAAGTAAAACCCTTGGCAAATATCAATACCGCAGCTTTCCACAAAAGTTTTCTCTGTTTCGGTTTCTACCCCTTCAGCGACCAGCGCACATCCCGTCACCTCACTGATTTTTGCCAACAGTTGGTAGAGGTTTTGCCCTCTTTCTTCTTTCACGTTCAGCAACAAAGAACGGTCCAGTTTCACCTTGTCGAAGTTGTATTTCAGCAAGTGAGGGAAAGACGCATAACCAGAGCCAAAGTCATCAATCGCGACTTTCACGCCAAGGCGTTGCAGCGCATCAATGTTGCGGCTGATCTGTTCATGGTCTTCAAGAAGGGCTTCTTCTGTAATCTCGATTTCCAAGGAGGTTGCTGGAATTTTGTAGTAATGCAGCCTCTCCGCAATACTATCGACAATATCTCTGTCTGAAATCGACTCTGCGGAAATGTTCACTCCCACCTTACAGCGTTCTAGTAAAGGTAAAGTCTTCATATCCGCTAACACGAGGTCGATCACCATCTCATCGAGCTGCTTAATCGCGCCCAACATCTGGAAGTCGTTGATAAAAGTCGGAGGTATCATGTTTCCATGTTCATCACGGTATCGAACCAGTGACTCAAATGCCAAGTGATTGCTGTCTTTTACATTCACTTGAGGCTGATAGTACATGACGAATTCGCCGCGATTCATCATTTTGCTGATGCGCTGGCTAACTTCATGTTTGCTGATATAACTACCCATCGACTCGTTTACATCCCCCAAAAAGGATTTCAGGGTACTGCGTTCAATCTCCATTTTTCGCAACATACCTTTGCTATCCGTGCTGCTTTTGCCCGCATAGTGCAGATAGAAAGGACGATAAATCAGCACACCCATACAAATTACAACAAGTTGCAATGCAGTCCCCGCAAAGCTGTTTTGAGTGGCGAGATAGCCGCTCAGAAATGGCGGTGTCATCCAGTCAACAATGGTACTTACCGGATTGACCAGTCCCAACGCCATCAGACCGTATACCACAATGAAGCTCGCCATTGGCACCAACACAAATGGGACGATTAGCGTTGGATTGAAGATGATAGGTAAACCAAATAGTAAAAGCTCGTTGATGTTAAACATCACCAACGGCATCGCGGAAAGTGCCAGAGCAATGTGTCTTTTCTCTCGGGAAAACAACAGAACACACAAAAGCAAACTCAGAGAGTTACCGGATCCCCCTATCGCCAGAAAGGCGTCGTAAAAGCCCTGGCTCAAAATATTCAGGGGTTCTTCACCAAACTGCCACGCTGAAATGTTCTGCTGTGTATCTTCAAATAGCTGTTGCTTGATGCGAAACAGAAAGTTATGGCCATTAATGCCAACTGCACCCAAAAGGCCGAGCACGAATTGATAAGCCAAGCCACCAGCAAACGTGAGTGGATCTAAGCTGAGATGATCTTTAAACAGCGTTGAGCTCTGCATTATGCTCCCGGTGATTCGGGTAAAGAGGATCGTCAACAACAAAAAGCCGAAGAAATGGGCAGCTTGTTTATACAGCGCACTAACAAAGTCCAATCTGGAAGGGTCTAATGGATAAAGCCGAGCAGAAACACAGCAAATTGCGGCAATAATAGCCGTTAATAACGCCACCAATGGATTATTTGGTAAGCCATTGCTTGCTACCAGTCCATTAGATAAAGAAATAGCAATAAACATAACCAATGAGTAAGGCACCACAACCATTGGGTTGACGTTATGCTTTGTCGACAAATAATAAGTCGTGATAATGCAAAGTGCTGTTGGGTAAATACCAATTAACAAATTTGAAAAATAGAAAAACTTTTGCGCAATGTGAGGAAGTGCAGCAAAGTTTAAAAAATGGCCTACAAAAATCGAAATCGCATTACAAATAGTCAAAGGAAGAAGAAGCAAGAAGACGATTGAGATGTCACGAACATAGGTATCGTAACAGGACCTTAAAGAAGGCATTTTCCACATATTGATGAGTTAGCTCTCGGAGCAAGGCCAAAAAAGTTGGCGGATTATATATGTGGGATTAGATGCTCTCAATTAAAAATAGATGGAAATTTAATATTAATTCATCGAAAAGATTTTTACTTACTGTTAATAAAATTAATTATTCGCAACCAACCAGAAAAATCAACAGCGAAGCTATTTAAATAGACATCGCCGTTAATGATATTATACCCAAACGACCTTAAGATGCTTGAGTTCAGAGGTCATCAATGCGTTCAATTCGAGGCAAATCTCGCGAAGAATAGTCGTTCTATTTTCTTGGAATTTAACGAAGACGTGGGCGCATTGAGGGCCTCCCTTCGGGCGAGATTGACTAGCGCCGTGCCCTTTGTTGTTCCTTTTTGATGGAGATGACTACACTGGCAAAGGAACGCCGCAATCACAACGCCAGTCAATCTCGCTGAATCCCGCACCTTCAGGTTGTTTGGGTATATGTGCTAATAGTTAATTTATTTCGTCAACTCAGTTAAAAACATTTGTTTATTTTGAGAAATATATTGAATATCTTTCTCGTAGGCTAAGTGGTGTCCATCTTCTAAGTTCTGTTGAAATGCCGCGTTCCCCTTCTCTGCTTCTTCTCGCATAAACGAAACCAAAGCCTGCAATCTTTCGATCATGACATCAGGCAAGTTACTTAACATACCTTGGGTCGCGCCATATGCTTTGCAAAACATGCCAGCTCGGGCGATCTGATCATCCAATGTCCCCATTTTATCGAATTCATGGGTCTTAAAAGGTGCCCAACAATAGATCGCATAGGCTAAATCCCAGACTCTCGGTGCAGGATGGGCGGTATCAAAATCAATCACGCTCACTGCTTCTTCCCCATTAAGAACGAGGTTGTATGGCGCGAAATCGCCGTGGCAAATTACTTCCGCCGGTTTTCTTATCGGAAGCAGCCAATTTTCATCCCCCCTTAAACCCTCGACAAAAGAAGCAGACGCATCGTGCATTTGTCTGAGTAAATTTGCCGCACTTGTTAACGCCTGTTTTGATGCAACATTACCTTGAAGCGGATAGTTGTAAACCTGCCCCTCAGCAAAACTTACTGTTTCATGCTCATGGTCAAGCGCAATGGGTTTCGGGCACTGATGAAAGCCTTGTCGATGAAGATGACTCAATAGGCTGTGAATTGTTTGGCTCGTTTGGTTAGCGGGACGAATAACGTGACTTCTCGTCCGATAAATGCCGTCACGACCGCCAGAGAGTTTTTCCATATGTGGCTCCATGTTTGGCGATCAACGACGTATCAAAGGGTAAGCATGGGTGTAAACAAAACAATAACAAAGCTCACCATGATGGATCGCGTCATCACCAGATAAAATTAAGCATAAAAACAAAGGCATAAATTTAAGGTGATTAGCAATTCAACATTGGCTTGCGCTCCATGAGTTCAGAAAGATTCAAGACCAAAGATACTACCGCTTTTTATCCGCTATATCTTTGAACCGTATCGAGTTCGATAAAAATTCGGTCTGATTTATGCTAGCTGATTGCAAAGTTCAGAAATTTCCGCAGTTGCGTATCAAAAATGAGAAACCGAGACTTTCAGCCGTGTCGAGCCGCGATTAGTGCTCGATCTTACAAACTACAGAGTAAATTAATATTGACTGTTTTTTGAACAGTGGTGTAAGTGTAAGTAATGAGACGCAAATGACTTGCGTTACATAGCAACAGAGAAAGGTGACAAAAATAGCAGCGCATCCGCACAGCAAAAATGAAAACGGGTAGCGCAAAGCTGAGAGGCAAAACAGTTATCTGGTCTGAGCGATAAGTCGCCCCAACAAGACCCATAGCGATAACTGGCGATGACTCTGTATGTCAACGTTCGTCCTGTATGGGCGGTACCAAAAGGAGCATGGGGCATGAGTGACGTTGTGCTTAATTTTACGCTTGATGAGTTCAGCGTCCGGCTGGCGAAAGTTCGTGCGGCCATGGAAAACCGTGAATTGGATTTACTTATCATTCACGACCCTTCAAATATGGCGTGGTTGACCGGATATGACGGCTGGTCGTTTTACGTCCCGCAGTGCGTTGTTATTGGGCATACAGGCGATCCGCTATGGTTTGGTAGGAGCCAAGATGCCAATGGCGCTCGACGCACTGTTTACATGAGCCATGACAATGTTATCGGCTATCCCGACCACTATGTGATGAACCCTCCCCTTCATCCTATGGAATACCTTGCCAACGCTGTATTGTACGAAAAGCTTTGGGACAGAGGCCGTATCGGGGTGGAAAAAGACAACTACTACTTCAGCGCCACGGCCTATGAATCGCTTCAGGATAATCTTCCCAACGCCTCTTTTGCGGATGCGACAGGGCTAGTGAATTGGTGCCGCGCTGAAAAATCGGACCAAGAACTTTACTACATGCGTGCTGCAGCAAGAATTGTGGAGAACATGCATCGCGTCGCTTACGAGCTCATTGAGCCAGGGCTACCGAAACACATTCTTGTCGCGGAAATCAATAAACATGCGGTGATGGGACATGATGGCCACTTCGGCGATTACTCTGCCATTGTGCCGCTTTTACCGTCTGGTGTAGACGCATCAGCGCCTCATTTGACCTGGGATGACAGGCCGTTCAAATCCGGTGAAGGCACCTTCATCGAAATGGCTGGTGTTCATCGCAGATACCACTGCCCGCTTTCGCGTACCATCTATCTCGGTGAGCCAGAAGACCATTTCAAGCGTGCCAATGATGCGCTCAATGAAGGCTTGGAAGCTGGCATGGCAGTCGCCAGACCCGGTAATACTTGCGGTGATATTGCAGCGGCACTCAATGCGACAATGGAAAAATACGGCTTTGACCGTGGAGGTTCGCGTTGTGGCTACCCTATTGGACTCAGTTATCCGCCCGATTGGGGCGAAAGAACCATGAGCCTGCGTCCAACCGATAGCACGGTATTGAAAGAAGGCATGACGTTCCATTTTATGCCCGGATTGTGGATGGATGATTGGGGAATGGAGACCACAGAGAGCATCGTGATCACAAGGCGTGGCGCTGAGACACTCTGCGAATTCCCTCGTCAGCTATTTGTTAAACATTGAGTGAACAGAAACGGATTATTTTGTCATGCCTAAATTACCGCCAAGTTCAGTTTCAGCCACTGTCGATTTTGATGCTGACGGGATTCAGCACGGATTTCTAAAATTACCCTACTCGCACAATGATTCAGCGTGGGGCGCGATCATGACGCCCATCACCGTCATCAAAAACGGAGATGGACAAACTGCGCTGCTGACCGGCGGGAATCATGGCGATGAGTACGAGGGAATCACTTCGCTGTTAAAGCTCACCAGTAAGCTCAAACCGAAGCAAATTCGGGGAAGAATAATCATCATTCCAATGATGAATGCGCCAGCGGTTCAAGCATCGGCACGGGTTTCACCGATTGATAATGGCAATATGAACCGCGCCTTTCCTGGTCATCCTTATGGTGGAATGACTGAACGCATGGCGGATTATTTCACCCGTCATCTGATCCCGATGTGTGATACAGCATTAGATATTCACTCTGGCGGTAAAACGCTGGATATCATTCCTTTTGCTGCAGCTCACCGCTTAAAAAACAAAGCGCAGGAATTTCGCTGTATTGAAGGAGCACGTTTATTCGGCGCACCATATACTTTCTTTATGGAAGAAATGGACCCCACCAAGCTTTACGACACCGCTGTTGAATCCAAAGGCAAGGTGTTCGTTACCACCGAGCTTCGTGGCGGTGGCACCACCACCCCCGACACCATCGCGATAGCAGATCGTGGTATCCACAATTTTCTGGTTTACAGCGGCATCTTGCAGAAAAACTATATCGACCCGCCAAGTGAGCCCGTCTCGCTGGAAATTCCAGATAAAGATGCATATCTACAAAGCGAACATAACGGCATTCTGGAAATGTGTGTAAGCCTGGGTGATGAGATCAAAGAAGGCGACCTGATTGCACGTATTTATTCCACCGATCGAACAGGACAAACACCTGCCTATTATCGCGCTACCATTGGAGGCATTCTGGCGGCCAGACGGCACGCCTCGAACATCAGTATCGGCGATACTTTTGCGGTTATCGCCAAAACTGTCGAATAAAACTCGCTTCTACCCCAGTCTATATGCCACGCTTATATGCGTGGTTTTCTTTATTTTTCTGGGAGTAATGGATGAAGCTTGATCGATATGACATCAAAATTCTGCAAATCTTATCCAGAGACGGAAGGATAACTAAATCCAATCTCGCAGAATCCATAAACTTGTCGGTCAGCCCTTGCTGGGAACGTGTTAAACGCCTTGAAGAAGCAGGCATCATTGAAGGCTATGGCGCCAAAATCAATGCCGACCTCTTTGCCAAAAAAACGCCTGTGATGGTCGAGGTGACACTTGGCAAACATCACGCAACCAGTTTCCAACGTTTCGAACAAACCATGCAGGATTGCGCAGAAGTAGCGGATTGTTTCGCCACAGGCGGAGGAGTAGATTACATCATCCGTGTCATGGCAAAAGACATCGACCAGTACCAACGACTGATTGATAGTTGGCTAATGTCAGATTTAGGCATAGAGCGCTACTACACCTACATCGTTACCAAAACCATCAAACAAACACCACAATCACTCGATATCGACGAAAGCCTCGCTGAATAACGGCGAATATATTCTCTATTTTTCAGTTAATTAAAGCCGAAACAGAAAAAACACTAAGTTTTCGGCTGAAAATCCGAAAAATCACCAACCACAGCCCCCTAATACAGAAAACCCATTCCCAGATGCTGGCTTAAAGTTCTACTGAGAACATCATTTTGCTTTGGGAGGTCAACTTATGGCCGCATTGAATTTGCCCCATGATGGGAAAGCGACGGATGCCGTGCTCGACCACTTGCGTGACGCACGCCTGTTCCGTCAACTCGCCTACATCAACGGTAAGTGGGTCGCAGGAAACAAAGACATCGCTGTTACCAATCCAGCCGATGATGACGTGATTGGATATGTTACAGCACTTCGAAAACCGCAGATAGATAGCGCTATTAATGCCGCAGACAAAGCGTTCAAAAAATGGCGCGCGCTGTCCGCAGAACAACGTGCCACTAAGTTGATGTCTTGGCACGACTTGTTGCTCGATAACTGTGAAGATCTCGCGCATTTGATGGTATTGGAGCAAGGCAAAACCCTCGATGAGGCTCGCGGAGAAATCGACTACGGCGCCTCCTTTGTCAGTTGGTTTGCTGAAGAGGCCAAACGGGCATATGGCGAAACCATGCCTAGCCATATTCCTAACGCGCAGCTAGCAACACTGCGTGAACCTATTGGTGTTGCTGCCCTTATCACACCATGGAATTTCCCCAACGCGATGATCACACGAAAGGCTGCGGCGGCACTCGCGATTGGTTGTACCGTGGTGGTGAAACCCGCAAACGAAACCCCTTTCTCTGCCCTCGCATTGGCTGAATTAGCCGAGCGCGCGGGTATTCCATCAGGCGTCTTCAATGTCGTCACTGGCGATGCACCCATGATTTCTGAAGTGCTGTGCGCGTCAGATAAGGTCAAAGCACTCTCTTTTACAGGCTCAACCAGGGTCGGAAAATTGCTGCTTCAGCAAAGCGCAAACACAGTGAAAAAGTGTTCAATGGAATTGGGCGGCAATGCCCCTTTCATTGTGCTGCCAGACATGGACATCAAGCAGGCAGCTAAAGCGGCGATTGATGCTAAGTTCCAAACTTCCGGGCAGGATTGCCTAGCGGCAAATCGCATTTACATCCCTCGCCAACATTATGATGCATTTATTGATGCCTTCGCGACCGAGATGCAAAAGCTGCGCGTGGGTAACGGCATGCAGAAAACCACGGACATTGGTCCTCTCATCAATGCTCAGGCAGCTGAGAAAGCTCAAATGCTGGTAGATGACGCACTCGCGAAAGGTGCGACCTTGATTGCCACGAGCCACAAGAAAGTGCCTGGGGCGAATTTCTTTAACCCAGTGCTACTCACCAACGTCACACCAGAAATGGCGGTATTCCGCGAGGAAAATTTCTGCCCGGTAGCGGGTGTGCTCGGCTATGACGATTTGGACGCCTTGATTGAGTCTGCAAATGACACTGAATACGGCTTGGCAGCTTATATCTATGGCCACGATATTCGCGACATCTGGAAGCTAATGCGAGGCCTTGAGTTCGGCATGGTCAGCGTCAATAGCGTCAAGATGACGGGACACCCTATTCCCTTCGGCGGGATGAAACAATCCGGTCTTGGGCGCGAAGGCAGCCGCCACGGCTTCGATGAATACAGCGAAATTAAATACTACTGTCTGGGCGGTCTCGACACTGCCAGCGGATGCTAGAAGGAACTTCACTATGAACAATAAAATTGATACCAAAGCGCTGCTAGAGATTGACCGTCAGAACGTCTTTCATGCATCGACACACCTCAAACAATATGCACACGGCGAAATGGCTGGCCGCATTATCACTCATGCCAAAGGCATTCGTATTCAGGATTCTGAAGGCGTTGAACTGATTGATGGGTTTGCTGGCCTGTATTGCGTCAACATTGGTTATGGACGCGAGGAAATGGCCGAGGCGATTTATGAGCAGGCTAAAAAGCTCGCCTACTATCACACCTATGTCGGTCACACTAACGAAGCCTTGATTACCCTTTCTGAGCGCATTCTGAAAATGGCAGGCCAAGGCATGAGTAAGGTGTATTACGGCATGTCTGGTAGTGATGCGAACGAAACTCAGCTCAAACTGGTTTGGTACTACAACAACACACGTGGGTTGCCAGAGAAAAAGAAAATCATTTCCCGTGACCGTGGTTATCATGGTTCGAGTATCGCGTCAGGTTCATTGACTGGTCTTCCTCTGTTCCATGCACATTTTGATCTGCCGCTCGAGCGTATCAAACACACCCTCGCGCCCTATTACTATCGCCGCGAAGACGATGGAATGACAGAGCGCGAATTCTCGAAACATTGCGCTGACGAGCTTGAAAAAATGATCCTCGCTGAAGGCCCAGAGACTGTGGCAGCCATGATCGGTGAGCCTGTGTTAGGAACGGGCGGCATTGTTCCACCACCAGAAGGCTACTGGCAGGAAATCCGCAAGGTACTGGATAAATACGACATTCTGCTGATTTCAGACGAAGTGGTATGTGGCTTTGGTCGTCTGGGCGCAGATTTCGGTTCGATCATGTACGACATGAAACCGGACTTAATCACCGTCGCTAAAGGCCTGACATCCGCTTATCAACCACTATCTGGTGTGATGGTTGGTGAGCGTGTTTGGAAAGTGCTGGAAGATGGCACTGACAAATGGGGAGCGATTGGCCATGGTTACACCTATTCCGGCCATCCGCTCGGAGCAGCGTCGGCACTATGCAATCTCGATATTATCGAGCGCGAGAACCTGACCACCAATGCACGGGATACGGGTGCTTACTTCCAGCAGCAAATGCAGGCGACGTTTGCCAACCATCCATTGGTGGGTGACAGCCGCGGAATTGGCTTGCTGCATGCGCTGGAGTTTTCCAGCAACAAATACAAACGCGAGCACTTTGCCCCTAACCTAAAAGTGGGCCCACAAATCGCGGCGGCCTGTATGGAGCAAGGGCTGATTGCACGGGCAATGCCACATGGCGACATTCTGGGATTTGCCCCACCATTAGTGGTCGACCGTGGAGATATTGATGAAATCGTCGCCCGTGCCAAGAAAGCCATTGATAAAGTCACCGACAACTTGGTGAATAATGGCAGTTGGAAAGCCGCATAAACGACAAAAGCCCCTTTCGGGGCTTTTTCTTTACTACTTACTACCCACTAAACCGCAGGAGCGAGTTCCGCCTCTTTCACCTTCTTCGGCGGCTTAATGCCGAACAAGATAGAGAACATCACGGGAACCACAATCAGCGTCAGAATGGTTGCGAAGCCAAGACCTGCCATAATGGTGATCGCCATTGAGCCGAAGAAGGCGTCAAACATCAATGGGATCAAACCCAGAATGGTTGTCAGCGCCGCCATGCTCACTGGACGAACACGGCTTACCGCACTGTCCACAATCGCCTGATAGGGCTCTTTGCCCGAATCCAGCTCGAGGTTAATTTGGTCAAGCAGTACGATACCGTTTTTCAGGATCATTCCGCTCAAGCTCAACAAGCCAAGGAACGCGGTAAAGCTAAATGGCATATTCCACAGCAGCAGACCAAAGGCCACACCGATGATCGACAACGGGACAGTAAACCAGATAACCAAAGGCTTTTTCAGCGAATTGAACAACAACATGGTGATGACAAACATCAGCAAATAACCCATCGGTAACGAGCCAAATAGCGAATCCTGCGCATCCTTAGATGACTCGTACTCACCACCCCAGCTGATCTCATATCCTGCTGGCAATACCAGAGCCATCACCTGCGGTTGGATACGGCTCAACAGTGCTGCCGGCGTGTCCTCACTCAGAATGTCATGGTCTGCCAACACCGTCAGTGTGCGTTTGCGGTCACGACGCTTGATCAGCGGCTCTTCCCACGTCAGCTCAACACCATCAATGATTTGATCGATGGGCACATAAGCTTGCAGAGATGGGCTCCAAATCGTCGCGTTCTGAATCGATTCGAAATCGACTCGTTCATTTTCCGGTAAACGGCCAACAATAGGCAAAATGTCTGTACCATCGCGAAGCTGACCAATCGCCGCGCCACCAAAAGTCATTTGCAGAGTATTCGACAAATCTTCCTTCGAGATACCCAGGCGTCGAGCCTTGGACTCGTTGAACACGGGCACCAACTCTTTGGTGCGCTCACGCCAGTCATGGCGAATGTTTCTCGCGCCCGGATCGGTATGAAGAATGTCTTCCACCTGTACTGCGATTTCGCGCAATACCTGCGGATCTGCGCCCGTGATACGTGCTTCTATTTTGGAAGCCGGAGACGGTCCGAACTCAATCAACTTGAACTGGAATGTTGGTGTATCAAATTCCCGCGGAAGCTCTGCGTTGAGTTGGCGCAATACTACGAACATGTTTTCACGGTCCGTCGCACGGATCTGGATCTGCGCATAAGCTTCATAGCTTTGTTCTGGCTGATAAGTCAGCGCAAAACGCTGCAAACCCTGCCCCACAGAAGACGATACAAAATCAATGTGGTCTTGTTGGCGAACGTAATCTTCAACCTTCTTCGTTTCTTCAATCGTCTTGCGGATATCTGTGCCTTCCGGCATCCAAAGATCGACATAGAACATTGGCGTATTTGACGGCGGGAAGAACTGTTGTTTCACCATACCGAACGCCATCACCGCAGCGACCAACAAGGCGACCATACCTGCCACTGTCAGCCAGCGGAAGCGCATCGCCAGCTTCAGCGACCAACCAAATAGGGTGAACAACCAACCTTTATACGGGTCGACATCTTCACTTGCAGCGTCTTCTTCTTTGAGCAACAAACTCGCGAGGAAAGGCGTGATAGTCAGCGCCGTTACCCAGCTCAGGAACAGTGAATAACACAGTACCCAGAAAAGCGATCCCATGAATTCACCAGTCGCGTCTTCCGAAAGACCAATCGGTGCAAAAGCAGTAATCGCAATCACGGTTGCACCAAGCAGAGGCCATTGGGTCTGCTTAACAATGTCAGCCGCCGCTTGCACGCGGGTGCGCCCTTTCTTCAGACCAACCAATATGCCTTCGACTACCACAATGGCGTTGTCCACCAGCATACCGAGAGCAATGATCAACGCGCCCAGTGAGATGCGGTGAAGCTCAATTTCGTTGTAATCCATCAGGATGAAGGTACCGAACACAGTCAACAGCAACACAAGGCCGATGATTATCCCGCTTCGCATCCCCATGGCGAACAGCAGCACGATGATAACAATTGCCACCGCCTGCCCCAGACTCACTACAAAGTCCTGAACCGAGGCATCAACTTCTCCTGCTTGGTTATAGAAATGGTTCAATTCGATACCAACAGGTTTGAGCGACTCCAGACGCTCAAGTTCTGCATCCAGTCTTTGCCCTACTTCCACCACGTTTACACCAGAGGCAAATGAGATACCGATGTTTATCGCTGGCTTACCGTTGAAGCTGATGACATTACCAGGCTTTTCCTGAATGCCACGAGATACTGTCGCTACATCTTTCAGGCGAATCAAATTGCCGGTGTCACGGCCGTGAATAATCAGATTTTCCAGCGCTTCGACTGAGGTCAAAGTACCACTTGGTCGAATCACCAGACTTTCACCGTTCACCATGACTTCACCGGAAGAGACGACATTGTTCTGGCGATTGAGCAGAGACGAAACTGTAGTCATATCCAGATCAAGCGCTGCCAGTCGGTCGAGGGAGATCTCAACAAACAGCATCTCTTGCTGGTCACCCGCGATCGATACCTTGCCCACGCCCTCGACCAGTTCGAGGTCTCGGGCCAGGTAATCGGCATAGCGCTTTAGCTCAACATAATCGTAGCCATCACCGGTGAGCATCAGCATCACCCCGAATACGTCACCAAAGTCATCGATGATAGAGAGTGAATTTACGCCGCTCGGAAGAGAGGGTTGAAGATCGTTAATCTTACGGCGCATTTCATCCCAAATTTGCGGGAGTTCATCCGGGCCATAATCCATCTTCATCGACACCATCAACTGCGACATACCGCTTGAGGACGTGGACGTGATTTTGTCGATGTAAGGTAAACGACGGATTTCTTTTTCCAGCGGATACGTCAACTCTTCTTCGACTTCTTTTGGTGTCGCCCCCGGATAAGTCGCGACCACCATGGCATCTTTAATCGTAAATGCAGGGTCTTCGAGTCGTCCTAAATCGAGAAAAGAGAACACACCTCCTACTGCGAGGATGACGATGAAAAGCCAGCTGATGACTTTGTTTTTTATTGAATATTCAGCGATGTTCATCCGTTACTTTTCTCCGTCGCCTCAACCTTTTTACCCTCACGCAGTTTGCGCAGGTTTGAGTTCACCAGAATGTCTCCCTCAGAAATGCCAGACGCGACAATGGCGCCGTCGCCCGTTACTTCTGAGACGGCCACTTCAATGCGGTTAACTTGATCGTCTTTGAGCTTCCACACATAGAAACGGCCTTTTTCGTCACCAGCCTGGAGCACTGTCATCGGCACTTTGTAGCCATCAACAGCTGAGATACCAGCCTGCACCATGTCGACAGAAACAGTTGCTGTGGTACCTGGTAAAATCTCCGGTGAAACCTGTGCCATGGAAAGCCACATTTCGTAACTGCCCGTTTGCTCGTTCGGTTCACTGGTGTGTTCGAGATAACGCATTTGGTATGCGCCATCGATGCCGGAGAAGGTCACCTGCGGTGTGTAAGGAATGCGTTCACCCGTTGGGTTGATCATCGAAAGCAGGTTGTCAGAAAGCTCAATCTGCACATAGACCTTGTTGTCCTGATACAGATTTACCACTGGTTCACCTGCCTGAACGCGCTCAAAGCGCTCTTTTGGCACATCAGAAACCGTGCCTGTGAATGGCGCTTTCAGCTCGGTGTATTTCAACTGGTTTTGCGCTAAAGCAAACTGGGCGCGTGCCAATTGCGCATTGGCTTGTAGCTCATCCAGTTCCGCTTCTGAGATCATTTCGTTTGAACGTAAACCACGTCCACGCTCAAGCTGTCGGGAAGCCAGGGTATATCGCGCTTTCGCATCGTTGTAAGTTTGACGGACGGCGTTGTCGTCGAGACGTGCAATCAACTGACCCGCTTCTACATGGTCGCCGGCTTTAACATAAACTTCGCGAAGTTCACCTGTGCTTCGAAACGCGATAGGCGTTTTCTCCGCAGGCACCACTTCCCCTTTAAAGGTACGGAATTGGTTCTTCACCGGAGCATCAACCTGTACGGTCGACACATATAAAAGTGACGCCGTCACGTTCTGTTCTTCTGTCTGACAGCCAGTCAGCATAAGCGCACTAATCATGGCGGCAGTGAGTGCTTTTACTTTCATCAAATCCCTTCCTCACGTTCCCATGCTTTCACTTCCTGACCTTCATGAAGCGTTTCTACACCGGCGACAACCACCAGGTCTTTTTCATCCAGACCAGAGAGAATCTTGCCTTGTGGCGTCAGAGAAACTGCCGCTTTTGCGACGCGATGGGTAGATGGGTCCATTACCCAAACCGTCCCTTCGCTGTCATTTCGGCTGACCCATGCACTTTCAGGCAACGAGAGCTGTAGACCTGCTTCTAATCGCACAATGTGTACCTGCCCTGTCATACCGATCAATAAGTTACGGTGTTCAGGACGAACGACAGTCATGGTCGCTTGATAGGTATTGGTATCGGTATTTGGCTGGGTCGAGATTTCTTTGAATGCGCCGGGGATTTTTACGTTGGGTTCACTATCCAGAGAAAGCCACATGGTTTGGGCTGGCAGGTTGGCAATCCCCATTTTCTCCACAAAGCTAACTGGCATAGTGAAAGACACATCCAGTTTTGTATTGTCGATGATGTTCAGGATTTGCTGTTTCGCAGCAACCACTTGATTCGGTTTGACGAAGGTGTAGGAAACGACACCATCAAATGGCGCGATTAACTGGGTGTACCCCAACTCTGTTCTGGCTTGCTCGTAACGGGCGCGTTCCGCTTTGTAGTTGGTTTCCGCCTGCTCATAGACATCAGTGCTCACGAGCTTTTTCGCGTAAAGGCGCTGAGAGCGTTCCCATTGAGTGCGCGCCAGAGAATAACTGGCTTTCGCTGAATCCAGAGATAAAGTCAGATCACTGTCATCCAGCGTCGCAAGCACATCGCCTTCGGCAACGCGCTGCCCCATTCGCACATTCAGTTGCTGGACTTCACCACCAACCTGAAAAGAAAGCTGAGCACGATTTGTAGCATCAATTTCAGCCAAAAAGTTATCCGAACTGGACAGTACATAATCTTCCACTGCCAAAAGCTTTACAGGCTTCACTGGCATAGGTTCCGGCGTTTCAGAGACGGCTTCATTGCATCCAGACAACAATCCCACCATGACAAGCAGGGCGAGGACATTTCCGAGGGTGCGTTTCATTCGTTGATATCGCACAACTCTCACTCCATAGGTTTATATTATACACCTGTGCAGTATAAGACCGAATACGAACAGATCAATATATTTTCCATGTGTATAATAAAAATATTGGAGTCCTTTTCTGGGATCTGGTAAATATGCACAGTGTTTTAGGGGAAACTGCAGACAGATATGCAAGAACGAAAGCAAGGCCGTCGTAGTGCGGAAGCAGCAGAGCAGACGAAATGCGACATTCTCCATGCAGCAGCAGACATGTTTGCCGAGCAGGGTTTTGAGCGCGTATCACTCAGAAACATCAGCGAAAAAGCAGGTGTTTCACACAGTCTGATCCGCCACCACTTCGGCAGCAAAGAGCAGATCTGGCAAGCAGTGAGTGACGGTATGGATGACTTCATGCAGCGTTACATTACCGCCATCCTCAACTATCTTCCCGAGTCATACACCAGCGCCCAACGTGTCTATCACTTCCTGTCCTACATGAGTGCATTCACGCTGGTTCACCCTCGCCCAATCCAGTTTATCGCTGATGCTGTGCGACAAGACGACGACGCATTGTTGCGTTACTTCCTGCGCTCAAAAGATGAGTTTTCCGCCGCTTTCTCTTCGCTGTTTGATGAATACAACCGCGACAATCCAGAAAATCCTATCGATATGTGGGAAATGAAATGGCAGATGCTACAAACCGTCCATGCCGCCACCAGCTTGCGCCCGATGATGGCAGAAACTTGGCCAGAGTGCGAAGGTGACCATGACAGGCTTCTGATGAAACACTGGTCTCTCTACAATCGGATAATCGCGATACAGCTTGATATTAATGCCGATGAAATGATCAAAGTCGATTCCCTCAACTCACTGCTTTTCGACGTGCCATGCCACGTTTAAACCTCACTGGAGTTGGTCACCCATGAGGCAATAACCTGTTCGAGGTTGAGCCAGTAGCCAAACAAAAACCCGGCTTCCGCCGGGTTTTTGTTTTCTGTTCATCTGGGAGCACATAGGGCTTAAGCCAATTGAAATATAAACCGTACTTTGTACTGATAGTCAACTCACACTTTTGCTCTAGAACTTCATGATGGAGGATTCAAAAACCTACCATTTTTCACTACCAGCGTATTAGTAAGGGGCAGCAAGTGGTAAACAGGAGGCTATTTATCTATCATGATAAATTTTACTGGGCATTGGCTCATGCAAAATATGCATCTCAATAGATTTAACGCATTAAAATTTTGATCTCTGTATCCAGCCCCCTAACCCGGGGCTTTTTTTACGCCCGGGCATATCGCTCCGAGTAATCAAAGAAGTCATTAGCCCCCATTGAGCGTGCGAAGTACCAACCTTGTACTTTGACATCATGCTTCTTGGCGACGTAATTGTACTGCTCTTGGGTTTCCACCCCTTCAACAATGATCTTCATGCCCAGTTCATGGGCAATCGCTATCAGTCCATTGAACACTTTTTTGCCCTTTTCGTCTGCTAGTGCGCGGACAAAACTCTGGTCAATTTTAAGCGCATCAATGTCAAAGCGGTTCAGGTAACTCAACGAGCTATAACCCGTACCAAAATCGTCGATGTGTACGGATGCACCCACCTTATGCAGACGACGGATTGAATCGCCCACCATTTTTTCGTTCCCCAACAAAGCGCCTTCGGTGATCTCAAAGTGAATCAAACCCGGTATGCTGCTTATTTTGGTGACGATCCTTTCCATGCGATGCCCATCACTCAATGTATCGGCAGTAATATTCACGCTGATAGGGATTTCCAATCCTTGACCCATCCACTGATGACACTGCTCAACACACTTATCCACCACCCACATGTCGATATCACTCATCATCTGGGCTTTTTCAAACACGGGCAGAAAATCTCCAGGCAGCTCGACATTACCTTGTTGATCTTTCACCCGAATCAAGGCTTCTACACCAACAACCCTGCGGGTTTCACAGCTGATCTGAGGTTGGAACTCAAGAAAGAACTCACGATGGGAAAATGACTCCATGTGAAGCTGGGTCACTTCAATCTCGCGCAGACGCAACAGAGACTCGCGTACTGGGTCGTATGACAGTACATAAGCCTCCTCTTCCTTGCGGGTATATGTGGTATCAAGCGATGGAAGATAAACGTTTTGCTTGCTCGCTTGCTCATCCACCATTTTCAGGAACGGCAGATACACAAAGATGTTCATCACAACAATCGCTATCTGGAAGACCACTGCAGCGATATCTCCCCCTGTCGCGATATAAGCATTGATCACGACAGGGCTGGTTAGCGGTGCCAACGTATATGGAATAGTGACAAGTCCACTATTCAGTACCAGAACCGCAACCCAAACATTGATCAAAGGCGTCAGCAAAAATGGTAGGAATAAACGCAAGTTAAAGATGATCGGCAAGCCAAAGAGAAGTAACTCATTAATGTTAAACAGACCAAGAGGAATACTTGTTAAAGCTATCAACCGCATCTTAGTGCTCTTGGAGAACATCAACACCGCAAATGAAAGCCCAAGCGTCGAACCAGCACCACCCACAAACACAAACAGTGCCATGGTTGAAAGGTTCATCACATTCGGAGCTTCGCCGCCGGCCATCACGGTTGTCCGGTTGATTTCGAGCGCATGGACTAGAGGTTCAACCAATGGGGTTAACGCATAGTAGCCATGTATCCCCAAGAACCAGAGCACAGAATTCAGTGAAGCAAAGACAGCCCCAGATTCAATAGGAGAATTCTCAAAATCCGTGTTGTGGAGCGTCTGCAACATAATTTCCATATCGAACAGGTGATATACCCAGGAAAGTCCCATTGCCACTACTGCAACAAGTCCAGCAACAATCACGCCAGGCAACATCAGATTCATGGAATCCTTTACCGGTTTACCGGCAATCTCACTGCTTAGAACCCTTGTCCAACGAAAGCGCTTTATCTTGGAGAGTAAAGGCACAGCATAAAGCGGTAAGGTCAACCCAACGAAGAGGAGTAAAGTATCGACGGCTTTGTCTTCACTGCCCATTACCTGTGCAGTCACAGCCACGTATGCCATGTTCAAGATGACAACAGGCGGCCTGGGTAAGCGCCAATAAATAGCGAACATTGAGCTTATTGAAGCGGCAAAAAGATAGGGGTAAAGCCGCACCAACATGTCGATAAGTTGGGTGAGATTTTCCTGAAGGATGGGAGCGGAAAAACCAAAAAAGTCGAGAAGGCTGGAGGTGAATACCAAGGTATTAGAGAGGATCAAACACGGAACCAGCCAGAGCATCCCATCACGTACTGCCCTTAATGGGCTCCACAAAGCTTCAACGGTCCTTGATACTAACTTGGTGAATAGATGTTGCATTGAGTTGTTATTCTTCATCGCGTATACACCAACACACATAGAGTAATACGATGCCCGGTTTTTCCGGGCAATCTGCTCACTGACTCTAAATCTAGCTGAACGAAATTGCTTGCAGTGCAACATTTTTTGGAGCCCGGTTGATAAAGCTATACGACAATATGAAAAAAGAAAAATAGATATTGATGAATAGTTTAAGAGACTAACCCAACCTCGCAAAAGTGATACAAATAATTAGTCTTGTACAAGTTTTTGGGTTTTTCCCTCAGTCAAAACTCATCCCTGTTAACCCAATGTGTAAATCCTGCTCCACACCACAATGTTCTCCAATGTCCCAATTAACCTCGACTTTCTCTCCTGATTTACGCATCTTGTGCGCTGTTTTTCGCTGCCTTTTACTTTTGGTGGCGCCCCAAGGAAGGAATCTACATCATGGATAAGGAACATAGTCTGAGAGAAAATTTACTTGCCTTGCTACTTGGCAGTGCGCTTGTTTCTCTTGGTGTTATCTTTTTCAACAAAGTCGGCTTACTGACTGGTGGTACAGCAGGGCTTGCCATTTTCCTTACTAAGGTCAGCTCCTTTAGCTTCGGTCAAATCTTCTTTGCTCTAAACCTGCCGTTTTACGTTTTGTCTGTCATGCGTATGGGCTGGCGATTCACCCTCAATACCTTCATTGCAGTTACTATTGTTTCAGTCGCTGTTGATCATCTACACCATGTGATTGAGATTGCCCGCATTGACCCTATCTACGCTGCTATTATCGGCGGCGGGTTGATTGGTATGGGTATGTTGGTGATCTTCCGCCACAAGATGAGTCTGGGCGGTTTCAACATTCTCGCCCTGTACTTACAGGAACGTTTTGGTATCCGCGCCGGAAAAGTACAGATGGCCCTGGACTGCAGTATTGTAGTGATGTCGCTATTTATCGTTGATTTCTGGTTGATTGCCCTATCTATTGTCGGCGCTATTTCCACAAATCTGATACTGGCAATCAACCATAAGCCAGGTCGCTACCAACCTAATCCGCAAACTGCGTAAATCGTCGCTGATATAAACAAGAAAGCCGCCAAACTTGGCGGCTTTCTTGTTTCTGGTTTTTGCGTAGCTAATAGAAACTGATAGGAAGATAGAAATCGAGCTCAAACTGTTCATCCTCATTCAGGAAATGGTTTTTATGATAGTGAACATACGCGGGCGTCGAATTCAGCTTAAAACCAGAAGCCGGAAGCCATTGTTCCAGTACCTTACTGATTTGTGGAAGCAATTCACCATAAACGCCCGTCAGCCTGAATACCGCATGCAATCCTCCAGGTATCACTAGCTGGTTGACTACCCCCCGTACTTTTATGGGCTTATCAATGGCAATGCAGGCCACATAGCGACATTTATCCAACTCAACCCATGCTGGGTTTGAGTGATGCAAGCCAAACTGAATAATGTCATCTCGTCCTTCTGCGTTCGCCCAAGCTTTAATCACCCGCCAAGCGTTCTTGATAGAGCGGTTATAACCAACATGACGAACATATGCTGCGAAACGCTCTGGCACTTCTACGATTTTGGGTTCCGGTAGTTGTCGGGTTGAGACTCTGTGATAACCCGCCGCCACTTCTGGGTCACGTAAGTAAGGCTTTTCGTCACCTTCAAACTCATGCCTTCGCCACTCTCCCGGTGAGACATGAAAAGTCGCTTTGAACGCACGGCTGAACGAAGACACCGAATTAAAGCCACATTTATTGGCAATCTCTAGCACGGATGATCCCGCATCAAACATCAACTGATTCGCCGCATACTCCATGCGGGTTCTTCGTATGTACTGGTGAATCGATTCGCCCACTACACTCTTGAAAATACGGTGAAAGTGTTGCTCTGAATATGCAGCCACATCAGCCAGCTTCTTTGCAGGTAAGTCGCGGCTGATATCTTTGTGAATGTAATAGAGCACATCATTGATGCGTGAAATATGCTGTTGGCTCATTAATGGAAATAGCATAAATGGACATGTTTTAGAGCATAAATGGACACACGAAAACAATCAACGAGGAGTAATATAAATCCTATCCCCTCAAACGGGGCCAATAATAAAAACTCAATCAGGTGCAAACATGGAAATCGCTAAGTCTCTTCAACAGACCCCATCGTCATACATTCGTGAAATTCTTGCTGCGGCGTCAGACAAAAATGTTATTTCACTGGCAGGTGGTCTGCCTGATGAAAAGACATTTCCTATTGATTTAATGAAGCCAATGCTGGAAAGCCTTTCTGATATGCCAGAACTCTTTCAATACGGTGCCACTGCAGGTTATACGCCACTATTGAACTTCCTGAATGATTACTTCCAACTGCCTGATACTCATATTGCGATGGCTTGCACTGGCTCTCAACAAGGGCTTGACCTGATTGCCCGCGCTTACGTGAACCCTGGCGATAAAGTCGTGATGGAAGCACCAAGCTATCTGGGTGCAATGCAGGTGTTCGGTCTCGTACAAGCAGATATCGTCACTGTTCCACAAACCGAATTTGGCCCGGATATCGAAGCCCTACGCACCGTATTCTATGAGCAGTCACCAAAGATGTTTTATGCAGTGCCGGACTTCCATAACCCAACGGGTGTGTGTTGGTCGCTGGAAACCCGTAAGCAAGTGGCGGCGCTTTGTGAACAATACAATGTGGCACTGATTGAAGATGCTCCATACCGCGAATTGCGTTTTTCAGGTGAAGCGATTCCACTGGTTTCCGACTTCTGCCCGCAGCACTCAATCGTGCTGCGCTCTTTCTCTAAAATTGCCTCGCCCGGTCTGCGCATTGGCATTGTAAGCGGCAAAAGCAGCTACCTTGAACCACTCATCAAAATCAAACAAGGTGCGGATCTACATTCCAGCGTGCCAATGCAGGCGCTTTTGCTCGGCCTTCTGAAACATGACAACTTTGACTACCACATTGATACTATCCGTACGCTTTACAAATCGCGCTACGAAACATTGTATTCAGAATTGCAAGATAAGTTGCCGGAAGGATGTGAAATTAAACCTGTTGATGGTGGCATGTTTGTTTGGGTCACCCTGCCAACCTGCGACACGTTTGAGTTGGCAAAAGAGCTCTTGAAAGAAGGTGTTGCTGTCGTACCAAGTCCGGTTTTCTACCCGCAACCAGAAGCAGCACAAGCAGCTCTTCGGCTAAACTTTACCAATGCGACAAAAGACGAGTTGGTGATGGCGATTTCGAGGCTTGCTGATGGCCTAGCGAAGCACTTGGACTAACAAGAAAAAGGCGTAGGTATTGTTTCCGACCTACGCCTCAATCGAAACCCAAATATGCCACCTTTCGTTTTGTCTAGTGGTTTTATTTAGGCTTGATTAATGACGTTTTTAATTATTCCTACCGCTTTCACTGTCGCTGCTACGGCAACTGCCGCAACACCCACATCGGATGCTGTATCTTCGACTGACCCCAAGTCAATCGAGCTTGATACTTGACCGATACTTTCAGTTGCATCTGCAAGTACTTCAAATGGTACAAACAAAGCAGCGACAAGAACGAAAAAGTATTTTATTTTCATAGCAGAGATCCTCAACAGCTTCCTTGCAGACCTGCGTTTAACAAGGAATGATAAAAATTACCTCACCCTTCTCAATTTAGTTCTCAAAATGAGAAAATCAATAAAAAATATTTACTCAATAAAATCAAAAACAAAGAAATCGTAGCTTTTATCAAAATGAGAAATAGCCCAAATAGATAAGCACAAAGGAGTGAAAGTTGTACAGAGCTGAGGAATTTATACCGTATCGAAGACCATATAATAACGTCTATCTATTTAATTCTTTATATTCATAAACATCAATTAACAATAGACATTAAAATAGGGAGAATAAACACAAACCCACATAAAGAACCTACAAGAAAACTGATCGCATCCATTACTAGTCACCTGTTTAGTATCTATAATTTAATAATAGATCCGCTTGTCAACGCTCGCTGACTTAAGTGTGCTTTTGACACGTGGGTGCACTGGTCAGTTTCGCGGATAATAGATGAACGATAATAATCCCAGCAACAACACCTGTAATTCGAGTAACGACGGGAACTCTAGTACATGTGATCAAGTGTTGAGCCAACTGACAGAAGCAGTACTAAAACTCACTGAGATAGCTGATGACAAAGGGCTCACGCCATCAGATTTGGTCAACGAGGCATTTTTCCTCGGTTTTTCGCTCGTCGTCTTTTGTGGTCTTCTTGCCATACCTGTCATAACTATCATCAGAATATTGAGGGCTTGAAAATTGCTTTCTTTAATATACGGTCGCCCAGGCACAGGAAAGTCTTATGAAGCAGTAAAATATCACATACTTCCTAACCTTAAAAAAGGTACACTCGTCGTCACTAATATCCCAGTACATGTAGACAACCCCAACCTTGTATATATCGAAGATATTGCACTATCCGACGTTATTCCTATTGTTGATGAGGCAGAAAGGGAAGTCATTTTTGTTATTGATGAATTTCAATTTGCAGCGAGAGAAAATGATGAAGGATGGTTTCAGTTATTTGCACAGCATAGGAAGTTTCATACAGACTTCTTTATCATTACTCAATCACCGTTATCTATCCCAGAAAAGTTAAGAGACTTAGTTTCTTTCTCTCATAAAACCACGCATAACCCTCTATTTCTAAAAAACAAAACATATATAAAAAAGGTCTATGATGGGATTCCAAGTCGATTCCGAAGTGTAACTTTAAACTCAAGGCTAAGGCTGTATGATAAAAAAGTGTTTTCACTTTATGACTCATTCTATAAAAAAAATTACTTAGAAACAGGTAATGTCGTCTACGCAGACATTAACAGCAGTATGATGTTTTGGCCTTTCATCGCCATATTTCTTGTTGCTTCTGTTGTCTTGAATTTCTCAGTAGAGAAAGAGTTCAGTGTTGGTTCATACCTCAATCACTCGAAAGAGCCAGAAGGACAAGATGCTGAGGAAGCGCCAATATGGCTGCCTGAGCCCCCACAAGCTGGTGAAGACTTTTTAACAGAAGCCCCCCCTGATACGATCAGTAATACTCCCGCTGTTGTGATACCAAAAGATGCAATGCCTGTTTCTCACCCTTCCAAGCCTTCCAAAGACGGGGCCCTGATAAGATTACTATTTAGCTCACCCGTATCAATTGGTGGTTGGCACTTTGAAAACGAGAATCGGATTTCTTACATCGATATCATGGAATCAGGCAAAAATATTCGGCTAAAGTCTGACAACCCAATCTTTGAAAACGTAGAGCTTTATTTCTATGAGGAATGTGTTGCAAAGCTAGCGTACAATTCAAAAGACAGGATCATCTCGTGTCAAGAATAGTGCCAGTCAAAAACAAAAAACGGGCAACCCAAAAGTAACCCGTTCCATTTTGTCATCTATCAGCGGCATAGCCAGAAGACAGTTAATTACTTCTTCTTCTTCACTTTTCCCTGAACCGCTTTGAAGCGCGGATTGGATTTGCAAATCACATAGAGACGTCCACGACGTTTCACCACCTGACAATCTTTGCTTCGGTTCTTTGCACTTTTCAGTGAACTCAATACTTGCATCGTTTACTTCCCTGCCTTCAGGTTTTTGCCACCAAAGCGTTGATTGAATCGCGCCACGCGACCATCTTGCTTCGCCATTTTTTGTTTACCGGTATAGAAAGGATGCGAATGCGATGAAACATCCAGCGTCACATAGGGATAGGTTTTGCCATCCAACTCCACCGTACGTTTGGTTTGTACTGTCGAACCGACAAGAATGTATTCGTTTGCGCCTGTGTCGTGGAACGCCACAGTTCTGTATTCAGGATGGATACCTGGTTTCATGATAATGCCCTCCAACTCATGATTGCTACGTTATAACATAACATTTAAATTCATTGAGTCAAATACTAATCATTATCATTTGCATAATGAGTGGTGCGAATGTTTTCAGAGAGGTACGTGAAATCGAGGATACAAAAAAGGCCACGGTGAGTATCCGCGACCTTTTAAAATACCTCTGAAGATAGCCGAATTACGGCGTTTCAGACGCTTCTAGTTCGTTGCTTACTTCGATCTCAACGGCGTCTGAATCAGCCATCGTTTCCTCGATAGCAGCAGTATTTTCGCACGCATACGCATTGCCGAACATGGTTACCGAAGAAGAGAAGTTAAGCGGCTGATACAAATAGAGAACATTCGCACCTTTTTCTGCCGCTTTGATACGCATTTGGTTTAGGGTTCCCCAAACCATGTCTTTGTCTGCATGAAGCCAGTAATCATAGAAGTGGCCTTCCGAGCCGATCACCGTGCCTTTGTGTTTACATCCCTGAATAGCATTTACGTCGTCCCAGATGACTTTCACTTGTTCAGATTGTCGCGTTGGAAACGTTACACAACCTGAAAGCAGTGTCGCTGACGCCAGCGCCACACTCAGCATTACCTTTTTCATTCACAATGAGTCTCTCAAAGTTCAAGGGCGCGGAGTGTATCTCCCAGCGAGCCAAAAGCAAACAAAAAAAGCAGGCTTTACGGCCTGCTTTTCTAGCTAGCTATTGTTAGTCAGATACAAACGCCAGCTTCCATGGGATGAAATGTCTTTTGCGCCTTCAATAGCAGATGCCTGACAGATAAACCCAGTCACCCAGGTACCGTCATCCAACTCCACTTTGCCCAACCCCAAAGGGCTTGGAATGCCAGCGAGAAAATCACCCACGCGGGATGTCGGTACTTCCCAAAGCTCCATTTCAATGCTGACGCCAGCTTCGTTCACGCGAACCATGCCAGGGCGTTTTGGGCCTTCGCCTGCCAGCGCATAGAAACGGTAACTCGGTGCACTGCGGCGTTTATCGATAAAGCTCGCGTGGCGATCTTTCAGCTGATGGTTCAGTGGCAAACCTTCCATGTGAGCGCCACAAACGGCAATGACCATGGTTTCATCAATCGACTCACCCACCGAAACGGCTTTGTTGGCGGCATAAGCTTTAGCTAGGTCAAGCAGCTTGGATTCACTGCCTTGGTCAGAAAACAGCGTAATGCCAAATGGCATCTGCTCCGTTTCGTCATCCGCCGGAATCGCAATCGCAGCATAATCCAGAAGGTTCATGAAGTTGGTGTAATAACCAAAGTCCGTATTTTTCTGGATGGGGTCATCAAGCATTTCTTCGATGGTGTAAATCGTCCCAGACGTCGGAACGATGACTGCATCAACGGTTTTCAGCTTGGCATCACAGCGCTTTTTCAGCGTTTTCAATTGATACTGAGCATTGAACGCATCAACCGCCGAAAACTTGGCAGCGCTGCCAAGGATCGCCTGAATCGTCGGTTCACATTGCGTTTCATGCTCATCGAAAAAGCCTTCTATGGCGGCATAACGCTCTGCTACCCAAGGCCCCTGATAAAGCAAGGTCGCAGCATCCAGGAAATCCTGAATGTCCATCTCCACCAGCTCAGCACCATTTGCCGCTAACTTCTCTTTACTCAGCTCAAACCGACGCTGAAAGTCAGCATTACCAAAGAACTCCAGGTTCTCTGTCTTCGGTACACCAATCCTGACGGCATCAGAAAGATAAACGATGTCAGCATCAGACTCAGAAAAGTCACGGGCGTAAGCATCACCCGAATCATACTGCCCGGCGATAGGCAGCAGGTATTCAATGTCTTCAACGCTGTGTGCAAACAATGTCACGCAATCAAGCGTTCTACATGCCGGAACTACGCCACGGCAGCTGATCCGTCCAATGCTCGCTTTCATGCCTACCAAACGGTTAAAAGCAGCAGGTATTCTGCCTGAACCTGCAGTGTCTGTTCCCAAAGAGAACATGACCTGACCCAGAGCAACGGAGACTGCACTGCCGGAACTTGAACCACCGGAAACATAAGCTGGGTCGATGCTGTTTTTACAAGCCCCAAATGGACTGCGTGTGCCGTTTAACCCTGTCGCGAATTGGTCGAGGTTGGTTTTACCCAGTGGCACCGCGCCCGCCTCGATTAAGGCTTGCACCACAAACGCGGATTGACCTGGTGTGTAGGCAAACTCTTTGCAGGCTGCTGTCGTTTGCAATCCCGCCAGATCGATGTTGTCTTTAATGGCAAATGGCACACCATAAAGCGGCTTATTTTCCGGTTTGTGGTTTCTCAACGCCTTGAGGTAGCCATCCAATTGCGCTTCGCTGATCAGGCTAATCCAGCAATTATGCTGATCGTTTTGCGCTTTTTTCCACTTGGAATAGAGATAATCTGCCGGCGTGATGTCACCTGACTGATAAGCCGCCAACAGTTGTTGAATTGACGTAAATTCCATTTAGATTTGCTCCATGATTAACAGTGTTTGTCCGGCGCGAATTTGCTCCCCTTCGCTTCTAGACATTCGAACCACGCGCCCTGATTGTGACGCTGTCACTTCTATTTCCATTTTCATTGATTCAACGATAAGCAGTGGCTGCCCCACTTCGATGGTATCGCCGGGTTTAGCCAGCAGTTGCCACACATTACCTGCCAACTGAGCGGTCACTGGAAACTGGCCGGTTTCTAGCACGTCGAGGCTTGTCTCTGCGTTGTCCACGACTTCGGCAACAAAGTTCGCCTGTCCCGTCTCTTCCCAACGCTGACGCTCTGCGTCAAACGCAGCTTGCTGTTGAGTTTTAAACGCGCTAATAGACTCACTTTCTTTCGCCAGCATGGCCTCGTATTCAGCGAGACTAAAACGGGTTTCTTCAATGCGGACATCAAACTTGCCACGTGGAAAATCACGGCGAATTTGAGTGAGCTCTTCAGGCGAGACAGGATTGAAGCGAATCTGGTCGAAAAAGCGTAATAGCCAAGGCTGAGTAAATGCCTCGGTCTGGTTGTATCGGTTCCACATCTGGAGTGTGCGCCCCATTAACTGGTAACCGCCCGGCCCTTCCATGCCATATACACACATGTAAGCACCACCGATACCCACCGCATTTTCAGGCGTCCAGGTACGCGCTGGGTTATATTTCGTTGTCACCAGTCGGTGGCGAGGGTCCATCGGTGTCGCGACAGGTGCGCCAAGATAAACATCACCCAAGCCCATCACCAGATAACTCGCATCAAACACGATATCCTGCACCGATTCTCTGCTTTCCAGTCCGTTAATACGACGGATGAACTCAATATTGTCCGGGCTCCATGGCGCGTCTTTACGCACCACTTCATCGTACTTTTTCATTGCTAACTGGATGGAAGGGTCATCCCAGGAAAGCGGCAAGTGAACGACCCGGGAGGGCACTTCCAATGTGCTGATGTCGCCGAGGGTCGCCTCTGCTTTTTCGAGCAGAGAAAGCATTGCTTCACTGCTGATTTGCAGATTATCGAAGTGCACCTGAAGCGAGCGAATACCAGGGGTCAGCTCTTTAATGGCGGGGATCGCCATTTTTTCCAGCGCCAGCATCAATGCGTGAACACGAAAGCGCAGTTTCACGTCGAGCATTTGTGGGCCATATTCCACGAGCAGAAAATCTTCTCCACTTGGGCGATACACCACCTGCTCGCCATATTTATCCGCTGGGATTTCCTTCAATACCGGAGAAGTTCGGGTTGAAGCACTTGGCAATGCCAATTCCTTCGAAGACAACATACCAATGGCTGCTAACTGATGACGTTCCGCACGCTCGGCATGCTCCAAAGACACCGCCTGGAAACGGATTTTATCTCCCGCCTTCAATTGTCCAAGCTTCCAAAGGTCGGCTTTTATCACTGTGGCAGGACAAACAAAGCCGCCCAGACTTGGGCCATCTGGCCCGAGAATCACAGGCATATCACCGGTAAAATCCACTGTTCCGACGGCGTAAGCATTGTCGTGAATGTTAGAAGGATGGAGCCCGGCTTCACCACCGTCTGGTCTCGCCCACTCGGGTTTTGGCCCAATTAAACGCACACCCGTGCGGCTTGAGTTGAAGTGAACTTCCCATTCGGCATCAAAAAACGATTGGATATCGTCATTAGTAAAGAAATCCGGCGCACCGTGCGGGCCATAAATAACACGCAGCGTATGCGTCATGGAAAGGTCCGGAGCTGGCAATGCTTCGCCAACGCGTTTTTTATCCAATTGAGTGCTATTGAGGTGCAGTACATCTCCTGCCATCAATGCACGGCCGGCATGTCCGCCAAATTTGCCCAAAGTAAATGTCGAGCGGCTGCCAAGGTATTCAGGGCAATCAAATCCACCTTTGATTGATAGATACGCCCTCGCCCCTTTGTTTTGGACCACGCCAAGCGCGACGGTATCGCCTTTCGATATTGCCAGTACGGTAAACATCGGCGCTTCAACGCCATTAATCGTGACGGGCAATTCAGCACCCGTCACCACCAGTTGGGTGTCAGCGTTGAACTTGAGGGTGGGTCCGTTAGCAATGACCTCCAAACCTGAAGCGGTTTCATCGTTGCCCAATAACTGGTTACCTAAACGGAAACTCAGGTTATCCATGGGGCCAGACGGCGGGATACCAACATGCCAATAGCCACTGCGACCGGGGTAATCCTGAATGGTGGTTTGGGTACCGCTGTTTAATACATCGATAGAATGAGGCTGATAATCAAATGACGCCAGACTCGATGTCAGCACTTCTCCCTGCTTCACCCGAGGCTCGCGGGAAAGTTGTGCAAGGTAATCAAGGTTGGTTTCTATGCCATAAAGAGCGGTGTTTTCCAGCAAGCTGGTGATGCTATCCAGTGCTTGTTCTCTTGAGGGTTCATGCACCATGACTTTGGCAATCATCGGGTCGAAAAATGGGCTGACTTCCACGCCCGCTTCCACCCAAGTATCAATGCGTACCGTGCGCCCATTCTCGTCCTGACTCACGGCATTGCCCTGAACACCTTCTGGGAAATCTAACAGAGTGATTAAGCCGGTTGATGGCAGAAACTGTTTGTTTGGATCTTCTGCATAAAGACGGAATTGAATAGCATGTCCCACTGGTTTGGCTTCTAGAGCCTCTTGCCAATGATCAGCATGTTCGCCACAGCCGATTTCTACCATCAGACGAACAATGTCCACGCCAAAGATCAGCTCAGTCACACCATGCTCAACCTGAAGGCGCGTATTAACCTCAAGGAAGTAAAACTGTTGGGTAGATTGGTCGAGGATAAATTCAACCGTACCCGCATTTCGGTAGTTCACCGACGCGGCAAGACGAATAGCTGTTTGTTGTAACTCTTGGCGGGTCTCTTCATTCAGATTGGGAGCCGGTGTCTCTTCCATCACTTTCTGGTTACGACGCTGTGCAGAACAATCCCGCTCTCCCAACGCGATCACGTTACCTTCACCGTCACCAATCACCTGAACTTCGATATGGCGGGCTGAGGTAATGAACTTCTCCATGAATAAACCGCTATGGCTGAAGTTAGCTTCACCCAGACGTTTTACTGCCTCAAAGGCATCCTGAAGCTGTTCGGCATTTTCACAAAGGCGCATGCCGATGCCACCGCCACCAGCGGTGCTTTTGAGCATGACCGGATAACCCATTTTTTCTGCCTTGCTAAGCGCCTCTTCAACGCTTTCCAACAGGCCTGTTCCCGGCAACAGAGGAACATAGGCGCCTTCCGCCAATTCGCGGGCAGTGTGTTTCAAACCAAAGAGATTGATTTGCTCGCTGGTTGGGCCAAGAAAAGCGATATTTTCACGTTCACAGGCCGCCACAAATTCTGGGTTTTCACTTAAAAAGCCATAGCCGGGATGAATCGCTTCGGCACCCGTTTGTTTGGCGATGGCAAGAATTTTGTCAATATCGAGATAGGTTTCAGCGGCACTGCCCTCGCCTAAGCTGTATGCCTCTGAAGCGTTGAGAGTATGCAGGCTGCCTGCATCGTCTTCGTGGTAAACCGCCACACTTGCGATGCCCATGGCATCAAGCGTTCGAATTATTCTGCAAGCGATGGCGCCACGATTGGCGATAAGAATTTTTTTGAACATAGCATTGTCTTCATCTACCCGGGTCGTCCCGGACAAAGACCTGAGGTGCATTTCCTGCGTGAAGGGTCGTCCCTTACCTCTCCTTGGTAACCTTGTTGTCGCGCGTATTACTTAGTGCTCAGCGTTAAGCGGCATCCCACACTGCCACTTCAATCGGCGTTGGGTTATAGGCATTACAAGGGTTGTTGAGCTGTGGACAGTTAGAGATCAGCACGATCACGTCCATTTTGGCTTCCAGCTCCACATATTTACCCGGCGCGCTAATGCCATCCGCGAAGGTCAGTCCGCCTTCCGCTGTCACTGGCACATTCATAAAGAAGTTCACGTTGTGGCTGATATCTCTTTTGGTCAGGCCATACTCGGGGTTTTCTGTGACTGCCAGCAACCAGGAATCACGACAAGCGTGCATGCAGCGCTTTTCATGCGCGTACCGCACAGTATTGCTCTCGGTTGAACAAGCACCACCCAAGGTGTCATGGCGACCACAGGTATCCGCGACAATTTCCAGCATCGGGTTGTTCAGATTTGATAACAACATTGAGCCCGCTGTCAGGTAGGCATTGCCTTGCTCGCGAAGTGTATCCATCGCCGAATAACGTTCTTCGGTGTTGTTAGCGTTATAAAACAAGGTGTCCGCGGCTTGATTACCTTCAAGATCGGTAATGCGCATGCGCTCTCCCTGCTTCATGACTTTGAAGTAGTAATCTCCAGCATCCACAACCTCTTTCAATTTGGCTTCCTGGGTGCAAAGTTGGCTCTCAACAATCATGACTGGCTCCTTATCCCATCAGTTGCGGTTGATATTGGCGGGTGTTGACGAATCCACGGCGGTTTTCATCGCAGTGATTCAAACAAGCATCATCTTCTGTGATTGGTTCAGCACGCACCATTTCGACGTCCACGCCCGTTCTCGGATAAGTAGAAGATGGATTCATCGGATGTGGGCAGGTGCTCAACAGCACAATAGTGTCCATTTCAAATCGCAGCTCAATCACATCACCTGCACCGGTGTTTTCGCTATCAAATGCCAGCACACCGTCATCGGTCGTGGAGACTTTGCTGAAGAGGTTCATCGGTGCGGCGACATCACGTAATCCCAATCCAAACTTCGCCATTTCAACCAACATGGCATCGTGGCCGTTTTGCATCCAAAGGTTACGGTGATGCTGATAATCGCGCGCGCCCCATTTTTTGGTGACATGTTGGCTGTTGCTGAGGCCGCCAATGCTATCGATCCATCCCGCGTCATCACGGACAATGGAGCAGAAAATACGCCCCATGTCGGAATACACGCAGTTGCCTGCGGTGAGCTTAAACGTGTGCTGGCATTTCAGCGTGTCCGGCAGGTTGATGCGCTCTGACGTATTACGCGGGTTGTACATCAACAAACTTAGGTTTGCGCCGCTGTCTTTCGCGGTAAACCGTAAGCTGTAACCAGCAGGTACTTCCAGCGAGCCATGCTGCCCGCCTTGGTAACTGTGCTTAAACAAGCTATTCAGTGTCATTGCTATCTCCTTTGCTATCGAAGCTGGTTTCCGGTGGCTTATGCCACTTCCTTTTGTTCTTTCGCCTGTATTGAAGCGATGATCTCTTCCTGACCTAAGTCATTCAGCGGAATATCAAACGTCACCTGCGACCCATAACGGTCTGGTTCTTGTGGGTCGAATCTTGGCTTATCGAACACCCAAAGACGCGAACCCAGTTTGAAGCCTTCATGAAGGTCGTGGGTGATCATAAAGATGGTCAGGTTTTGCTCCTGCCAAATATCGTTGATCAGCACATGCATATCTTTCCGAATACCCGGATCTAGTGCCCCGAAAGGTTCGTCTAACAGCAGGATGCGTGGCTTTTTCATCAACGCTTGAGCAATCGCCAAACGCTGTTGCATCCCGCCTGACATTTCAGCGGGATACTTGTTGGCCGCGTGTGTGAGGCCAAGCCTTTCTAGCTGTGCCATGGCACGATCTTTCAACTCGCCCTTGCTGCTTCCCCACACTTTTCCGAGTACTTTCGCCAATTCGAATTCATCAGCCACCATGACGTTTTGCAACGCTGTCATATGTGGAAACACTGAGTATTTCTGGAACACAATGCCGCGTTCAGGGCCTGGTTCCGAACTCAGAGGCTTGCCATCCAAAAGCAGCTCACCGCGTGAAGGTGCCTGGGTGCCGAGCAACATATTGAGAAAGGTGGATTTACCACAACCCGAAGTACCAAGGATGCTGATGAAATCCCCCTGCATCACTTTCAGGTTCAGACGTTCCAGCACCACATGGTCGCCATATTCTTTCCAGACATTTTTGGCTTCGATAATGGGTGTATTTGAGTTGTCCATAATCATTTCCCTCCCTGAGTCGCGTGGAACCACGGGTAGCATTTAGCGGAGAGTTTTTGCAGCAGCCAATCCATCAGGAAGGCAAGAATGGTTATCCAGACGACGTAAGGCAGAATCACATCCATCGCCAGATAGCGGCGGATGAGGAAGATGCGATAGCCAAGACCTTCAGTGGAGGCAATCGCCTCTGCGGCAATCAGGAATAACCACGCACTGCCAAGCGTCAACCGCACTGCTTCGATAAGGCGAGGCATTACCTGAGGTAACACGACCCGAACCAGCAAGGTCCATGAATTCGCCCCCAGTGTTTGCGCCTTGATGATTTGTTCGCTCGGAAGGCTTTCTGTGCGAAGCTGCAAATCGCGGATCATCATTGGAGTAATACCAATAACAATCAGCACCACTTTTGACAGCTCTCCCAAGCCCAAAGCAATAAACAAAATCGGAAGGATCGCCATCGGAGGGATCAGAGACATTGCTCTGACCATAGGAGACAGTGGCGCCCGTGCATAGGGGATCATGCCGTTCGCCACACCCACCACCAGCGCCAACAGCGCACTGATACCCACACCGAGGCATAGACGTTCCAAGCTCGCCCAGGTGTCGACCCATAGTAGAAACTCTCCGGTTCGACGGCTGGGTTCAAACGCCATACGCTCAATACCATCGGCAATGCTGGCAAATGACGGGAGCAGTTTATCGTTAGGGTTTTCTGCTAAGCGGGCATCTGATGCCACCAAATAGGCGGCGATCAGAAGCACAAACGGCAGGCAAGCTAGAACCGAGCGACCAAATGGCGACGGCTTTAGGTTAATAATTCGCGTCATAAGCCCGCCTTACAGCTCGCCTTTCGCTGCCATATCCATAAAGGTTGGATTGAATCGAAGCAGAACGTGGCTGCTGTCGCCGAACACACCCGCAGGGGTTTCAATTCCGATAAAGCCCGCATCAGGCGCGCCTTCACCCAGTAAACCATGCTTAAATGAGAACTCAGCCACTTTACCCATGGTGTCTTTCAATGTTTCAGACTCAGTGAAGGTCACTGCATCTGCTGGCTGGTAGAACATTTTGGTTGAATCTAACTGAGCTTTGTAACCAGCCAAATCAGTACCAGAAGATGCCGCCATAAACTCCAGCGCTTTGGTGCCAACTTCGTCGTCCATCTGCATCTGGCTCATGATTTCATACCAAGCACCCGTCAGGGCTTTACCCAGTTCTGGGTTCTGCGCCAGGGTGTCGCTGTTTACCACCAGAAGGTCGATGATTTCACCGGGGATTTGAGAAGAGTCAAAGACTTTTGATGCGTTTGGCATAGATACAATCTCTGCCAGCAGCGGGTTCCACGTGGTTACGGAGGTCACGTCTTTTGTGGCAAACGCCGACACCAAGTCCGCATCAGCGGTGTTTACCACAGTCACGTCGCGCTCAGACATGCCTACACTTTCAAGCGCTCGCGCCAGCAAGTAATGCGAGACACTCAGTTCAACCAGGTTGACGCGTTGGCCTTTGATATCGGCCAGCTCAGCGGCATCTTTCAGCACGATGCCGTCGTTACCGTTTGAGAAGTCACCGACGATAAGTGCCGTTGAATCAACGCCGCTCGCGGCAGGAATGGTCAGTGCATCCATGTTGGTCATCACTGTCGCATCAAATGCACCCGCGGTGTATTGGTTGATCGACTCGATGTAGTCATTGACCTGAACAACTTCGATTTCTATACCGTACTTGTCAGCCCATTTCTTGATAATGCCTTCACTGTTACCGTAATCCCACGGCACCCAACCAACGTAGATTGACCAAGCCAAACGAAACGTTGGCTTATCTTCAGCGAGCGCTGGGCCTGAGATCAGAGTGAGACATAATGTGGCGGCAAGCGCCAGACGAGTGGAAATTTTGCGAAGAACGGAAGAATATAACTTCATAACTACCTCTACCTTGAGTTTTCACGAACCGACAGCACCAAAGAGATATCAAACGAATCTCCCGGGCTTTTATCCCTCCGTGTGACCTCTTAGCCAGCATCGCGCTGATTTAGGTGAGGTTGACAACTCTCGGACCAGGCATGCTTTTCCTTGTCAGCATCGGAACCCTAGTTGTCTATTTTCAAATTGTCAGAACGCTTTCGAACGATACATCTTTGGTGCGTTGCTGATGATGTTAGAAGCAATGGGCTTGCCAATTTTTTATATCGTTGTATTTAATGACATTTACTTTTTTTTCCAATTTACCACCTGAAGAAGCCGAACAGATTGGGTGCAGAATTGCACTATTTTGATCCACGCAAGGGTCTGTCGACCATCGGGAAATAGCAGGATAAGCAAACCACATATACCTAAATAACCTGAGGATGCTGGATTCAGCGAGTTTGACTGGCGTTGTGATCGCGGCGTTCCTTTGCAGGTGTAGTCACCTCCATCAAAAAGGAACAACAAAGAGCACAGCGTCAGTCAACTAGCCCGAAGGGAGGCCCTCAATGTGAGCATCTCCAGGTTGTTTGGGTTTATAAATGAACTCGGACGAAACTAGCGGTAGGTGAAAATCTGAGGTTTTAGGATGCCGATAAAAAAATGTTTCCCTGTCCAATCAACGGAGGATCGATAGGACAGAGAAACCAACAACGACAGCAAGGAGTAAACGTAACGCTTGCAGAAGTTCTGCATTCGCACGCCATACTTTTAATAGCAACCATCTTGCCAACTTTTTAACTGACTGATTTATATATAATTACTATTGAAATGGGTTTGTATGGTGAAGAGGTATGATCATCGTCGGTGCAGAAGATGCACCGACTTTGCACTTTGATTTTGGAGGGATTTTCGTAGTTTCGTCGTGTTATTTCACGCGCATGATGCAGTGTTCGATATCACCCACTTTGACACTGATCGATTGAGACAACTTGAGGTATTCCAGCTCTTCGAGGACATCATCGGGATAGCCTTGGTCAACCATCCAGTCCATAGGTTCACGGAAAGAATCTTCGGAAACAATCAAAGAGTCATTCAACAATTGATTCTCGCGAATACTCACGATCCACACTCGCCCGCGATACTCAAAAAAGTCATTGAGTGTATCGGCGAGAGAGTCATTCACTTTACCCCAAAATGTACCCATCGTATTTGGCTATCCTTCAACTAAACGACTGAAGATTTGTATGTTTAAAACGCTGAGATTAAAGAATATACCGTACGGAATTAGATTCAAACGCTCATTCTCTAGGCGTGGGACATGGCACATAGTTAGGGAGAATCTGCGAAGTTTATCGACATTTTAAAGTAAGGAATGTCGCCTTTATAAAAGCGCTCTCCGGATGGTTTCATCCCAAATTTTCGGTATATCCCCATGGCAGCTTCACGTGCATCACACCAAAACATTGAAACATCACGTGCCTTCATTTCTTTAAACGCTGCTCTCAATACCGAAGACCCAATACCTTGACCTTGGTAGTCAGGTAATGCTGCAAATTTTCGCAAGCGCACCACTTCACCATCAAAGAACAACGAGGCCACGCAAATCAGCTCCTCATTGACGTATGCCCCCAGATGAAGGGCTTCATCGTCCCCTTTCGCTTTACAAAACTCAGGGGGGTTGTCTGGCCACAGCACTCTGTGACGAATGTCGATGGTTTCCTGCCAACTGATGTGTCGAATTTCCATTTCGGTTTCCCAAATCAAGATTTACCAACACCTTACCACGGCAAAGCAGATCATGCGGGTGGAAAGCTATCGTCCTATCTGGTCACCAATCGGCGCGGCATTATTCTGCTGACTACCCAACCCAATATTGACTGCATCATGGCCACCAAATGACTGAAAGGGTCGCAAACCAAACATCGGCATGATGGCGTATATATGGTCGAAGATGTCTGCCTGCACCCCTTCATAAAACACCCAGTCCGTGTTGTTCACAAAAGCATAAACCTGAAGCGGCAAACCTTCCGCGGTGGGTTCCAATTGGCGCACCATACACGTCATGTAATTATGAACATCCTTGTGTGCGCGAAGGTAAACAGCAAGATACGCGCGAAATACTCCAACGTTAGTCATTTGACGCAGGTTCGCGGCGTGATGGACATCTTCAAAGCTCTCGTTGAACTCTTTGATCTCTTTGACCCGCTCAAACAAAAATTCGCGTAGGATGCGTATTTCTTTCAACGATTCGATCTCACCCTCGGAGAGAAAACGAATAGAAGTTAAGTCGATATGTACAGAGCGTTTAATACGACGGCCACCCGAATCGGACATCCCCTGCCAGTTGATAAATGCGCTCTGTACCAACGCGTAGGCCGGCAGCATGCTGATGGTGTTATCAAAGTTGCGCACTTTCACCGTTGTCAGAGAGATCTCCTCTACCGTGCCGCTTGCTCCGTATTCATCCATTTGGATCCAGTCGTTCAGGCTGACCATACGGTTAGCGGAAAGCTGAATGCCCGCCACAAAACCCAAGATGGTGTCTTTGAACACCAACATGACAAGGCCTGTCGCCACGCCTAATCCACTGAGGAAAATGATGGGTGATTCGTTCGACAAAATAGAAATACAGATCACGATGCCGACAAAGAAAGTGAATAGCTTGATGAGCTGAACAAAGCTTTTGATTGGCATCCGGCGGCTGATGCCTTTTAGGTAGGCAATATCATGAAGGGCATCAAGAAGCGCAAACATCATCCAGATAAACATCACGATAACAGCGATGCCAAGGCATCGGTCTGACATGGTCGCAAGCAAAGGATGATGGGTCAGAATGGGTGGAACCAAGACATCAAGAATCATCACTGGCACAAGCGCAGCGAGTTTTTCTAATACTTCATGTTTGGTTAGGCTGTTAGCCCAAGATTGCTTGTTTTTGCTGATGGCGAGATTCACGTAGCGAACGATAACGCGATGAACAAGCAGGTAGCTGATGCCCGCAATACCAATGGCAGCCAAGATAAATACCAAGGTAGGTTCGGCGCCGTAAGGGTCCGTATCGAACCCCATTTGTGTCAACTTGTCAGTAACGTACTTGCGAACACCATGATCTAACATCTACCGAACTCCCTTCTCTGACTGATTGAGCGTATCAGTCAGGTTTCCTGTCCGGTGAGGCAATTTTGATACAGGGCTCAGTAAAGTCCGCAGTCCTTCAAAGGCACTTCCAGCGCATTTGTTTCGCCTTTGGCTGGCGCACCAACCATTTCGTCGTAGGCGCTTTCCTGACGGAGAACTGTTTCTTTCGCTTTTAGGTTTTTACAACACTTTTGAATTTCGATCAGCGAATGGGTTCGGAGGAAGTTACCGTCGTCATAACACACAAAGTGCTCTTCCCCATCAATAACGACAGAGGCCTGATAGAGGCAGAGATCAAGAGAATGGATAATAAGCTTGTCGATGACGAAGTATTTTTCGAGTTTGGTGAGTGGTGTTTTCATGGTGGCCTCCTCTGAACAACAAAAAGTTACGGGAGACCTTGCTTTATGGTTCAAAAAAGCCGCTTCGAAAAGCGGCTTTTTAGTCATGTTGATGAGATTACATTGCGTTGCGGAAAATCTCGCAAATCTCTTCGTGCGTAGCTTGTTTCGGGTTAGTGAAACCACAAGCATCTTTCAGGGCATTATCCGCCAATACTGGGATGTCATCTGCTTTCGCACCCAGTACTTCCAAACCTACTGGAATACCCACATCTTTTGACAGTTCTTGAATGGCGTTAAGTGCTGCTTCTGCACCTTCTTCTGGTGACAAAGCATCTGCATTTACACCCATCGCTTTTGCTACATCACGCAGACGGCTTGAACAAACCTGCGCATTGTAGCGCTGCACATGCGGCAGCAGAATGGCGTTACATACACCGTGAGGAAGGTCGTAGAAACCACCTAACTGGTGTGCCATGGCATGTACATAACCGAGAGATGCGTTGTTAAACGCCATCCCCGCCATAAACTGCGCGTAAGCCATTTGCTCGCGCGCAACCAGGTTCTGGCCATCAGTCACGGCGGTGCGCAGGTTCGCCTGAATAAGCTCAATCGCTTTAATCGCAACCGCATCAGTAATTGGAGATGCTGCAGTTGAAACATACGCCTCTACCGCATGAGTTAGCGCATCCATACCGGTTGCTGCTGTCAGTGACGCAGGTTTTGCAAGCATCAGTTCAGGGTCATTCACTGAAATCAGCGGCGTGGTGTTCTTATCAACAATCGCCATCTTAATGTGGCGCGCTTCATCGGTAATGATGCAGAAACGGGTCATTTCAGACGCGGTACCCGCAGTAGTGTTGATAGCAATCAGTGGCAACTGGGCTTTCGCAGATTGATCGACACCTTCGTAATCACTAATGTTGCCGCCGTTGGTTGCCACCAGCGCAATACCTTTCGCACAGTCATGTGGAGAGCCGCCACCAAGAGAAATCACAAAGTCACAGCCGTTTTCTTTCAAAATAGCCAGACCCGCTTCAACGTTACCAATGGTCGGGTTTGGCTGTGTACCATCAAACACCGCAGTTTGCACATCGCGCTCAGCCAGAAGAGCCGCAACTTTTTCTACAACGCCGATTTCGTTCAGTACCTTGTCGGTCACAATCAGACCATTTTTGAAGCCGTGAGACTTAATGGCATCAGCAGCATCTACAAGGCAACCTGCGCTCATCAGGTTAACGGTAGGGATAAAAAATGCGCTCGTCATTGCGATTCTCCTGGAGTTGTTATTTGAATATGTAGGGTGCACGAAGATAGGCTTGTCCTACCTCTTTCGTACCTGAATTTTGTAACACCCCGCCAGTGTGCAAGACTTTGATCTGGCTCAATTACGCGCCCAACTATTGATACACGTGACCAATAACTTGAGATGGGTCTTATGTTTCCCATCACAAATATCATGATTTTTATATGGTTTTTTTGCCGAATTATTCCGAGTGGTAACAAATTAGGAATGGCGAACAAGGCTGGATTTTTAGATAGGGAAAAAGCGAACGGCGACCTGAATAAGTCGCCGCTTCTAAAACGCAGGGAGGCGCATTGGACTAGATAAATTCATCAACGCCTGTTGAACCACGACGATCAGCGCTCACACGGCGATCATACCCGTGATATTTGCCTCGCTTTTTACGTCGGTCTCCACGATCGCGTCGATCCATGACATAGACGCCATTTATCAGTTTAGTCTCTGCCACGATGGTTGCGTCTTCGATATCTTCATATGGCTGAATTTTCATGATTGGTAGCTCTGCAGTGTGTTGATACACAGCGAAAATACGCTATCTCATTATTTCTTTTACAAAGAGACCGTCGAAAATTCAACCTGACTTCAGTCAGAGTATTTCTCCGTCTCAGCCGCGTATCGCATTCTCAAATTTTATACAGTGCTGCATTACAACCCATTCATGTTGAAACGTTTTCTTATAAACCACTGACTGAAAAAGTAACGACACGAACAAGCAATCATCAGTCGAGTTCTCGATGACAGAGCCCTTACAATTCCCCCAGAAATCCTCGGACATACGCAGTAATACATTCCGCGCCGTCAAATACCCACACTTATTTAGAGCTCACTTAATGAAACGTTACGCGATTTTTCCTCTTCTATCTTTGGCTATAACAGCGTGCGGCGGCAGCGGTGAAGAAAGCGGCGAGACGTCCGCTCCCCCAACACCAAGCGCTGTAGAAGGCAAAATCCAGAACGTGAATGGCTCAACCATTACCGTCAACAATCGTCCGTATCAGGTAGCGCAACTGGAATATGCTGGTCATAACCTAAGCAATGAAGCGCTTGAGGCCGATATGATGGTGTCGTTGAACACCTCTTCACGTGCAACCAGCGCGAATGTTCAGCTCGACCCTACTTTCACTGGCAAGATCACTGATATCAATGGAAAGAGCTAAACAGTAAATGGTGTAGGGCTTCAGTTTGATCGTCTGTCGAATAAAATTTCAGAGGGCGATTGGGTGATGGTTTCCACATTGCCAACCGCCAACGCAGGTTACAAAGTACTGAGCGTTATTCAGTTTGAGTATGATGCTGATGGCATGGTCGAAGCCGAGGGCCGCATTTCAAACATCAACGTCAACAATAATACGTTTAAGATTGGCAACTCACTAACTGTGTTATTCGACTCAAAGCTCATACAAAACCGGCAATCTTCGAAATGTAGCGTGGGTCGAAGTGTTCGGCACATACAACGAGTTCAAAGGTGAGCTAACTGCAGAAACGCTAAAACTCAAGAGCTTTAACGGTGTACTTGGCCGAGGTGAAACTGAAGGAGTAATTACCTGGGTAGCGAATGATCAAAGCCGCTTCGAACTTAACTATCGAGGTATTTTCGATATCGACCTTTCTACCAAGTTTGATGATGGCTCAAAGGCAGATCTGCGTCTTGGTGCAGAAGTTGAGGTGGAATACGTCAACTAAGCCAAACGCACCATCGCCAAAGAAATCGAGTTTGAAGATGACTTCGATTTTGATGTCGACTGGGACAAGTTTGAATTCGAACGCAAAGGTACCATTGAAAATACCAAGGACGTGGAGCAGTCATTCGAAGTTCTTGAGCAGAAGATATTTACTGATGCAAACACAGAGTTTGATGACGGCTTAGACTTCGATTTCCTGGAAGGCGAATATGTAGAAGTTGAAGGCGTGATTATCAACGGTGACTATGTTGCTCGCGAGATTGAACGAGAGGATAACGATTAATCATGCATCTGCTTTAGAAAGGGTGGCATTTGCCAACCCTTTTTTGTCACTCTCGCTCTCAACCGATAGTTTGGGTATGGCGTTATGATCCTTTTGCTTCTCCATACAGCCCTGTCAAAATTAGTTTAAAACAAAAGTCATCAAGCTCATTCTCATACAAAACCCCAGTGCTTTTTCCTCTAGCATGGAACTGCATAAAGAAGACGTCATCACTCATTCGTCCGCACTTTAAAGGTTTGTCACTATCTGTGTAGTGATCCACGAGAACAAATTTCGAGTTTTCATTTCGTTCTCTTAAGTATTCAACCAAACTGGATACTGACTGCAGCCTCTCGCCTTCCGGCATAGCGAATTGCTTGTTGAACCCATTTGCCCAATTTAGTCTTTTACCTGGTTCATTAATCAAGGTTATCAAATAACAAGCGCTATGCTGTGATTGAACCAATCCAGTCAATCTATCGCAGCATCTTTGAAGATAACTATAGTCATTATCACTTGCTAAGGGGTTTCGATGATTAAATAAATCATCATGATAATAAGAGTGTCCAGCCGAAGTACCCCCACGCTTTGGGACTATAAGGCCTTTATCTAAATATTTCTCGAAGTTGTCATTCAAACAATCGAGAATAATTTCTGGAGAGCTGAACACCCAGTCAAACGGATAAGACGCTTTTTTGAGTCCTAGCTGCTTTAGGTACCAAGCGGAACTGCAATTTTCTCCCAGTGAAACAAACTTTGTGTTTTTGGCGCTATCACCCATAAACTCAGCGAGCTGAGTTTTCACTTTATCTGCCTCTTGGATGCATTTGTAGACATCCTCACTGGTTCTCAATGCAGTGAAATCTGTATGACTATCACCGCCAATAAATACCTTCGATAATTTCTTTTTGATTTTGTCGAGCATCAACATACCTTTGATACCACAATCCTTTTATAAGCACTGAGTCTAAGCCCAGTTTCTAATGTCGTTATTCTGACCCTACTGATAGGTTAGCTTTTTTCACAAATGTTGTCGTTTCAAGTCACGGTTTAGAGGTAATGATACTCCAGCAATTAAAATGCGCAGAAAATATAAACAAGTAGGAAGGATTGCTCATCAAAAGAAAACCTGTAATCTTGACTTTGCTCACATACAAAATTCCAACAAGTCCCTTGCAGACTCAAAGTGCCAAAGAAAATAGACACCCCTATCAGGAGAGCATACATAAAACTAATTACTGCATATTATGAACTCATGTGCACTTAATAAATTCCTTAAATTATCCTTGTTTTTCAGATACCAATTATTGGAGGTAAATTATGTTAAATATAGACGACCCAGATTATCCCAATATCTTCTCACAAGGTGATTAGGTTAAATAAGGAAATGGTAAAGCTGATCATTAAAGATCTTTGCCAGCTTCAACGCACGACCTTTCCATAGTCAAGGACCGCGGTCATTTTGATGATTTGCTCTGAAGATGTTTCAGTTCAGCTAAATCAAAACCGTACCCCAAGATGTTTCAATTTCACTTCTGCCTGCTCAGCATTTTCAAATTGAATCGCTGCGATGCCAACATCTTGAGCACCTTTGACGTTATGAGGCATATCATCAAGGAAAACGGTCTCTACTGCATTCAAATCATAGCGGGTCAAAAGCGCCTGATAGATTTCAGGCTGGGGTTTGAGTAGACCAACTTCTGCCGACACAATTTCCCCATCAAACAATTGCCAGAAGTCCTGGGTTGCTTTGAGGAAGGCAACGATTTCGTGCACATTATCGGTTAATGCGTATACGCCATAACCTGCGCGTTTCACGCGTTGAATAAGCTCATGTGAACCATATAGAGGGATCAGGGATTGCTTCACGTAGTAAAAGAGCTTGTTTGTGGTGTCTGGCGAGAAACCCATTTCAGATTGGTAGCGTTTTTGGGCTTCCTCTTCCGTCATCAAGCCTTTGTTTAAGTCCATCCAGATGTCGTTTTGAAAAATCTCTCTGGCAATAGATTCGTGTTCTATTTTGTTCCCGAAAGTCAGCCTAACAATTTCCAATGGTGACCAACGCACAATTACATTGCCTACATCAAACACGACATTTCGGATATTTTTACGCTCCATCTTTACCCTCTCAATTTTCTCTGATAAGTCATCAACATAGCTTACTTTCACAAGGGAGTCAGATAAAAATACCTTTGTTACACAGAGCGATTATAGAGAGGAAAAAGAAACAGGGAATGAACTGCCGTGGAAACACGGCAGCCTTCAGAGGAGAGTTATAGTACGCTTTGCCCAAACGCGCTGAGCACCAGTGACACGGCACGTTCGGCGGAGATATTTCCTTTATCCAGGAATGGGTTCAATTCCACCAAATCCATGGAAGTCATCAATCCAGTCTCCGCGCATTTTTCTAACAACAAATGCGCTTCGCGATATGTCACCCCGCCCGGAACCAAAGTCCCTGAACCCGGCATCACTTCGGGGTCGCATCCATCCACGTCAAAGCTGACATGGAAACCCACTGTTCCTTTAGTCACAATTTCCAGGATCTCGTCGCTTACGCGGCTCATACCAAGCTCATCGATATCTCGCATGCTGTAAACCTTGATGCCGGATTGCTTGATCAGCTCTTTTTCTTTCTCATCAATATCCCTTACGCCCACCAGCACCACATTTTCAGACTTTATTTTTGGGTTGGCGCTGAGAATACCTGTGAATTCCTTGTCGCCGTAGCCAAGCAGATGGGATAGCGGCATTCCGTGAATATTGCCCGATGGTGAAATACCCGGAATATTCATATCTGCATGAGCATCAAACCAAACAAGGCCTAGCTCGCCGCCCTTCTCCTGAAAATAGTCAGCGATGCCGGAAATCGAACCAATTGCGAGGGAATGGTCACCTCCAACAACCAGCGGCACATTGCCTTTGGTTAGTGCATCGCGTGTGACGACGGCAAGGTCCCGACAAACCTGCAGAATTTCACTGCGGAAACGCATATTGCCTGTGGTCTCTTTGGGTCTCGACTCCTTAGAAGGAACGGCAACGTCCACTTCGTCTGTCACTGTATAACCCATCTTTGTCAGCTTCTCACCAAGCCCCGCTATGCGAACCGCTGAAACGCCACCATCTGTTCCGCGCCGGGAAGCGCCGAGATCCACAGGCACGCCGATGATTTGAATTGATTTTGTTTGTCCATTTTCCTTCATGGGGAAACCCTCGAAATGATCGTATTTGTATGAGGAGTTTACTCCTTCGATGTTTCTAAATGCTCACGCATAACATTTTTTTAACACAACGATGATTTGAGTATAAGGTCAGCGATCAAAGGAAGTCAGGAAAGAAGAGATGACTACAGAAAGTGGTACGTTTTCTCGCCAGAGAAACACAACGTACCACCCTGAGTTTTCAACAGTTTTCGTTATTATTAACTTTAGAGCGGCAGGTGAATGTTATCCCCTTTAGACACCAGTAGTTTGATTTCACCGGTTTCATGGTGAGGCAAAGTGCGGTGTTGACCCGGTTCAATGTCGTGAAAAGCCGATTTCATGATCTGTAAGATATCACCGTGAGCAACCAACAGGATGGCTTTGTCTTCATATTGGTTTTCTAGCTCTTTAATCAAACTAATAGAACGATCGCGGACACTCACGGTGCTTTCAACACCATTAAAGCTTTGGTTTGAATCCTGCAAATCTTTAGCCCACACGTTTTCATACGCAGATGACGATTGCCCTTCCCATTCACCAAAAAAACGCTCTCGCAGTCGGATATCCTCAACCGCCGATTGCAGGGAGAGTTCATCAGCAACAATGGCCGCCGTTTCCTTGGTACGTTTGAAATCGGAACAGACAATAAGCGCTATCCCTTTATCTCGGAAAGCTTGCGCCGATGCTTTGGCTTGCGTTTGACCGAGTGGAGACAACCCATAGTTGGCGCAACCAATAGCAGGATCGCTCACCACGATATCAGCCACATTTGCTTCACTCTGTCCATGGCGCATGATGAGGTAAGTATTCTTGAAAACGGTCATTCTTCCTTCCTTAGTGAAAACTCAAGCAACCTTACGTTGGAGATTCATTGCTATTAATCGTTGGTTCCGCACTGTTTGACGGTTCCGCTTGGGTATTTTTCAATCTGCTGGCTCTTAACTCGCCCGCTTGATCCAAAATAGGGTACGCAATAGACGTAAAGTGAGAGTTGATACGGATTAAATCTCTCAATAAGTCCAAATACAAAGAGCTACCAGCAACAACGGTAATCGTCTGATCACGGAGGCCTTTTTGATGAGCCAGTATTGCCTCGCGCTCAATGTTTTTTACTACGCTCTTCTGTTCAATTAACGCACGCGCATTGTTTACATCACCAGTGAGTAGCACGCTGAAGGCGAGTTCCATGTTACGGTAAATGCAGTTCTTGAGTTCATCAATCGCTTTACGCTCATAATCAGGCAACAGAATATTTTGTTGGATAATTTTATTGATGACCTCTGTCATGCTGTATTCGAGAATGTCGCCTGCATGCTCCAGATTGGTCGTATAAGACGAAATGCGATAGCAACGGCGGCGATACTTCTTAGGAATGTCCTGACGACTGAGCTCCGTTAAATAAAGATTTATCTTCTCGTAGTACTCATCGACCAAATCATCCGAACGCTTAATATGCTGTAACTGTGCAGGGTTGCGGGTGTTCAACGCCTCAAACGCGCCATCAAGCATGCCTCTCAGCAAATCCCCCATTCTCAGCACTTCCCGAACAGTATTAGACAGTGCCACTGAAGGTGTACGAAATGCTTTTCTATCCAGATAACGAGGCTTGTTGTCTGCCTTATCCAAGGTATTCGCTGGTACCCATTTTTCGAGCAAACGTGCGCTAGGCGTCACCAAGGGCAAAAATGTCATCGCCAACAATACGTTGAAAAGAAGGTGGAAGTTAACAAGTACTACTGCGGGCTCATCAGACGCAAACAACGCCATTGAATTCAGTACATCCAGCAGAGGCAAAGTAATCACTACACCGACGGCGCGGAAGCCCAAATTCCCGAGAGGCACCCTTCGAATTTCTGGTGTTGCATTAACCGTATTCATCACAGCTGGTAGGGCTGCGCCTAGGTTTGCACCTAGAATCAGCGCCATTCCACCTTGCAGGGTAATCACACCAGAACCGGCCATTGCCACAATGAGCAAAACGGTTGCAAGACTCGAATGCACCAGAAACGCAATACACATACCGACGATGACAGCCAACAAAGGCTCATCGCTAAGCGCTCCCATCAAGGATTGAATTGCCACAGAATCGCGCATAGGAACTGACGTAGAAACGATGATTTTCAACGCTAGCAACATAATGCCAAGGCCAATCATGATTCGGCCAATATGCTTGGTTTTATCCTTCTTCCCTGAAGACATGACTATAAAACCAACAAATAACAGCACAGGGGCAAGCCAACTTAAATCGAATGTCAGGAGTTTAGCTACTAGAGTGGTACCAACATCCGCACCCAGTAAAATCGCTAAACCACTTGCTGTTGCCAGCCCCTGGCTACCCAGCGAACTGGCCAATAGCGCCGTGGCAGTGCTGCTTTGTAGCAGGCATGTCACTCCAAGGCCGACACCAAACCCGCGCCAACGGTTAAAAGCCGACCGTCCCAAACTACGGCGGATCCGTCCACCAAAGGTTTTCAATACATGCTCTTTGACCAGCGCAAGACCAAACAGCAGCAGTGCTACGCCTCCCAACAAATTAATTAGTACAGATGTTCCTGTCATTCTTATATCACCTAGCGCACGACGTGCGTGTTCTCACTTCTCTGTTTCACCTCTATACCCATACCGCTTGAGCATTCGCTTATTAATAAGGTAATCAACATTGCGCTTTTGATCAACAAATGAACATTTTTATGTTCGTTTGCTCATTATATGTTGGCTTTTTGTTAAATATGATCTTAGATTGAAATGAAAGTGGAGATGTGAGCAGTTATGACGGTAGCAACCAAACTCAAATCGAAAACAGAGATTCGACGCGAAAAGATCATCGAACTGACACAAGCGCGCGGCAATGTATCTGTCGAATTACTCACGGAAATATTGGGAGTGTCATCCCAAACCGTACGGCGCGACCTTAATCAGTTGTGCAGCGAAAACCTGCTTCGCCGTCGTCACGGCGGTGTCGAGTCTTTTGAAGAGCAGTTGAATGCACCTTATGACTTACGTGCAGCAACAAACCCAACAGAGAAACGCGCTATTGCTAAAGCAGTGGCTGATGTTATTCCTGACGGTGCCACGGTGTTTATTTCTATTGGTTCGACACCGACGATTGTGGCCGAAGCGCTGACTGCGAAGTCTGGGCTGACGGTGATGACTAATAACCTCAATGCCGCCATGGTTCTGAGTAATGAGCCAAGTAACCGCATCATCATTCCGGGTGGAGAGGTGCGCATGCCTGACCGGGATGTACTCGGTGACGGCGTGCTTGAGTTTTTCAACAGTTATCGTGCTGAGTACGGCATTTTTGGCGTAGCTGGCGTATCGGAAGACGGAGGCATGTTGGATTTCCATGCCTCTGAAGTGAGGGTTCGCGAAGCCATTCGCACCCATTGCAAAACGTCCATTTTAGTCATGGACAGTACTAAGTTGACGCGAACAGCCCCTGCTATTGGCGGGAGTATTTTCGACGTGGATTTGATCATCATGGACCAACATCCCGGCGATGACTTTTCAGCGCTGAGTGACCGTGTCGGAGATCGTTTGAAGTTAGTGGGAGGCGACGCTTCATGAACACAGAACCCTTTGTTTCGTTCGACAACATCGCAAAAAGGTGGAACGGACAACTTGGTGTTGAAAACATTTCTATCGATATCCCAGAAGGCGCATTTGTTGCCTTGTTGGGTCCTTCTGGTTGCGGTAAATCCACAACACTGCGCTTATTAGCCGGTTTGGAGATCCCTGATGAGGGTTCTATTCGCATTGAAGGCACCGACGTAACTGAAATGGCACCTTCAGCGCGAAATCTCTCCATGGTATTCCAGTCTTATGCACTCTTCCCGCACCTGTCTGTCGCAGAAAACGTCATGTTTGGCATGAAGGTACGAAAGGTGCCCAAAGATGAACGCCTAAAGAAACTTGAGAACGCACTGCGGATCACCGGCCTTCTGGGATACGAAGAGCGTAAGCCGGGCGAACTTTCCGGTGGACAGCGTCAACGTGTAGCTCTTGCGCGTGCGATTGTTGCAGGTCAACCCCTTTGTCTGATGGATGAACCTCTCTCCAACCTGGATGCCAAGCTCCGTCACTCTGTGCGAAAAGACATCAAAAAACTCCAGAAAGATCTGGGCATGACTGTGGTGTACGTCACCCACGACCAAACGGAAGCCATGAGTATGGCTGACCTGATCATTTTGATGAAAGACGGTCACATCATGCAGGCAGGAACGCCGCAGGAGCTCTACAACATTCCTCAAAATACCTTTGCGGCTGAATTTATTGGTGCCCCACCGATGGCTTTGATCGACGGCGACGTTATTCCTGGCACTGAGCACGCGCACAAAGTTGGCTTGCGTACCGAAGACGTGGAGTTGGTAGGGGCAGGCCAAGGCCGAATCAGTTGTATCGTTTCTGAAAGCGAATATCTGGGTGATGAAACCCATGTTCTGCTTGACCATCCCAAAGCCAAAGGCTTAGTGGTCAAGCTTCACGGCTATTCATCGCTTCAAGAAGGAAGCACCGTAGACATAACCTTTGAGGACAGTGCTCTGCACTTCTTTGACGGTGATGGAAAAAGAATCAATTAACAAGGAGTGGAACGGTCTTTCTCAACACCAAAAAGAAAGCTGATTCCGAAATTAAATACGTAACCAATGGTGAAACTATGAAGTTCTCAAAGTTAATGAGTTGTGCCTTTGCCGGTGCGTTTACTCTCGCTTCGCAGTCAGCAATGGCGGCAACAGAACTGAACATGTACTACCCCATCGCAGTGGGTGGCGCGCTAACAAAAGTGGTTGACGGGATTGTTGATGACTTTGAAGCGCAAAACCCAGATATCAAGGTTAACGCTATCTACTCTGGTAACTACGATGACACCCGTGTGCGCGCACTGTCCGCACTGAACTCTGGCGAGCCTGCACAGTTGGCCGTTATGTTTTCTATCGACGTATACGACTTGATTGAGCAAGATTTGATCTCACCGTTTGACGACCTGATGCAAGGTGATGCCGACAAAGCTTGGTTGGCTGATTTCTATCCTGCACTGATGGAAAACGGTCAGGCGGAAGGCAAAACCTGGGGTATTCCGTTTCAACGTTCCACCATTGTTGCTTACTACAACAAAGACATGTTCCGTGCTGCAGGTCTTGACCCGGAAAAGCCGCCGACAACCTGGGATGAGTTGGTTGAAGTGAGTAAGAAACTCACTAACGACGACACCTACGGCATCATGATCCCTTCCACTGGTTACCCATACTGGATGTTCCAGGCACTGGCGATTCAGAATGGCAAGAAACTGATGTCTGACGATGGCCTCACCACCTACTTCGATGATCCGGCCGTGATCGAAACACTCAATTTCTGGAAATCACTCTCACAGGAGCATGGTGTCATGCCGACAGGCACTGTTGAATGGGGCACACTTCGCCAAGCTTTCCTTGAAGGCAATACGGCAATGATGTGGCATTCAACCGGTAACCTGACGGCAGTCAAAAAGGCCGCTAAGTTCGACTTTGGCGTCGCTATGCTGCCAGGCAATGTCCGTTTAGGCTCACCGACCGGTGGCGGCAACTTCTACATCTTTAAAGACACTTCTGACGAAGAAAAAGCCGCAGCCATGAAGCTCATCAAGTTCATGACTTCACCAGAACAAGCCGCAAGATGGTCGATCGCGACCGGTTACATGGGTGTGTCGAAAGGCGCATACGAAACCGAAGCGCTGCAAGAATACACAGCAGCGTTCCCACCAGCATTGGTTGCGCGTAACCAACTTGAGCATGCGGTTGCCGAGTTCTCCACTTACGAAACCGCGCGTGTCCGTGAAGGTTTGAATAACGCGATTCAGTTTGCCCTGACCGACCAGAAAACACCGGAAGCTGCGCTTGAAGAAGCTCAGAAATCCGCAAAACGTCTCCTGCGCGATTATCAATAAGCACGTCTCCCCCACCTGACTCAGGTGGGGGGACTCTCTGGAAGTTGAGCAGTACTATGAATCATTACGCTGAAATGGAGCGCCGCAGACAGCACATGTATGGCTGGCTTCTGCTGACTCCCGCTGCCATTTTACTGACGCTTTTCGCGTTCTACCCTTCGGTAGCTACCCTATGGGAAAGTCTATTTTCCAAAGGAACGCGTCGTCGCCCTTCAGAATTTACCGGGCTGGAAAACTACTCGGATCTGTTTAACGATCCGACCTTTTGGATCGTCGTCGAAAACAATCTTTTCTATGCTGCGATTACCATTCCGGCTTCGATCGCTATCGCACTCATTATGGCGCTTTGGGCTAACTCAAAAATATCGGCCAAGGGCTTTGTCCGCACCGCGTATTTCACCCCAACCGTACTTCCCATGATTGCCGCTGCGAACCTTTGGCTGTTCTTCTACACGCCAGATTTGGGCGTACTCGATCAAATCGGTGCGCTGTTTGGCTTTGAATCAGTCAATTGGTTGGGCAGACCTGAAACCGCGCTTTGGGCGGTGATTATTGTCACCATCTGGAAAGAAGCAGGCTTCTTCATGATTTTCTATCTCGCTGCTTTGCAGACCATTCCTGCAGACTACAAAGAAGCCGCAGATATTGAAGGCACCAGTCGCTGGACTTACACACGCCGAATTGTGTTGCCACTGCTGATGCCCACCACCCTGTTTATTGTTGTCAACGCCATGATTAACTCGGTGAAGCTGATTGACCACCTGTTCATTCTGACCAAGGGTGGGCCGTCCGACGCGTCCAAACTGATCCTCTACTACATCTGGGAGATGGCGTTTGCCTTCTTCGATGCACCACATGCTGCTGCCATGACAGTGCTGGTGCTGATAGTACTTGGGATTGCAGCAGCGATTCAGTTCACTTATCTGGATAAAAGGACGCACTATCAATGAAATTTGTCGAAAAGTATCTCGATACCTTTGGTGCGCTCCTGCTTGCCGTCATTTGGATATCACCCTTAGTGTTTGCGTTCTGGGCTGCATTCCACACCACATCAGATGCCGTGAATTTCAACCTGCTTTCGGGTTGGACACTCGATAACTTCCGCGTCGCTTGGGAAGGTGCGCCTTGGATTCAGTACTTCATCAACACCTTCTGTTTGGTAACAGTGGTTTTGATTGGGCAATTCATCATTACTACTCTGGCGGGCTTTGCGTTTGCACAGGTGTCATTTCCGGGTAAAGACTTCGTCTTCATTCTGGTCTTGCTGCAACTGTTCATTCTTCCTGAAGTATTGATCGTCGAAAACTACGCAGTCACATCCAAGCTTGGTCTGTTCGACACTATCTTGGGTGTGGGTATGCCATACATGGCCAGTGCATTCGGTATTTTCCTGATGCGCCAGTCCTTTAAATCGGTGCCTTATGAGTTGCATGAAGCAGCCAGCGTCGAAGGGTGTTCGCTGTTTGGCATTTTGATGAAAGTCTATGTGCCCCTCGCAAAGCCGACTTATCTCGCGTATGCACTCGTTTCTGTCTCGACCCACTGGAACAACTTCCTGTGGCCCTTGATTGTGACTAACTCTGACGATACCCGACCACTCACCGTGGGTTTGTCGATATTTGGTGCGCCGGAAAACGGTGTAGATATATCCGTGATTTCTGCTGCGACAATGATGTCGGTTGCACCACTGCTTATCGCGTTCTTGATCTTCCAACGTCAGTTCGTGCAAGCGTTCTTGCGTGCAGGTATCAAGTAAGGAGGGCGTTATGACACGAATCATACAACTGACAGACACGCACGTTGTCTGCCCTCCCAACAAGGTTTCCGGCGTGCTCGACACGCTGACCTTGTTTGAAGAGGCCATCACTAAGATTGAGCAGGATTTAGAGAAGCTTGGACACGTCGATGCCATCATCGTGACTGGCGATATCACTGACCACGGCGACGTCGAGAGCTACGAAGCCTTTAAGTCTGTAATAAGGCGTCTGGGTATTCCCTATTTCGTGATACCCGGCAATCATGATCTTCGCTCTTCTATGCATCACTGCTTTGAGAATCTGACACCAGCGATCAGTGAAGAAATCAACTGGGTGAAACACTTCCCAGACCTCGATATCATTGGTCTGGATACCGTAATTCCAGGCCAAGGCGGTGGTCGTTTATCTCCCACTGCTTTGGCTTTTCTCGAACATGCATTGACACGTCACCCAGATAAACCCGCTTTGATTGCTATGCATCACCCTCCCTTTGCTTCGGGTATTCAGTTTATGGATGCCATTGGTCTGGAAGGCGCAGATGAAATGGCAGAGATTCTGGAGAAATCACCCCGTGAAGTGCGGATTATCTGCGGCCATCTTCATAACAGCATTGTTAGCACAATAGGTGGAGCCACAGTCTTGTCCTCCCCCGCAACAGCGAGTTCCTTTTTGACGGATCATCGAAGTGATGCGCCTGTAGGTTTTACACAAGATCCCGGCGGCTATATGTTGCATGAGTGGAATAAGGGGTTCCGAAGCACCTACCTTCCACTGGCTTCTTCGAGCCAACTTTATCCTTTTTAAACCACTCTCGTACAAAGCCCTCAACTCTCACGCTAAAGCGGTGACAAACCAGTTTTAGCGTGCTATCCCGTTGATAGAACATGTATACGGGTATGAGGATTTTCAATGTCACCCAAACCTCTGCTTTATATCGTTGAAGATGACACCAAGCTTCGACAACTTCTTTCTTCCTACTTCCGTGAGCAGGATTTTGACGTAAAGGAGTTTGATCATGGTGAAAGTGCGATTGGTGCAATTCTTTCTGAACAGCCCAACATCGTTATGCTCGACCTGATGCTTCCGGATATCGACGGCCTGACAATTTGCCGACAGATTCGTTCGCAGTTCTCCGGTAAGGTGTTGATGCTGACGGCAAGCGATGACGACTTCGACCATGTCGCCGCACTAGAAATTGGGGCTGATGACTTTGTCACCAAACCGATTAAACCCCGCGTATTGCTCGCTAGATTGCGTGCCTTACTGCGAAGAGATGATTCAAAAAATGAAATGCCCGTAACGACAGAGCCAGAGACTGTCAGCGTATTAAACTTTGGGAGTTTATCTCTCAACAAGGTAAGAAGGTGGTGTGAGTTGTCTGGTGAGCATATTGCTCTATCAGACAGTGAATTCGACCTCTTATGGTTACTCGCCACTTCTGCTGACGAAGTTTTATCGAGAGAAACACTTACACTCACCGTTCGTGGCATTGAGTACGATGGACTGGATCGCACCGTCGATAACAAGGTCGTCAGTCTTCGGAAAAAACTGGGAGATAACCCCTCATCACCCCACCGGATACTGACGGTGAGAGGTAAAGGCTATCTCTTTGTGCCGGACGCATGGAAGGAATAACAAGACCAGGTTAAATATGTGGCGTATCTATATTGAATCCTTTATCGGGCTTTTTGTCCTTTTCATCGTGAGTAGCTTTGCCTTTAACTTTTTTGTTTATGAGCTCACGACTGATTACGATTATATGCTTGAGGACATGGAAGCTGCCGCTTTCCAAAACTTAGTTAACACTTTGGATGAGCAACACGATGATACAGCGATAAAACAACTGTTAGCAGAATATGCTAAATCGACCGCAAATACGCTAAATCTCGTCCATGCTGACAACATTCCGGCAGAAGTGAAAGACTATTTTTCTGGCGATAACATCCCCCACCCTTTCTCATTTCTTGATGAAAATAGAGGGCTTTGGTTCACACTTTCTGACTCGCCCAGTTTCTACCACCTCGCCCCCGACATAGAGACCCTGGTTAGACAGAAAATAGAATTTAGCGACTCCCTCTTCTTTGTGTTTATCTTGGGTGGTTTCCTTGTTTATTCAACTTGGCTCATTTGGTTTCTCAGCCGCAGAGTTAGGGTGTTACAAAGTGTAACGGCCGACTTTGCTAAGGGGAATTTAAACGCCCGAGCACCAACAAATAGTGGGAGTAAAGTCGGAAAGCTAAACGATAGCTTTAACGAAATGGCTGACAAGATTTCGCTATTGATAACCAGCAACCGCTCATTGACACAAGCCGTTGCTCATGACCTCCGCACGCCCATTTTCCGGATTCAATGGCAGGCAGAGCTTATCAAGGAGGAAGCTCAGTCAGAGGAGTTGCGAAAAAAAGTCACCAGCATTATAGAAGACACAGAAGAGATGGAGCAGTTGGTCGATGAGTTGCTCTACTTTGCCAAAATTGGTCGCCAGGATAGATCACTGACGAAAGAAGCCTTCCTTGCCTTGTCCTTTATCCAGCATTTGGTTGAGCGACTACCCAACCGTGAAAATCGTGAAATAGAATTGGTTATCGAGCCTGATATCTCACTTCTGGCTGATAAACCCTTGTTGAAACGCGCTATAGAAAACATATTAACGAATGCAGTGCGGTATGCGGAATCAACCGTCAAAGTCATTTGCCAACAAAACGGAAGATCATCCCAGATCATTGTTGAAGACGATGGCCCCGGGATCCCTGACGAATATCGCGAATCCGTTTTTGAGCCGTTTTTCAGTGTCGACCCTTCCCGGAACAAAGCCAATATGGGCCATGGACTGGGTCTTGCCATCGTCAAACTTATCGTTGAAAAACACGACGGGCATGCCGTGTTCGAAGAAAGCACAAAAGGAGGAGCAAAACTCATCTTAACCATTCCAAACCAAAGACCCTGACAATCGCTGACAAACCCATGACAAATTGATTCTATTGTCAGTTAGCCGAGTTTTGTACGGTGTTCATTAAGTGCACAAACAAGGACAGAATCATGAATAAATCTGCATTACTCTTTTCCATTCTCGCCGCTGCACCTGCGGTACAGGCAGCGAATCAAACTTATATTCTCAACGGTAACATCTACAGCAAGCAAAGCAGTTGGATAGCTGAAGCAGGCGTAGCTGCCACCAGCGATCTCTTCAAAGAGCAAGATCACTCTGTCGTTCCACTCCTTAACTTTGGCTACCACGGTGAAGACTTCAACATTGACTTCAGTGGCGCAAACTACCGCTTTTATGGAACCGACGGCGATCTGGTCAATCTTGGTGTTCATCTCACCAGCGCAGGTATTGGTTACGATGACGATACCTCAGATTTTCTAAAAGGTATGGACGATAGGAATTTCAGTGTCGATCTTGGATTAAATGCTGACTTCCAAGTTGGTACTGGCGTGGTCTCCACTTACTTCCAGCATGATATATCTGGGGCTTACAAAGGCTATCTGGCTGGTGTGAGATACTTCGACATCTTTTCTATTGGCGACGCGGATTTGGTTTCCTTCGCAGGGGTGATGTTCCAAAGCAAAGACTTTGTGGACTACTACTTCGGCGTAAAGCCAAAAGAAGCACGCGCCAACCGACCTCAGTACACGGGTGGCAGCTCAGTCGCTTATGAAGTAGGTTATAAGCTGATTTATCCTATCAGCGAGAACTGGAACCTGACCCAATCTGCCCAATACACAGAATTAGGCAGTGAAGTTGGTGACTCCCCAATCGTTGACAGCAAACACCAATGGCTGGTTGGTGCGACAGTCGCTTATCACTTCTGATCAAAAAAGCCTGACGAAACAACATCGTCAGGCTTCCTCTCCCCTATGCCCAAATTCTACCCAAGTTTGTTAAGTCGTCTGAAAAACTGCGCAAAACGAAGTGCTATTCTGTGGGTGTACATTGAGGAGGGAAAGATGAACAGAAGAGTTGTCATTAACGGAAAAGAAATCTCTAACCCGGTTGCCATCTTGGCGCTCCAAGCTGGCGCATTAATCGTTGCTGCATTGGTCATTGCTTTTGTTTTCTTTGTGATTCTTCCGTTAGTCGGCCTTTTTATCGGCTCTATTTTTATTGCCGCCATTACCTTTTTGGTGGTTATTGCTGTCGCAGTGATTATCGGGATTTTCAGCAGCGTGATTTCTGCTTATCTTGCTGAGCTTTTCGGTGGAAACAGGCGCTAATCTGACTTTTCTTTTGCCGCCAACCGCTCGGTTAGCCACTGTTGGCTGGTTTGGGTTTCTTCGCCACATTTCACCTGATACGCACGGCCAGTAAACCAGCTTTTCGAAGCCACCTCTTCAATAAACATTTCCGTCGATTCCACCCTGTCTTCGGCGTATTCCCACTTATTCTGAAGATGTTCGGCCGCCTGCAGGTTATCGTATTCCGAACCATTGCGTACAAAGGTACAATCCGAGCTTTTCATCTGCGCAATGAGGTATTCCACATCGTTTTTTACCGATGCGGAAGCTGGGATACTGACTAAGACAGCGGCAGCCAATGCCACCGCAAGTCCTAATTTCTTCATCATTCCTAATTCCACCATTCGACCACTGGCAACGTCCCACCGATAGCCAAACGCTGACCAATCTCTGGACTAACCATGGTCACGCCACGCTCATTGCTAATTTCCAGCGCCTCTTTCATCGGCTCTTTCCAGTCATGCATCGCCAGATCGAAGGTACTGTTGTGAATGGGCAACATCACACTACCTTTGAGGTCAATGTGTGCCTGCTCGCTTTGCTCCGGGAACATATGAATGTTTGCCCAGAAAGAGTTATAGGCACCAGTTTCAATCAAGCACTAATGTGCTGGCTTTTGCATTTGGCGGGTTTGATTCATGGTTCTCGAACCCGCCGTTCCATAGGTGTTGATATCATATCGATTGGGTGAATAACCTCTTTGCTTACGGTACTGGGTGTCTAAGCTTCTTAGGTTGATACCGTAAGACTGGTTGATTCGTTCCACGACCTCATTGATCTGAGACTGCGGTGCATTCTGGGATCTGAGGAAATAATAAAGATTGATGGCACGTTGCTCATCCATAACTCACCTCCTCTTTCAGTGATGAAGTGAGTATAGATTTCAAGCTGAGCTTTGATAATCCACCAAATCCGAAACAGATTATTTCCTCTATGTAATAATCAGTCCTTAAATTGCGTTTCTTTCATTTCAAGAATCGCTTTGACATCTGCACAGTATTCAGCCGTCGGTCGAATAAGTAAGCGAGGAATGCCAATCGGCTCACCAGTCTGTAAACAATATCCATAGGTTTCCAAGCGAATACGTTCCAACGACAATTTGATTTTAGGAAGCAGCTTTTGTTCTCTATCAACAATTCGCAATGCCAATGCAGACTGCTCCTCACAAGTGGCACGGTCACTGGGGTCGCTGAAATCCATCGGGCTGACCATTTGTTCTTTCGCTGACTTGATCCTTTCAAGTGTGCTGTCATGCAGGTCGATCAATCTTTGTTTAAAGAAAGCCAACTGATCGTCGTCCATATACTTCGATTCCGGTTGTTTCAGAATCTCTTCTTCTGTGAGTATTTTTGTTTTTGTATTCATAGCGTTTTATCCCCTGTCCAAGAAGGCTTCAAACCACACAGGTATCAACCTGTTGCTTCCCATTGTGGGAATGGGTCATTCAAGCTCTTCCAATAATCTTTACCTCTCAGCATTTCTTCTTCAGATAACAGGCAGTCATCCAGCGCCTGTGTCATCGCATCCTGATTGAGTCCCTGGCCAATAAACACAAACTCTTGGCGCATATCGCCAAATGGTTCAACCCAGGTTTGGCGAATTGCCGCAAGGTATTCTTCTTCAGTCGGCCAATGAGCCTCAGGAACAGCTTTCCAAAACAAACCGGCAAAACCATAGTGCGCAATGCCACCAGCCTGACTCCACTGCCCAGCAAATTCAGGACGGGAAGCCAGCCAGAAATATCCTTTCGAACGGATCAGCTTTCCAAAGTCTCGTGTATTGTGTAGAAACTCAAAAAACTTCTCTGGGTTGAACGGTCGGCGCGCAACATAGCTAAAACTGCCGATACCGTATTCCTCAGTTTCAGGTACATGCTCACCGCGCATTTCCTGAAGCCAACCAGGTGCTTGCTGTGCATGTTCAAAGTCGAACAGTCCGGTATTCAACACATCATCAACATTCACTTGTCCATGTGAGATAGGAATGATTCGGGCGCGGGTATTAAGGGTTTTGAGGATGGCCGTCAGCCTTTCAATGTCGGCGGGCTCAGCGAGGTCCGTTTTGCTTATCAAGATGACATCAGAGAATTCCACCTGATCAATCAGCAAATCAGCCACGCTGCGCTCATCCTCTTCTCCGAGCGACTCGCCAGTTTCAATCAAGTATTTTGCTTCGTCATAATCTTTAAGGAAGTTCACTGCATCGACGACAGTGACCATGGTATCTAAGGTCGCAACATCGGAAAGAGACACGCCGTCTTCATCGGCAAAGGTAAAGGTTTCTGCGACGGGCAAGGGTTCTGAAATCCCTGTCGATTCAATCACCAGATAATCAAACTTTCCATCCTGGGATAGCTTGTTCACTTCCAGCAGGAGGTCTTCGCGAAGGGTGCAGCAAATACAGCCATTGCTCATTTCCACCAACTTCTCTTCCTGATGACTTAGTGAAACTTCATTCTTCACCATGGAAGCATCAATGTTGATTTCACTCATGTCATTCACAATCACCGCAACCTTCTTCCCTTCACGGTTATTGAGAATATGGCTAAGCACCGTTGTTTTTCCGGCACCTAGAAAGCCCGAGAGCACAGTCACAGGGAGTTTAGCCATCAGAATTTACCTCTTTCTAAATCTGCTCTAATAGTGATGCGACAACAGTAAAATGTTATAACATAACATTTCACTGTGCTTTGTAAAATTTGTGATTAATGAAAAACGCAGCGAAGTGCTGCGTTTTTATCAATAGCTAGGGGCTGTTGACCTTTGGTGGTTAAATTTTGTTCTAGCCATAAACGTTTTAGGCGCGGCGAGGTGTGTGCCGCCTAGTCACTCTAAGCAAATACACCTCAACAAAGCATAAAACGTTTAGGGTACGGGACGCGCAGTCGAACCCTTCGGGCCGCGTTTGTGGGGAATTTCTGCTGCGTTATCGGCTTCTCATGCAGGCCAGCTACACATCGAAGCCTCTGCCTTGCATAAAATCCCCACAAACTGCTGCAAAAATCATCACCAAAGGTCAACAGCCCCTAGAAGGTAGGCTTGATAGAGATAACCACTTCATTGTATTAGTTGGTGTTAGCAGTAGCTCTCGAAATCAAAAGCATCGCGATAGCCCGGCAATGCCTGAGCGCCACCTGTATGCAAGAACACAATGTTGTCGCAGTCTTTGAATTCGCCTTTACGGATAAGGTCGATAAGTCCCGCTGCGCCTTTGCCAGAATAAACTGGGTCCAGCAAAATGCCCTCGTAGCGGGCAAACATTTCTATTGCTTCCATGGTGCTTTCAGCCGGAATGCCGTAACCATCTCCGACGTAATCACAGTTAGCACGCACGTCTTCACGTTTAACCGCGCCAGAGATACCTAATAAATCACAGGTCTTTTCCGCTAACTTGAAAACATTCCCTTCTTGCTGTGGTTGAGGTACACGAACGCCAACACCAAGCAAAGGGATTTGGCTGTTGGTGGCGATAAGACCAGTGACTAAGCCTGCCTGTGTGCCAGCAGAGCCCGTCGCATGAACAAGGTGGTCGATTCTCAAGCCCATCTCATTGGCTTGGTTGACCAACTCCAACGCACAGTTGGCGTAACCCAATGCACCAATTGCATTCGAGCCACCACCCGGGATGATGTGAGGTTTTTTGCCTTCGGCACGCAGTGTGGCAGCAACATCTTCCATCGCAGCATTCATGTCTGTACCGCCTGGATATTTGCTGAGTGATGCGCCAAACAGTTGTTCCAGCATCACGTTGCCATTGAGTACATAATCCGGGTCCTCCGACGCAGTGCGATCTTCCAGCAAAATATGGCACTCCAAACCATATTTCGCGGAGATTGCTGCTGTCTGACGTCCATGGTTAGTTTGGGTCGCGCCTTGGGTAATGATGGTGTCTGCGCCTTGTTCAAGTGCATCTGCCATCAGGAATTCGAGCTTGCGGGTTTTGTTACCACCGCCAGCCAGACCGGTACAATCGTCGCGCTTGATCCAGATTGTTGGCCCGCCCAAAGCTTCAGAAAGGCGCTTCATTGGCTCAAGCGGTGTAGGTAGATGCGCAAAGCGCAAACGTGGGAATCGTGAAAGGTGCATGTCGTTGTCCCTAACAGTTAAAAAATAGAAAAATTCATTGCTATTTCAGACTGAGAAACTTTTTTGACTTACGCCAATACCTATATTGAAGGGGCCCCGGTTACTTTTCGGCATAACGAGAGCATGACTTAACTAATACATTGATTATATGGAATTAAGTTAACTAAACGGTTCTACCGTTTCGTATCATATAACGTTTGTCAAAAACAGCAGCAGCATGTTTTGTGATCAAACTTACACTAAGAGACATGCCCACAAGTGATAGAGGCTTTATCTAATGGCAGTGTGAATACGTGAATAAGTAAGCTTCACTTACTTAGTCGTGTTGAAAAACTCAGTCAGCACGATATGGGTCACTACCTGTTTGATGTCTGGAATCGCCTGAATCACTTCGCGGATTTGATTGATACGGTTCATGCTGGGTACTTCCACATACAGCATCATGTCAGTTTCGCCGCTAATCGCATGACACCATTTCACCCCTTCAATCCGGCGAATGGTTTCTGCATAAGCCTCACAGTGGTATTGGCTGGATGAAGTGTCGTATTTCAATGCAAGGTACGCGCAGACCATTTCGACGCTTTTGTTCTCTACCACATCGGCGTGATAGCCAAGGATGACTTTGTCTTGCTCAAGCTTTTTGATTCGCGCTGTCACCGCAGAGCGTGACAAGTTGACGTCCCGCGCGATTTCGCTGACGGAACGACGTGCATTCACACGCAGAATATCCAATATTTGTTGGTCGAACTTATCCATGTTCTCTTTTCGATTCTCTTTTCGTAAATCACTTCTCTCGCAGGATATTGCGCGAAAACTGTCACTTTGTCAGCCTCAGCAATAAAAACCGTCAATCTGACGCTGAACAAAGACACTCTGCGCGATGCTTTTTCATTCAATCAGTTTTAATCTGGCAGCAGTCATCAATACAAAAATACTGGCTGGGACGCCCCATGAATCAACTCAAAAAAGAAATCACATTGCTGTCCGGTATCGGCCAACTTTCCACCACCCTTTTGGGTACCGGACTATTCATGATCCCTGCAATTGCAGCAGGTATCGCCGGTGAGTTTTCCCTCTGGGCATGGCTCTTCCTGTTTGTCGCTATTTGCCCGATAGCTCTGACATTCGCCCAATTAGGTAAGCGCTACCCGAATGCAGGCGGTACCGCTTATTTCGTCCGCAAAGCTTTTGATAAGAGGTCAGAGCGGAGCGTTGCCTGGCTGTTTGTCAGTGTGATTCCCGTTGGTGTTCCAGCAGCTGTTGCTCTTGCCGCGGGCTTTCTACAACAGCTTTTGCCTGAGCCGATTAACGGCTCTCTAACAGCTCAACTTCTTACCGTCGCGCTCTTGGTGGGTGTCAATTTGATGGGCGCTAAATCTTCGGGTCAACTGCAAACCCTTATCGCCATCAGCATCTTTCTCTTGGTTGGCGCTTTTCTGTGGAAAGGCGGCGTTGGTGTCACCGACCTGAACATGCCCACCATCAGCGAGGAGTCCTTATGGCCCATTGGTGCTGCGCTTGGTGTGATGTTCTGGTGCTTTGTTGGCATTGAAGCTTTCGCCCATATGGGGGAAGAATTTAAAAACCCGGAAAGGGATTTCCCCATCGCCATTATCGCCGGCTGTTTCGTAGCTGGTGCGACCTACTGGGCCATGTCTGTGGTTATACTGAAATTCGGCGCTTACGGCACCCCACAGTTTGATAGCGCTTCAATCCCCTGGTTGAGTGAGAACTTGTTTGGCCCGAACTTTAAAATGCTGATCAGTGTGATTGGTTTCTCTGCCTGCTTCGCGAGTGTCAATCTTTACACCCAAAGCCTTTCACGTATGGTTTGGGCGCAAGCGCGAGAGAACAAGCCAGAAGGAAAAATGGCTCAGGTTTCGACCCGTGGCGTTCCCCAGAATGCGACCTTAAGTGTCGGTAGCGTACTGGCAGCGTCCTGCATCATAGGGTATTGGTCAGGCTTAGATTTGGAGTTTTTTCTCAAGCTCGCCAACAGTGTGTTCGTGTTGGTTTATCTGATGGCGATGCTCGCAGCATTGAAACTTCTGGATGGTGCAGCGAGATGGCAGGCAGGGATTGCGCTGGCACTTTGTGTAATTGTTTTCGTCTGCCTTGGCTGGTCGATGCTATATGCGCTGGGCGTATTTGGCCTTTTGATGTTACAGGGTAAAAAAGACACCACCAAAGCAGCCGTCTAACCCGTCTAGACATCGCAAATATTTTGTGAGACCTTTCGCAAAAGTTTTGAAATACCCAAATCTGTTTGGGGTACAACAAGAAAGAGCGATCACGGATGTTTGTTTTATTAGATGGCGGCATGGGGCGAGAGCTTCAACGTATCGGCGCCCCATTTTCCCAGCCTTTATGGAGCGCTCAAGCGCTGATTGAAGCGCCAGATTGTGTTTATCAGGCGCACCAGAACTTTATTGATGCGGGATGCGATGTCATCACGGTCAACAGCTATGCCTGCGTCCCTTTCCACTTGGGCGAGCAGCGATATCAGGAACAAGGCTTTGTACTGGCTGAGTCTGCCGCACAAATTGCCCGCCGTGCCGCTGATGACAGCGAGAAGAAAGTCAACGTTGCAGGTTGTATTCCTCCGGTTTTGGGTTCCTACCGCCCTGATCTTTTCTCAGCAGAAAAAGCGCGTCCTATTATTCAAACACTGGTTGATGCACAAGCGGGTTACTCAGATATTTGGATAGCTGAAACCATTAGCTTGATTGAAGAATTCGAAACGATTTTCGACGTACTCCAAACCACCAATCAGCCTGCTTACTTTGCTTTCAGCTTAATGGACACTGAAATCGATCAACCTCGATTACGTTCTGGTGAATCTGTGGCAGATGCAATTCGCGTTGTCTGTGAAAAAGGCGTCGATGGCGTGCTGTTTAACTGTTCACAGCCCGAAGTGATGTTGGATGCCATTGCGGTAGCAAAAGCCATCATTGACGAAAGCGGCAAGCAAATTTCCCTCGGCGCGTATGCCAATGGGTTTACGGTCATCCATCAAGACCATGAAGCCAATGATTCACTCACTACAGTTCGTGATTTACCTGCCGATGAATACGCAGCATTCGTTCGTGCCTGGTTGAATGCGGGTTCAAATATTGTGGGTGGATGCTGTGCAATTTTTCCGGAGCACATCGCCTACCTGGATGCACTCCGGAGGGATCACGACTAGCTCGTAACTGCCAACTGACGTTGTTTCACTTTTTCGCTTTGCAGAAATTCAATCACCAGTAGATTGAAAATCCGCGCTTTCTCAAGATGAGTGTTGTGCGCCGCCAGCGGCACCACCGCGAGGTTAGTATCTTTTATTCCTCGCCACAGTGTTTCGGTTTGCTCCCACATATAGGAGCGATCGCTGTCTGGCCACAACACCAGCGTTTTCGCTTCAATCTGATCGAGGCGTCCCAGAGACTTCCACCCCGCCATCGCACGCAGCCCATTGATATAGGTTTGTGTGGACACACGTTCAGCAAGTGCCATTCCCCCAACAAAATCAGGATCCTCTTCCCCTTCAGAAAACCAGGTTCGGACGGTATCCCGAGCCACTTGCTCTGTGCCCTCTTTTTCGGCGCGTGCCATGCTGTCTTCAAGCGATTCAAAGCGCCCCGGCAAGCGGCCATTCGGACCGGTTGCGTACAGCACTAAACCCATCACCCTGTCTTTCGCTTTTATTGCCACTTCCTGGGCAATCATTCCTCCCATTGAATGTCCCATCAGATGAAAACAGTCAATGCCTAGTTCATCCAGTTTTCCCAATACAAAATCTGCAAAGCCTTCAACGCTGTCCAGACCCGTTTCTTTGGCCTTTCCCCCATATCCCGGCAAATCGAACGCGACAACGTCGAAGCGCGTTGAAAACAATTCAATCTGTTTTTCCCAATAGGTCAAACTGCTGAGAAACCCATGAACCAGTACCAACGTGGGTCCGGTTCCTACACGTATACAATTCATCGTTATTATTCCATTAACTCAGGGAGCCAAAGCGCTGTGTCAGGCAGTCCGACCAACAACAGCAGCAAAATCACAAGCGCGAAAATAAACGGAACACAGCCAACGATCACATCCCCAATAGTCACGTCATCTCTGGCGAGACTCTGTATAACAAAGAGATTGAGCCCGACAGGCGGTGTCAGTACTGCTATCTCCATGGTGATGGTATAAACCACCCCAAACCAAATCAGGTCAAAGCCTGCCGCATGCACCAATGGGAACAGGGTTGGCAGGGTAATAAAGGTCATGGAGACAGGTTCTAAGAACATGCCGAGAATAATGTAGAACACCACAATCATTGCCAGCACGGCGTAAGGCGATAAATCCATTTCAACGAACAGCTGGGTAAACTGTTGCGGGATTTGGTGGTAGGTCATCACGAAGCCAAATAACACCCCTGATGACAGCAGCAAGCCAAGGTATCCCATGGTCTGCATCGTAGACTTGAGGGATTCAAGCAAGCCATCCCAACGAAGGCCACCAAAGCAAAAAGCCATGATGAGGGTGATAACCGAAGAAACTGCCGCCGCTTCTGTTGGTGTCGCGATACCGGCATAGATTGAGATGGTGATGACTAAGCCGATGATCATCACGGGCGTCAGTGCGGACAGCGCCACCAGCCAAGGGATCGGCTGAATGCTTTCTTGTCCCGGAATATCTTGAGGTGCAACCTTCCCCCACACCGCGACAATAATGAAAAACATGGTCACCAATACCAATCCGGGTACCACACCCGCAATAAACAGCGAGCCAATAGACTGATCTGTCACGATGCCATAGAAGAGCAAGATCAAGCTCGGCGGCAACAGAACACTTAGCGTCCCCCCTGCAGCCAACACACCGCTCGACAGGCGTTTCCCATAACCCAGCTTCAGCATTTGCGGCAAGGCAACACCACCGATAGTAAGCGAGCCGACCATGCTCGAACCACATACAGCACCGAAACCTGCACACGCACCAATACTGCCATACGCTGCCGCACCGCGTAGCGGCAGCTTACTGTGCATAAACCAGTAAAGGTTGGGACCAATCGAGGAACGCCCTATCAATTCACCGAGAAAAACGAACAGCGGAACCGCCAGAAGAATGTAGTCAAACCACACGCCCCAAAGTTTCAGTTCTACCGTCACCAAAGAGGACTTCAGGCTTAGGATATCGAGCAAAAATGGGATTGATGCAGCGGCAAGTGCAAAGGGGATCGGCAAGCCAATGATGATGAATCCCATCAACAAGCCCAGCATACCTAGCCCAACTACGTACCATTCCATAACACTTCCTTGTTATTGTTTGTTTTGGCTGAGTTCAGCGTTATCCGTTGCCGCTGTTCCTTGCGGCTTACGAGGTGGTCTGCCAGCGAGCAGCAAATAAGTTGCAGTCAGGCAGAAGGCCATCAGGGATAACACGACAGGGATCCAAAAATAGAATCGTGGCCAGAGAAGAATTTCGGATGCCGCACCGGAATCAATCGACTTGAACATGGCTTTCGCTGATGCAGTAAAGAAGAATGCGCCAATCAGCAACATCACCAACATGTTCAGCTTGTCGACCCAAAATTGTAGGGTCGCAGGTAGCTTGTCGCGCACGATCCCCACCTTGGGATAGGCATCATTCAACAGCGCATACGAAATACCGAGAAACGCGACAGGCACCAGTAACAATGCCGTCGCTTCTGTCACCATGCCGTCTGGCGAGTCGAGGATATAGCGAACTCCAACACCGTAGCTGATCCAGACAGCCTGGATCAGCACGATAACGGCACCGCAGTAGAGCAACGCTAGAGATAGCCAGTTCAAAGCCTTTAACAGGTTTGATTTCATACTGCGCACCTCTTCATTTATTCGCTGTGCGCTGCAAACAAGCTCCGGACTTTGTCAGCCAGTGGCACGCCACAGGCACCATTTACTTCCGGCGTCCATTTCTCCTGAATACCCGCAAGAAGTTCACCCGTACGTTCTTCAGACATGGAAACCGCTGAACCGCCGTTCGCCATCACTGCATTGCCGACACGCTCATCGACCCAAGTTTCATAACGCGGTTTCAGCCAAGCCTCGGCTTCTTTCGCCGCTTCCTTCAATGCTTTCTGGTTGTCTGCGCTCAGGCCATCAAACTTGTCTTTGTTCATCATGTAGATGATGTTGCCGTAGAACATGTTGGCGTTAACCATGTAAGGCATCACCGACCACAGTTTCCATGAACTGTATGTCGCGACGCCCATGTTGATGCCATCAACCACGCCTCGCTCTGCTGACTGAAACACCTCTTTCGGTGCAACGAACACTGGCTTGCCGCCCCAGGTTTCGATCATCAAACTCACCAGAGGACCAATTGAGCGAACCAACTTCCCGTTCAGCTTACCGATGTCTGATACAGGCTCTTCAAACCACCACTCTTGGTCGTAGGAATAATTAGAATTGATTAGCGGGATAAGGTCAGCTTTCGCCGCTTCCGCTTCAATCAATGCCGCGTAATCAGCATCAAGCTCGATTTGTTTTTCAAGGTTAATGGCCACGGGATACAGTGAAGTGACGCGGTAGCATGGCAAGCGTTTATCAGCAGGAATCCAACTGATATCCGATACGCCACCTTGAACCGCATCTACACCTTCGCTCCAGCCATGCAAGGTGCCGGATGGGAAAACCTGAACTTTCAAGTCGCCATTACTTTTCTCTGCCGCAAGTTCTGCAAATTTCTGGAAACCTTGATAGCGAATGTCGGACTCGTTGACATAAGTGGACAGGCGAATGGTTTCAGCCGCTTGGGCAGTGAAAGGTAAGGCACCGACAATGGCGACACTTACTGCACTTTTCAGTAAAGAACTGACGTTGTTGCGGTACTTCATGAGACTTCTCCCTAGTCTGATTTTCCATGCTTTGCAGCGCTGGACATTCGCTGCGATTCATCCATATTGGTTTTCGGCCGCCGAGGTAGCGTGCGGCTGAAAACACTCAATTAAGCATGGTCAGGAGAGCCAATTTTGCATCATGCCAATTCGGTTGCCCTACATACCGAAAAGTTATGCCCCTAAATAACTCTCATAAATTCATAGCATTAAACATCGATACTTCTCTTACCCTAGAAAAGAAAAACTTTTCACACTTATCCATAAATTTAGTGGTGAATAGGCCATTTTCTTATCTTTAAGCCTACGATAAGTACACTTTCTGATAGTTTTAATAAATCGAAAGAATGCAGTTCGCGAACGACATTGGCACCAAGCCACGCTGTAACTGGCTCGGAGGGAGTATTGGATTTTAAGTTATTGGAAGATTTTGTTTGTCTGGCGCATTCAAGTAGCTTTACGTCTGCCGCCAGGGAGCGATTTGTCACCCAACCCGCGTTCAGTCGCCGCATCAAAGCCTTGGAACAATGGGTGGGCACAGATCTCGTGAACCGCGACTCTCCGCAACTGGAACTCACCGAACAAGGCAAAGCCTTTTTGGTTGAAGCGGAAGAGATCCTCAATCGACTACATCTTGCCAGAGAGTCTGCCCGGGCATTGAAGAAAACCCGAACCAATGAAATTTCTGTTGCTGCACAGAACTCGATCGTTCAAACCGTCTTTATGTCATGGATGCATGAAATCGAAAAAGAAGTCGGCCCTGTTTATGTAAAACTTTCGTCTGATCGTCTTGCTGATTGCATAGAAATGTTTAGAAATGGGTCTGTTGATTACCTGCTTTGTTATACCCACAACGAGCTTGGAAACGCTATTGATGACAACCGTTTTCAAAGCACTGTCATTGGCCAAGAAACCTTAGTCCCAGTCTCGCTAGCAACCAACAAGCAAGCCATGTTTCACCTTCCCGGTGAAGCCAATAACCCGATTCCTTTGGTGGCTTACACCCATCAGTCTTTATTTGGTAAATCAATCGACCAATTGCTCAACAAAGAAGCGTGTTACCTGAACAGACGCTATGAAAACCCCTTCGCCCACACGCTAAAATCCATGGTGCTTGGCGGCTATGGCCTGGCGTGGCTCCCCTATTCATTTGTGAAGGATGAATTGGTGCGTGGAGAGCTTGCACTGGCAGGCGATGAAAAATGGAATATCCCGTTTGAAGTCAGGCTGTTTTATAGAAAGCCCGATGATTCGTTATCTCACGCGATTCATAACATTTCTGAAGGAATGACGGAGATGGCCAGCATTAAATAGGCGGGGAAACTACTGCCCTTTTTGCGCTATTCAACCCACAAATCGCAGATTTACCTACTTATCTCCACTGCAGTACTTTTTGCGTTCATCTCCACCCAACGACTTTAAATACCCTTTGTTAAACATGACCCCTCAAAGAACTATTGAAACCCAGATGAACTGCTGCTGTCTCTTGAGCACAGCAAAAGGTCAACTAAACCTTGATTCGTAGATTGCCTCTCAAAACCCATCAAATGAGGTAAATACATTCAATTGAAGCCCAGTAATGAAACAACTGCTTAGTCTTTTTTCCTAGTCTAAAAAAAAGTATCAACAACATAGTCATATAGGAGCGAAAAATGACACCTCGCCTTATCCCGTACACACTACTTACTGCCGCTCTTCTTCAAGGATGTAACGATAATCAAACCTGTATTGATGCCACTCCAAATATCGCGAATTATCAAGCCATAAGCGAACACATTCATGACCCCACCATGGAAAAGCAGGGCTCATATTACTACTTATATTCCAGCAGTCCCCTCGGCGCATTTTATTCCTCATTAGATAAAGTCAACTGGGACTATCGTGGCAATGTATTTTCAGAAATACCTGTATGGCTGACAGATTCCATCGAGAACCTTGATCACATCGGCGCTCCAGATATTTCGTTTTATAACGGGCAGTACGTTTACTTTTATCAGTCACATAAATCAGGCACTTGCAATGCAGCCACTGGCCTTTTGACAAATACCACTCTTGACCCAGAAGCGCCTGATTACAAATGGGTGGATCATGGTGAAATACTGCGTTCAAAACCTTTATTGGGAGAGATCATTTGTGGCGGTTATGGCAGGCACTATAACGCTATCGATGCCATGTTTTACGTCGATGACGACCAAAAACCCTGGTTAGTATTTGGTTCTACAATGGGTGACATATCGCTTGCAGGTGTTATTCCTCAAATTTACATGGGAGGTATCCATCTCTTGGAACTTGATCCTAAGACCCTGAAGCCAATCGATCCCAGTAAAATGATCACTTTAGCCAGCCGTCCCATTACCGATATTTCCACTGGCGAATTTGTGGTTGAAGCACCATTCATCCAGTACAAAAATGGTTTTTACTACCTGTACATGTCTTACAACAGTTGTTGTAAAGGCCCAGACACAAAATATGAAATCAGGGTAGGCCGTTCTAAAGATATACAAGGACCTTATGTAGATAGCTATGGAAGGCTATTGAATGAAGGCGGCGGCACAAAACTACTAGACAAAGATGGTGAGCAAATTGGAACAGGCCACAACGATGTCTTCACAGAAGACAATCAAGACTGGCTGGTGCACCACGCCTATGATTCTACTAATAACTACAAACCAACACTGCAACTCAGACAGATAGAGTGGGAGCAAGGTTGGCCAAAGGTATGCAACAAGTGGGTCGATAAGTAACTTTGAAAAATATGGCTGATTAGTAACAAAGCCCTCTCAAAAGAGGGCTTTTTGCACGTAACCCTCTGAATCAAACCATTTCGAAAGGCTTTTAATTATCACTTCTTCGTCGGTCTTCTTTTCGGCGTAGCCGGTGAAACCTTTCTCTTCGTTGTTGCTTTTAGCACGGCCTCGGTATTTACCTTGGGTGTTCTTGGTGTGCGAGGCTTGGGTTTTGTTTTCGGCTTTTCTTCGGTTTTGGGTTCTTCTGGCTCCGCGACCATCTTTTCGAACCGCTCTATCTCAATGAGCTGTTTTTTCTCTCGCGTTATCGCTTCATCCATTTTCTTATTGAACGCTGCGCGTTGTTCTTCCAGCTCTTTGATACGACTTTCAACCTTTGCCTTTTTGGCCGCAGCGGCAGTGCGGGTTTTCACTACCGGATTTTTCACGTTATTCGGTTGACCCGCCTTTTCCATTTCGCTGATGAGCGAAAGGTGTTTTTTCAATACTGTGCTTGCCTTTGCCATGATTTCGCTCCTTGGTTATGCCTGAGTGTTAAAGCCAGACTCAGGCGCAGGGAATTCAGGGTGATTGATGATAGAGCCGCGGACGACATTGCCAATAAAAGGCCCTTCCATACCGTTGAAGTTGAACGAGGGAAGGAAGAAAGTACCGGATTTGACGTGGTTACCCATCACAGAGGCCTGACTGCCATTGAGGATGACTGTCGCGCCGTTCGCGATGTTGTCGTCGTTGTTTCCGACGTGCTCAATGAAGTTGTTGTTGAACAGGACACGTTCAAAACGAACACGAATATTGTCGTTCAATCTGTTTGAAAGGATTTCTACCAAGGTGTCAGCACCACGGCCAAGGAATTTATTGTTGGCTACCTGACAGGCATAGCCAAGAAACACCACGCGTCTGTCGCCAAAAGGGAATGAAATTTCCATTAATCCTTGCATTAACAAGGCGCGGTCTTCCAAAACACGTTCCCGTATCAGCAAATCAGAATAGGAAACCAGATTGCTTTCCACTCGGGCTTCAAGCACATACAGCGCTCCGATGCCCACGGTTCTTTGTTGGTTCACCATTTCGTCTCGCCCAACGCCAGTATTCAGCACTTCGTTGGATTCAATATGACACTCGCCGAGGTGGAACAGGCTCATGATCGATGAAGCAAAAATACTGGCACCAGATACGCCGACATAATTCAGCCGATTTCCAATAATGCCAGCTCGCGCGATACACAGAAGAACGACTATCCCGCCGTGGGTACAGTTGGCAATTTGATTATTAGTGATATCAACACGCACACTGCGTTCACAGGCAATGGCAGCGGCATCATCGTGGATTTGATTGCTGTTGATTTGAACGTCTTCACATTCGCTAGTAAACACTGCCAAAGCAGCCGACACCATGGTGTTGCTTTCGATCCTGACTACAGTGCAACCCGTCACGGACACCGCCAGCTCTTCGCCGCTATCACCAAATATGTCGTTATTAACGATTCGAAGCCCTATCACATTCTCAGCAACCACACCGCCGCGACAACCGTGAAACCAGTTTTGCGCCACCGTAATGCCACCAGTAAGGAGATCGTCATCCTCACTACCAACCAAGACCGCCACTTGGGTTTCAACCTGCTCTTCAGTTTGAATCCGGTTACGTTCGATCAGAGTGCCAACACCACCTACCATCACACCCGTGCTGTCTTCCGCTAAGAGGAGGATCTGGTTTTCCGACACTATTCCGTAAGCGCACTGACACTCGATAGCTACCGCATCCATGTGACTTGCCAGGCGGCTCAGTGTTATCCGATTGCCTTTCACTTCACTGTATGCAGCCGTTGAGAATGCAGGGCCTGTAGGTTGGTTATTTATCACAACACCATGGGCAAACCCATGAATGTCATTGTCAGTGATTCGCGCCCTTCCTGTGATTTTGGCGACAGCGATGCCAATCAAACCGGGCGATTGCTTTGCATTGAAACGAATGACGTTGTTGTTGATGGTGATGTCTTCCCCACCATCATCAATCCAGACTCCAAACGGAGAACCTTCCAGCTGGCAATGACTGACCCTGATACGCTGACAGTCAAACAAACCTACTCCAGGGTGATGACTTGACTGGTTACTATCTTCGAGTGTCAACATCACGCAATCTTCGACCAAGCTATCCTGAACGGTTCTCAATGAAATAATGCCTTCAGGCTTTTTCGTCGCTCCCTCGTTAAGAATAGTTATCGTTGAGAGGTGAATGCCACTGAGTGCACTACCATCTTCAGATTGCACTGTAATGGCGGATTCTCCCGACAAATTTCTGATTTGTGCGCCATGGCTTTCCCCATGTATCGTCACATTGGGATAACGTATTCGAAGCGCTCGACGAATGGTATGAACACCCACTTTCAGGCACACGCAACCACCAAATTCTGGGGAGAGACTATCCAACGCGGCTTGAATATCTTCGCCCGGACGAACCACCACGGTGCAGCAGCCAGCTGTGCCAATCGGGTCACGGCAGTCCTGAAAAATCGGCTCAACAAACTCTCCTCCCAGTACATCCAGAACCGCCAGTCGGCAGTAGTGGTGATGAAAGGCCTGAGGAGGCGCTTCTGTCAGCGTTTCTACCGAGCTGTCTGCATAGCGGGTAATGAAGCTCCAGTTATCGCTGACATGGTATTCTCCGGCGCCACCTTCCAGCGAGATAGCCACTTCCACGCCATCTTCCAAAGCGATGAATGTGCCTTCTGGTGCTGGGATTAAGCCATCACTTCCTGGCGCATCCAGATTAACGATTTCATTACCGTCAGTGTCCAAAACCACACCAGATTGATCCCAGCGGCGCAGTATTGGATGAATAGACTGATTAGCGGCATTCGATGCGGGCATCAGCATAATTTCGCCAACACCTAAGGGGTTTGTGAGTACAACGGTATTGGTCGCATCATTCACAGAAAGGATTTGCACCATGGTGCCAGGGTTACCTTCCAGCACTCGCACATCATCCGTTATTTCAGCCCAATCTCCCGCGTTGAATCTGAGGTAATCGTCTTTCGCTACCTGCTCTAACGTCAGGGTATTGTTTGCAGGTTGTGCGAGGATTCGTCCGGCAAACGCACCATTAACTCGGGACCATTTCAGCAGTGGCACTTCATCTTCATTAGTGTCATGCACGGCCACCATGTAAGTGCGGTTTTCCAAACCTCGATAACCGCCTTCTGGTGGTAGTAAGCAAGGATCATCGACCGCTGATGCTGGGTTTGCTCGGGTAGAAAGACGTGCAGAAGAAGGTTCAGTAAACGCTTCCCATCCTTCAATATCTTCATCATCGGTATTGCAGGTGACACCGTCATCCACAGCGAAAAGTTTTACCTGCCAAACGGTTTGCACCCGTGCGCTGGTATCTACGCCAATAGCGGGGTCGATGAGTTCTGGATCTTCAAGAAACGTGACCGGACGTTTCCAAACGTCCAAAAAGGCCAAATAGCGACCATCTTCCAGTTCAAGCGGTTCCATAATGGGAAGATAAGGCTGCGAGTCAAAAGGGACAGGTTCTGAGCTCCGCAACTCTTCCAATGGCAGATAGAAGTTGTGTTCCCCGTGACCGAAGTTTTCCGCCATTAGGCCATCGACATAATAGCGGCCGGGGTGGATCAGCAATTCTCCACCCGAGATTTCTACCCGGAAACTTTCTGGGAGATGAGCCGGATATCCGCTGAATCCCGCTAAATCGATGGTTTCTGCACGAAAGCGTCGATCCACAATCGCCGCACCTTCATTGAGTGGCGTATCCGACACCACTCTTCCCTGCATTGACACCAGTTCGGAGTAGTTATGGCGTGGGTCAAACGTTTTTCCTGAAATATCTATAGCCATGAGTTCCTCCTCAGGTCACATAGATCAAGCCCGCATCAAGGCCGATGGGTAGAAATTCATTGAGACGAAACAGCAAAGCATTGTGCCGCTGCGGGTGATAGAGGTGGTGATAAACGCCCATTTCACTGCCACTGTCCGCGCTGCGACGAATTTCCTCAGGAGCAGAAAGCAACAATTGACCATAGGCAGGGTCGTTGTATCGGGTGGACGTAAACGCAGGCGCAACACGTGCGCGAACACCGCGAATAATATGGGTTCTCGCCGAGTCGGAAAGCGCAGGGTATCTTGCTTCTGCTGCCTCCACTGCTTTTGATGCTGCAAACTGTGGCTGGCAACGATGCTGACGTGGCACTCGCGAATCTGGCGGAATAAAGGAAAATCTCGCACAGCCCGTCTGTCGTTGAAGTGCCCAGACTGGCGCTGTCCAATCGTCACCTTCCGCCAACGCCGCTTCCAGAATACTGTTGGAAATCAAGGGAAATGAGCGGGCACCTATTTTACCAATCACGGTGGTTTCGCAAAGTGTCAGCACACCGCCATGACTGGCACCATCAAGCGAAGCGAAAGCTGTTCGCGAATTGGATGTGGCGTCCAGAATGCTGTCTTTTATCGTGACAGACGCGCCTTCTACAGTGCGAATTCCGCCGATAATGGAACGTTCAATTTCAACAGTCACATTGGGAATTTCAACCACCAGCGAAGGCTGCTCTGGCGAAGTCGGCTCTCCGTCAACGTTCAACGAAAGCCCCGGCACAAGCGTGACATTGCGCAGCACCAAACGGCGAAGTGCGTTGTCGCCAGTATCGGGGATCAGCAAACGTCCACCTGTTACCACTAATCCATCAAGGACAATCTCTGCTTCTTCACCGCCGATGAGTGTCATGTCATCGCCATCAAGCTCAACAAAGGCGCGATGCCCATCAGCAGCACGCAACGACAATGTTTGGTCGGCATTGACCGATACATTAAGCGCTTCGGTGAACACATGGGAAACACCAATCTCGGCAACACCGCCGTTTTGAATCAGATCCAGCGCAGGCTGAATGGCTTCGCCTTCACCAATCTCTTGGGATGGCGTATTGAAGACGATAAAGCCTTCGCTTCTAGGGTAAGACCCTCCACCAATATCTGCGGCTGCGCCATAGTGGTAGGTCACTTCGACGGTGTCCGGCACGGGTATTGAGGTCGGAAGTGATAGCCTGCCTAACTCAGGATCAACGGAAATACGATCGACTGGCGAATGCGCCCAGTCAGCGCCGTCATCACTCAAATTGCAGATTTGTAGTTGATCAGCCGTCTGCAAAATTCCGTCAATCACCACGGCAAAAGCATGAGGATAAAAAGTTGCCAAACGCGAACCTGCAACGCTTCTTCGTTTCAGCGCCACAGGCAGGTTTTCTTCTTCGGCGAGATGATTGATATTTGGCTCTGGGATAGGCTGATTGAACAATTGAGTATTGCACCCCAGCGGATTGAACAGGTAGCGTCGCGCATCCACCTGATAAGCAGGCACAATGGATTGACGATGATGAGCGAGACGCCACATGAATACACCGACATTCCGGAAATGATGTAGCCCTTCACCCTGACTGATTCGACCTACTGCGGTGCTATAGCTGGCAGAATCAAAGGCTGTGCCGATGGATTCGCACTTGACGCTGTTTCTCACATCCAAGGTGTAGTGATTGTTTGGACGAAGTGCTGCCAAATGCTCAGGTCTCGACAGCAAGCGGAAGAATTCCACTACTCTGGCGGGATAACGTGTGGTGTCTGTCGCCAGTTGCTCTAAGGCTAAGGCAACACCGCGACGACGGGTGATGCGAATCTGATTGGCAGCAGACGCGCGTTGGCTGACACCGGGAATCTCCGGACCATACCGATAACCCACCAACTCGCCCAAATACGGAGCCGCCCATTCGTCACAGGTTTCAATAAACTGGTTATCGTAAAGTCTGTCGATATCATGCTTCACGATGGCTGCCTGCTCAGCCAATATTTCCATCAGCGCTTTGAGCGGATAGCCCTGCTCTTCGTCACGCCGACGGTAAACCTCTGGCAAGAGGTTGTATATGGATTCCGGTGACAAGCTACTCATAAGCTGGCCTCCATAAAATCAAGCGCTTCAGGGTGTAGGCTTAATATCGTGGCACCTACGACTTCCCCCGAGACTATTTCGGCAACGGGAGCGGCAATAACGTCATGACGTGTCGGCGTGTTTCCGGTGTAGAGTCTGTCAACCACCACTGCATCTATGCCATCTACTTTGTGGAGCAAAGCTACTATTTCACTGGCAAAAACCGGTTGGCCGAAATCGCGAGCTTCAAAGGAAAGCGAGTCCCGGAGCTGGCTTTCCGTACGGGAAATCACATCATCAGCAAGATAGTCTTCGTTGACTTTGATTTTTATGCCTAGACGGAAAAACGTTTGCCTGAAACTGCGCAAGACAAAACGTGCAAATGGATCACCAGCTGCCACCAACGCTTCCGTTAAGGCATCGTGTAAATCGCCACCTTCCGGTACTTGAGCGCCTGCTTCTGCCGCCACGGTGACCACGACTTGAGGCCCACTGCTCAGATGAAGCCATTGCGATGTCGCCTTGGCGATGCCGCCATAGGCGCGGGAAAAATCGGCGTAGTCTGTCAGGGAAACTACCCGCCCTAAGGTTCGGCAGGAAAGCGGCGCACTGACGCGGATTTCATCGAAGCTTTCTGGGTCAGCCCCACCTTCCGCATCAAGTAAATTGTTTACGCCCTGCAAACCCAAGGGCTGGGACATGAGTAGATTAAGTTGCCCTGCTTTCACCCTGCCTTCCAAACCCAAGGTTTTACGGTAGCTGGCTCGAATATTTTGTTGCCCTTTGCCCGGCATCGCCCCCAACACACCATCACCAAACGCCACATGGCTGTAGCCGTTTTCATCGATGCGTAATGTGTAAACCCGATCTGTTGGTGAAGCATCGAGGAAGTGCGGCACTTGCTTCCACAGGATCTTGTTAACGCGGATTTCCATCGTTGGTTTCACGCCTGTCGCCGTTGCTGCCGGCACAAAGGTTTGGGGCGTTTGTTTGGCAGTGAAGGCAAGATGCGGCGTCGCACTGCCATCACCCAGCACTTCTGCCACCGACTCACCTTGTGTTGCATAGGCTACGTTAGCGTGGATGCGCAAGCTTTGTGGTAAATAGGCAACGCCAATCGGCGCGGAGAACGTTAGTGTAGATGTGCTGTTTTCATGCGTGATAGATTGGATTATCTGTGTCGTCACCACAGGCTCTTCCCCGAACCCATCCGCTTGACCCTTCAGAACAACTTTTCGTCCTTCTTCTGCAGTAAACAGACTGTTCAGCTCCAACGAAATACTGTTTTCATCCATTGGCGCAGTGATAGGCGGATCAGCAATATCAATCCATTCGCTGGCACCAAAACACGTGGTTCCACGGATGGATAGATCATCAAAGTGATCATCATTGTTGAGCGTTAAACGCGAGCTTTTACCTGTGACAGAAAAGAATGAAGCAGAGGTTTCGGCAGTGTCTGTCACGTTATAGCGCGACCATTTCCTCCCGTCTTTCAGAACAACCGTGCCGCCTTTGCTGATTTCAGACACTGCACGTTCCAGATAAACGCGATTGGCGTTTTCATCCATCACCTCCAGTTTGCCATCCGCCCACTGAGCGTCTTCCAACCCGGCGTAAGGGCCAGAAACAACGTCTTCGACAATCACATCACTGCCACTTTTCTTGTAAACAGGCGATGTCCCCGTCAACGAATAGTGGAGCGTATCGAGAGGCGGCGCAGCGTGGCCGAAAATCCCCGCTTTGGTGCGGAATACCTGAACCTGTCTGACGGTTTTGGATTGTGCCGCCAACGCGGAAAAGAAGGCTTTTTCACTGGTTTTTTCTTCCATCAACACGGTGCGAAGCTCTTTCCCCTTGATGGACTTGTCTACATACCCTCCCGCTTCAGCAGCAAATACTGTGGTGATGGAGCCCGTCGCGCCGGAATGAGCTGTAACTAATGGCCCTTCACCGACTGGCGATATGTCCAGCAAGGTAAGATCTTTCGCATCTGGGTCTATGGCAATGTCGGCCAACACAGGCGTCACCGCGTTGATGGTGGCAAAAACCTGTTGCTCATCGTCAGAAACAAAAAACACGGCGTCGCCCGGTTTCAAATTAAGATTGGTACCCGGCAAAGGAATACGAGTCGTGCTTGCCGTCAATGGGTGTGGCGCAGTGAGTTTCGGGCGCATCGCATTCCAAGCTGCCCGCGCTGTCAGGTCTTCCAGCGTTTCGTAGATAACCGGCTTTTCGTCTTGCCCCGGCGTACTCTGCACTTTGGTGCCTGCAGGCACTGTGATTTCTTCCGGTATTCCTTCACCCGCAGCGATGGTGAAAGCCAGATCTGCTGTCGCTGCTGCGCCAGGATGAGGCGCATAGTCAATCAGCATCGCCATTTCATGAAGTGAACCGGTTTCCATCGCGGTGTTAACGTAGGCTTCGTTTAGCCACATTTCGTTGTAGAAGGTCAGCACATCACAACTGGCGGCCCAGGCGTCAATAAGTGCCAAAGAAAAATCGCCAGAATCGCGGGAAGTCAGTACACCCAAAGCACCATGTTTGGCAGAAGAGAGTCTCGCGGTCATGCTGGCGTAAAAATCTTGGTATTCTCCGCTTCGATAACCGATTCGGGATAAGCCTTGGGTATTTTGTGGTGCTTTCGGTGTCAGCACCTCGATGCCGCTGCAAGCGCCACAATGTGATTCATGGTTTGCCATATCAACGCCCTCCATCCATATCGAGAAGGAACACGCCATTGCCCGGATGACTAATGTCATTGTCAATCCGTGCGATTTCAGTGCGGCCGAATTCGAGCTTTCTGTCTACCAATCCACTGGTTCTTGGGTCCCCAAAACGACGGAATCGTGTCACTTTAGCTGCAATCACTCCTTCCACATTTTGAGCAGCAGCCAACCACGGTGAGAGATGGAGCGTTTCTCCAGCACGGAACCGATTGGGGTGAAGCAAACCCAAAGCCCCATCGGGTGAACGGTTTGACGAGAAGAGTTTTAACAGGCGCTGGCGAACATGGGATTTTGACGTATTCGGCGCAACACAAACATGAAGCGTCGCTTCAAGGGGAACATAAACCGGAGACGACACTTCTACATCATGGGCAGCGAGGCGGAATTTTTCGTAATGGTCACGAAGCGTGGTTCGCAATGTGTCAGACACTTCTACCCTGTCTTCCGGATCGGGCAAGGCAAAGGTCGTCATCCAACTACCCGTATGGATGTAGGCACAACTGACGTCCTGAATACCTGCCACCCGTCGACCCAGCGTTTGATAGTCTTCCCGCGTGACTGCCCGCTCTTGTGTTTTGAACAGGAAAGGCGCACGTTTTCTGATTTCCGCATTGGTTTCTGGGTTTCGCCCTCCTTCACCGGGCGTGACATTGCGTACTTCGATTACTTCTGGAATAGGCAGAGCGAGATGGTAGAGCTTGTCCGCACCGATGTGACCTGCTGACCCAACGCCCACCCGATAGGTGGCTGTAAACCGGGTTTCGGGCAACGGACGACGACCGTAGACGTTGTCACCAAAACGCAGTGACACCGTACCATCACGCTCGATTTCCGTGGTAAATACCAAGGAGGAATCGTCTGCCGCGAGCATATCCCTAACGACGTGATAGGGACGCACTTCCACGCCATCATCAGCATCAAGAGAGACACTGGCGAATGTTTCGCTCGGTGAAGGTGTTTTTAAAAGCTCCGTCGCGGGTGCGCCTAGCATATAGTCAGGGGAAAACGTCAGTGGACGATTGGCGAGAGTCGGCTGGTATCTTGGGGTGATGGTTTCAGCCTGTTCCTGCTCGCAATTGGCTTCTGCGCAGCTGGCTCCTTTCGCACTAACAGCTTGCATGCCCTGCCCCGGCGCCCAACTCAGCGTTGGCAGTGGCACTTCTGGTAAACGCTCGCCAGAGATCGTTTGACCATGATCCACCAGCACCATATTGCCCCGGGCAACGGTGACGGGTTCAAGGTATCGGCGTCCTTCCTCAATGGAAGTTTCTGATGAAATGCACATAGGGAAACGCAAGGCATCCGCGCCATGCCAAACAATCTCAGTAATGGGCGATTCTGTCACCGGATCGAGGAGCGGTTCACCATCTACATCAAATGCCTGCACTTGTGTGATGAGAACCACCTGACGGTGCGACAGTTGTCGGTCAGCCTGACTGCCACTTCGTGCCCCCATCACTTCCTCAAATGCCATATACATGCCCGCTTCCAAGTCAGGGAAATGACCATTTAAAGTGGCACTGACAGCGCCTTTTGGCAGGTAGCAACGAGCGTCACTCCAGGTATAAAAAGTGATTTCGTTATGGAGGGAATAAAGTGCAGGTACATCATGGCAGGTTTCATACACTGCGCCACTTTGCGCCAGCAAGGCGTCGTTTCTCGCGAAGGTTCTGGGCTGCTCACTCAGTTGGGTGCACACAGCGCTGCCTTGGGGAATGACCAAGGTAGCTGGGGCAATAGGATGTACATCTGCCGACACCGCAAAGTGGCAAAAACAGCGGGCATTGCAGCCTTCATCCACACTGTAATCCACCAGCCTTGTCATGCGTTTGAGCGAAATCCGCGAGCGCGCTTTATTAAGATAGGCTTCCGTGGTGGCGGCATCTTGTTGGTAAGCCAGTTGGTCAGCGGTATAAGCCAGCACTTCCACCAATGCAGTAGAAAGGTCTGCGGGGTGTCCGGTCGCCGCGGCTGGCGCCGTCACGGAAAGCCTGTCGAGCATCATGCGGCGGAAGGAATAGAAATCTCTCGCCGTGTAATCTATCTCTGTATCAAGGGTTTCAGGTTCAGGGCAATCGCAACTGCTTTGACAGTCGAATGGCGAGGGGCATTCTACTTTGAAAGAGAAGCTAACCGATGCCAGCGCAGGATCTATCTCTGGTGGTGGCAATGGATTTAATGCGCTGGTGACAATGTTGATGGTGTAAGGCGAGAAATCACCGGGCTCGGCGACTTCAATTACCAATACATTAGTTTGTCCGTCCAGTCCCATCGTGACATTGACTATTTCAATGGCATTCGGCCCTTCAATGCGAATGTTATCGATGGTGTAAACAAACGCGCCGGGATCATTGACCAAATACAGATGAAGAAACCGTTGACGATCAGTTTCCAGCGCCGCTTCACGATCGATGACTTCAACGAAGTCGATGCCATTCAAATCTGACTGGCGCACTGCCTCACGTCGGCGTTGGTCGCAGCAAAAATAGATCATGCTGACACCTCCCGCTCAAACGTGGCCTGCTGAGGCTCTCCGGTAGGTAAAACGATGTAGGCGACATTGATGAAAAGCGCGCCATTGTCGAAATAGACGTCTACCTCAGAAAGATCGATATCGTCCTGCATCCAGGTTTGCAGCGAGGTTGCCACCAGACGCCGTGTGTTCTCAATCACCGCTTCGCTGACGCCCGCGAAAAGAAGGCGGTTCAGCCCGCACCCGAATGTTGGCATCATCACCCGCTCGCCCGGCTCGGTGAAAAGCAGCTGCTCGATACGATCGCGAATGGCACCCAACCGCGTCGTGGTCGCTGTCCGGCCCTGGGTATCAATGCGATAAGGAAAATCTGGATAAGCCATAAGGATTCACTCCCTTAGGTCGCCAGTACACGCGGTTGAGCCACGGATGGGAGCAAAGGCGTGCCAGTGGGTGCGCAAACAGATTGTCCCGTTTGTAACGCGAAGGGCTGCCCCAATGACAAAACGCGTACTGAGCCAGAAAGCCACTGCCCCGTCACACAAGGACCATTGCCAGCGTTCGGCGGTGGCATGGCACAACCGGCGACGGCATAAGGTGATGTTTGCAGCACGGTAGGTTGTCCCGACACCACCACCCTTGGATTAGGCACTGTGGGTGTCGCCTGCCCACCATGGGCGCAGGTGACTGTGGCACCAATATGAAGAATCGCTCCTGGCATTGCTGCATTCCTCTTAGGTAATGGTTAACGCGCCGTTATTGATATCCACGGTTGGTCCCACCATAGATATCTGCGCCCCTTTGCCGTTGTTGATGAAAATGCCCGCGTCAGTCACTGACAGCGTTGCCCCTGTTGCTGTTTGCAACGTGATACCACCCATGCCCATTGGCCCGCCGATATCACAAATCACAATGCCGTTCTTAGCCATGGTTTGCAGCGTGATGGCTGAAATGGGCGGCACTGCGGTTCGCGCCAGCGTCGGCACATCCGAAGGCGAACCTGCAAAACATCCCGTCCAGATGGGGTAATCCACATCCCCTTGTTCAAACTCGATCCATACGCCTGCACCAATAGGTGGAACCGAGAAAATCCCTGAGTTCAAACCCAACACAGGCAGACAAGGCATACACCAGCTTCCGGGAACCATGCCTGACACGCTGGGAACCGTGGCGAGGATCCGCCCTTGCTGCATTGGGTCGACATTGTTGACCACGGTGCCGCGGAATTTACCGTAAAGAGGTGTTGTCATGCGGACACCCTGTTAACGGTCGACAGCAAACCGTCCCTACTCAATTGAAAATCCTGCTTCAATTCGCCTTCCTTAAAGGTGGTGGTAACAGATTCCACATAATGAATGCCATTGAATGCTGGGCTCGAACCTCGCACATACACCAAGCGCCTAGCCATCAACAAAGAACCGTAAGCCAGTACGTCCAACGACCCTGTCATTTTCAACACACGAACCGCAGATTGAGCCGCTTTCGCCATGCCGATCATGGCCGCCTGAACCGGCGAATATTTAGCCGTTTCATAGATATTTTTGGTCTTTAAAGTGATGGGGCGAATCAAGCCCAGTGGCGGATTGAGTGGATTGAAATCTGGCACTGGAATCGTCAGTGGCATTTTGGTCTGAGGATTCTGAATAGTGATCAGCGGAATGTAAGCTTCCTGCGCGTCATATGAGCCAGACAACGAAGTCACGTTACGGTTGGCATCCAAGTCGTCATTGAGCGGTTTCTGCACTTTCCCGATACGAACATCCGGCCCCCAATACGCGACAGACACACCCACGGTATCCGTGGTTTCTGTGTAAAACACATACCCCACGCGATCGGCCAGCGATTGGATATAGGCGAGATCGGTTCCCTGCTGAGTGGGTATGCGGTCTGTCGGCACTGGCACATCAATCAACACAGACGGGATAACTTTTGGGACCAGCCCAAGGAACGCATACTTCGCCAGTACCAAGTTGATTCGGGCAAAATCGGGCATGGCGGGAAAGCGCATAAAGCTGAAATCGAGATAGCTGAGCACATGCGTCAAATCACTTCCGGTCACCGTCACCCGAGATACACCCGGAGCGCTGGCAGGGCTGACATTGTGTTGAGTGATAACACCGTCCATCAACACGCTTTGCTTGCCGTGCATTTCCACCGTAACCACGGTGCGCACCAACGGGATAGGATTGTTACTGGCAAGCATAAAAATGGTGTGCAGCGGCGAATTGTTGTCAACTTCAAACACCAATTGAAAACCAGAAGGCCCCTCGGTTTTGGATTGCACTTCACAGGAAACAAAGGCGTTGATAACGGCTTTTGAAACCGGAACCGGCGCAACAGGCCCAATGTAGAGGCTCATAACAACATCAGACATCAGCCCTCCCCATTGCCCGAAGAAAGGGCAATTTTCCGACCCGGTGTCGCCACCAAATCATCGGGATAAGCTTCCAGGTTGGCATCCGCAATGTGCCACCAACGCGATGGCTCCGCGTAATACGCTGCCCCCAGCAAATCCAACCTGTCTCCTTCCCTGACCAAAAGCATGGGTGCGGTACCTTCCGCCGCGGGTTGGGGGACGAAACGACGGCTTACAAAAACCCTCTCGGTGTCATTGCTGTCCGTCATCACTTTTAAAGGCGCACCCGCATAACGGCTGCTTGGCGCAAAGTCTGCGGTTTCGTCGGTGTTACTGAGAAGGTACTGGGTAAGATCAGTCATGCTATTCGCCCCTAATCATCCATCTACTGCGGGTTTGATGACTCTCGCTGCTTGCCTCTCGATGCCATCAAGGTAATGCAGGAAGAGCGACGAAGCAGGATGGTCAAAGCCTAAATCATCGACCGACAACACTTGCAGTGAAAGGCTGGCTTTGGCGCGGATAGGATTTAACTGCGCGCTGAAAAACTCTTCTGCCACAGAAAGACTACCGACTTTCACAGGCATTCTTCGACGCAATCCCCAACTGAAAACAGGCAAAGGCTGGGTCATCGGAATAATGGTGAGCTTGCCTTGTCGCGCCAGCGTGTCATTGTCTAAAAGCTGGCGTTTGGTTGGTGAAATCAGGCTACGAAGCGCAGCGATGTAATGCCCTATTCCGTATTTCACTGCGTCCTCGTCACCCCGTGACATGGCATCTGTCGCATCGAGAATGGCATCAAACGTAATGGTTTCTTTTGGTGGACCATTGAGGCGCAGTTGTTCACTGCGGGTTTCAGAGGTCGATGGCGATTTCACCTCAAACTGGGTATTGAGTGATTCCGGATTAATCAGCAACGGAATGGCACTCATTGGCTCCGCGCTTTGTGGATCCAACAGCACAATTCCCGCTTTTAGGTAGTTAGGTTGGGAAGACAGCATTTAGCGCGCCCTCCTAGCTGCAACAGTCCGGGATAATTGCCTTGCCGCTGAAGCCGCTGCTTGCTGCTGTGCCAGCCTTTGATGCTCTGATGAGACGGATGTCATACCCGGCCAGTTTTCCCGAACGGCGTCAGACATCACGCGATAAATTTCGCGATAGGAGGCGTTTTCAGCGATTTCGATCTGATCGAACCTAATCGTGACTTTCATTCATCCTCCTATGGCACCGCGAGATTGCCAGGAATGGTCCACCAAAGCGGTGGCGCTAATGATGGGATCATCCGAACACCGCGATATATAAGATAACCAATGCCCACCGCAGCAGCCCCTGCAACGACCGGTTTAACGGCTGGGCGCAAATCCGGCATTTCGGGAAGTTCTGGCATACGCCAAGGCTCTAAAGGTGGCTCCACAGGTCTTGGTGTTGAGCGCGGAACGGGCCTTGGTGAAGGCACAGGCTGTGGATTTGGCTGTGGGACAACTCTGGGAACAGTGCGCGGCAGCAAAACTGGAACCGGCAACCGAACGCGGATTCGCACTCTTCTCGGGGCTCTTCTTCTGCGCGTATTACGGCAGCGGTAGTAATAAACACCATTAGAAGCAGAACCGCCGATGGCAGGCCATACATCGATATTCTGCAAAGGGTTGGCAACGAAGGGCATGGTCGGAAAGGCGTAAGACCACATGGTAGCTGCTGGGCCAATGATTCGCTGGTAATTGGCAATATCGCGGTTTAACTGGGCTTCAGCATCAACCTGACGACCGTTTAACCAAGAAGCAGGCTTGATTTCCCCAACTTCATCAACAAAAGGACCTTGAGACCATTGCTTCACCATATCAGGTCGCGTTGAACCGGGAATCTGAAAACCAGGGTGGCCATTTCCCAAACAAGGTGTAGTGGGAGAAATCGCTTGGTGAAGTGCGCCACAGAACCCGCCAATCTGGCGGTGTGCAGCGACACCAATTTGACCCATTGTCATCGTTGGCACGTTACAACCTGCTACGATTGCCCGCTGGATTACTGGAAGTCTTCCCCGTCGTGATACGCCATCCAACAACTTAGCTTGAGGAATGGGTGCCGAAGGCTGCGGTCGGTTATCGCCGAAAGATTCCACCGCAGATTCTGGGATGAGATAGAGCTTGCTCTCTGGAGTCTCCAGCGACTGTAAATCTGTAAACAGGCTTTCAACCTCGGACTGTTCCATCATCTCGCCGAGAAATTCAAGGTCATGGGAAGGTGATTCCGAGCCCACGACTTCCGCAGATTCTGCCGCACCCATCCTTTGTGGGAAACGTCCGATCGAGCCTTGCGGTGACGACACACTGAAGCGCTTACCCGCAGCAAATGCATCACCACCCCGATCGGCTTCTTGCTCGTAAGTGTCACCCGCACCTTGAAGCTTCGAAAACGCCAGTCCTCTACGCTGCTGAACCACATGCGTCAGCTCATGCCCGATCAAACTTAAGCCCTCCGGTGTGTCAGGCCGATAGAATCCGCTACCGAAATAGACATCATTGCCTGCGGTAAATGCCTTTGCCTCGAGTTGTCGGGCATAATTTTGCGCCGTACCACCGGTGTAGAAATTCACATCCGGCAGCGCAGTACCGAAGGTTTGTTCCGCGCGCTCTCTTAAAGATTGCGGAATAGCGCCATCAGGCTGAGTCGCACTCGTGCTGATAGCGGGCTTTTTCAATACAGGACTGTTCGCTGCTGCTTTCGCAGCGCAAGCAGAACAAGTGCCTCCTGTCGGTGCTGCATTTCCACAACCGCATTTTTTCTGAATCACAAAACCGTTACGCGGGGTATTGGCCGCTTTCTTGGCATGGGATTTTTGGGGTTGTAGCGAAGAGAACTCAGCCATAATCTAAGTCCCCCGCTTTAATAGGACGTTCCAGCTTTTGAAGCTCTGCCGCGGCCGCTTCCATCAACCACCGCATAGACACCGATTCATTGTGTTGCGCCGCGAGAAACGCACCATTCAACGCAACATTGTGGATACTGCCGCCAGTAAGATTCAGCTTCGCAAGCCGAGCTGGGTTTACGTCCGCGGCCAACGGTGTTTGAGGTGGGAAAACAGAACACCAGATCCGTTCTCTTTCCGCTGGTGCAGGGAAAGGGAAATCGACCACGAAGCGCAGACGACGCATAAAGGCTTTGTCGATTTGGGATTTTAGATTGGTGGCGAGAATCGCCAATCCGTTGAACATTTCGATCCGTTGCAGCAAGTCATCAATGCCGATATTGGCGAATCTATCATTGCTGTTTTTCACCTCGCTTCGCTTGCCAAACAGTGCATCAGCTTCATCAAAGAAAAGGATGGCTCCACAGCGCTCAGCCGCCTGAAATAAGGCGCGCATTTGCTTCTCGCTTTCGCCGATGTATTTGCTAATCACACTGGCAAGGTCGATGCGGTAAAGATCGAGGTTCAGGGTATTGGCAATCACCTCTGCTGCCATGGTTTTCCCTGTCCCGCTTTCGCCGCTGAACATGGCGCTAATGCCCATGCCCCGGCTCATGCGTTCACGAAATCCCCAGGACTGATAAACACGACTACGAAGAGCAACCTGAGAAGCAAGCTGCTCCAACATCTTGGTTTGGGATTCCGGTAACACCAGATTCTCCCAACTGGCTTTGCACTCGATGCGTTGGGCGAGTTTTGAAAGCTCAGTAGACGCGCCACGTTGGCAGATTTGCCAGAGTGTTTTTTCAAATTCTGAGTCGCTATCTGAGCCACTTTGCGCAGCGGCCACTGAAGCGGAGCGGAAAATGTCTGGCTCGCTCATCGAAAACTGTTCGGCCAATCTTGCAGGGAGCTGTTTGTCTTCAACCGGAAGCAACTCTGACCAAATCGATTCCTGTTCTTGCACCGTTGGTCGTTTTACTTCAAGCGGGAAATTTCTGGTCGAAAGGGCTGCTGGAGATCGCCCTGTGTCAATCAACACCAATCCCCGCAATCTCGCGGTGAACTGCGCTACCAGCTTTTGCTTTAGCGCATCGTCAGCTTCTTCCACCAAAACAAGCATGGGCATAAGGCTTGCTTCCCGCAGCCAGAGTCTTGCCAGTGCATCTAAATCGTTAGCTCGTGAAGGTAGATTAACTGCATTGATGCGTTGCAAACCGATATTTAATTCGGTCGAAATAGAGACCGCCATTGTGCGCTTAGCAAAGGCATCATCACCAAAAAGTTCAAACACCGTCGCGGTGCTCTGCATTTCAAAACGCTGGCTTTGAGAAAGGTAATTCAATGCAGCGTCCAGTTGTTGACGCTGGGATGGCATAAGAGAAGTGGCCGATTCCACATTTGCAGGTTCAAGCAATACGGAAAGACGTTCATCGATATAGCTAAGACCTCGGGCAAAATTCACCACCCGCTCATCGGCACTCAATACTCCGTCGCCAGAACCTAACGGCTGCCATTCCACCAGCAACCAATAACGAAGTGGGGAATGCGGTGAAAAGCTGCTCCAGTCACATTCCGGAATCCGTGATACACAAAGCATCGCATTCGGAAATTGAGTTGAGTGGTTGCCGGAAAGTGTCGCGCAACGCTCTCCCACCAATGGTTCAAGGGCGGCGGCAATCACCAAAGCCAATACGCTCTGGTCGCTTTCATTCAGTCCAAACTGATCGTTCAAGACATTGATTGAAATCGGGTTGCCCACTTTAGTTTCAGAACGAAATCGAGCATTTACGGATGAAACCGATTCCAACGATGTGGTGCTATCTTCGTCTGACAGCAATTTGAGCGCCCAATCTACCAAGGCGGCTAAATGAGCGTTGTTCAACGCCTGCCAGCGCTCAAGAGATTGCAGCTCTTTGGCTTGTTGCTGCTCAGAAATAGAAAATTGGATGGACTCAGACATTACGGCACCACCACTACCTGAGTCGGATCGAAAATCGGTGCCCGAGGGGTAAAGTCAGGAGCAACAGGTGGTCTGTCACGAAGGATAAACCAGCTATCGACACCATCAACACGCAATCTGGCTGGGTAACTGCCTGCAGCCAGTGGCCCGAAGATAAAAACAAGGGTGTTTGTCGCCACTGCGACAGATTCCGCCGTCGCCCCTTCTGAACCGAGCCACATCATGGCTTGTTGTCCGGGATGAACATGCGGCGTAACGCTTAACGTGACAACCACAGTTTGACCATTTCGCACCACACTGGTGGGCGGCAAGGTCATCACTGGGGCGATTTGGGCGGAAAGTTGATTAGATTGTAATGGTTGACCACCAACGTCAGCAGTAAAGAGAAGTGAATAGATACCTGCTGCCCAATTGGCTGCAGCATTCGGCAGTGTCACTGACTGCGCGCGTGCTGTTCCGCCCGCCTCTGCATTGATTGTATGTTCCACCTCCTGTGAGATATGCGAGAGCGTAAATCGAGGATTCGCGCCATCCAGCGCAAACCCTTCGGTGTCCAGGGTATCTCCCAACCTTGCACTGGGCTGCAAGGCGGGAGGGATAATGCGCGCCAGTTGGGGAACTGACGGAACCAGACTTGGCTGGACATCGGGCCCAGTATTTCCGGGGCCAATGGTCAATACCGGAAGCGCTTCCCGCGTGCCTTGTTCAACTTGCATCAACACGGTTGATACGCGGTAAGTCGCGGAGGGACGATACTGACTTTGCAATGCGCTCCATAACGCGGATTTTTCCGACACTGGCATTGGGTGGGGCGCGATACGAATCGCCTCAGCCTGATCAGCCAAACCTGTGTCTGCCAGCGCTTGGAGAAGCGGTGGAAGGCCCGCAGCAATCGCGGGTGAAGGGTTTAGCGCAGTTTGAATTTCTGCGCGGGTAAACCCCGGATGCTCGTGAAGAATTTGCATGGCATAGCCAAGCAATACATCGTTGTGCAAATCAGCAGTGCTATACGCACTCACGATGTAATACAAATCCAGCGGCAGCGGTGTGTTATTGATTCTATCGCCGTCGCTGTTTCGGGTTGGCAAACATTGGTTTGCCCAGGCAGCGTTGACTTCAGTGTGATAAAGAAAAACATTCAGCGCAGGCGCATTATCTTCTTCTTGCGCCAACATTTGGTCGGGTGGAAGCGCGTGAACAGGTACATTGGTGTTGACCATGGTTGCCACATCGTGATCAACCAAGCCATCATTCAGCAAATCCCGGAGAAGTTGAGTGATACCTGCAATGGCCAGTGCGCTGCTCACCGTTTGCCCTCCTGTCGTTCACGGAGGTAATCAGTCAGGCTGACTGGCGGCTTCCAGCTTGGCACTTTTTTCTCTGCCGCTTTTGGCGTTGGCACAATGGAAACATGACCAATGGTCACAGACACTTCTAGATGGCCTTGTGGGCTCCCTTCACTTGCTGCTGAAAGAGCTGATTCAACGGGCGAAGCCGATAACTTGTTGTCGGTTCGGGTAGAATCCGATTCATTACCTAAGATCGACGCGGCCACCTGCTTGGTGAAGTCACGACGTTTAGCGGACCGTTGCTGAGTTTCAGGCACCACAGAGTGAGACGCTTGCTCTAAATCCCTCAGCTCCGCGAGGGTCATGTTGTTGGACTCAGGGTGACTAAAATCACTTGAGGGAGCCTCAACGTTAGTGGAATTCGTCGGCTGGTTATCTGTGATTCCCCGGCGCTCGACGTTTGATGAATCTTGCTCATCGGAAGTTAACTGCACATCCGTTTTGGAACTCTTTATTGAGTGACTCATCACCTTATCTGGTGAAGCGGGAATATCGGGCGACGTTGGAAGCTGTAAGGAGTCAACTTCCCTGTGAAAGCCAGTTTCAATATTTTTATCAATACGTTGCGACAATGAATTGTTTGATGTGGCTGCCGGAGAGGTTTCACTGTGCTGGTTTGGAGTTCGCTCGACTTTCGAATTTGTCGGCTCGGGTGTCAGCCACTCAGTGACACTGTCACTTACAAATTCTGCCCCTGTGTTCGATATGGTCTCTCCAGCGTGGGAGTAATAGGAATGCACAACAGGTTTAAGCGATTGCTCACCGGAGACATTGCGGCGAAGAAATTGGCTGAGACCTCGACTCATCGTACTCTCCTCCTCACTCGATAATCATCGCAATGTGGCGACGGCGACGGGCAGGACTCATGGTGAGAATATCCTGGCTGGACCAACCGTATGCGGACGCGAGCAAATGCACATCCCAAAGCTGTTTCTCAACACTGGCAGAGAGCTGTGCCCAGAACTGGCTGGCAATATCAAATTGATGCAAGGTTTCCGCACCGCACTCCGGACAAGCCGAATTTAGTGACACAATAGAAAGAGGCTCACAGGCCAGCATTTGCTGTTCAATCTGTTCGAACAGCACCTCCCAGGCACCTTCAGCATTCTCCTTCTCAGCCAGAGAAGCGCGGATTTGTTGGAAACCTTCGGGGTCGATCACTCGCTGTGCGAATTGAAACATCATGGCTTCGCTGCTATCCAGCATGCTTAAATCCGCAATACGAGGAAGACGAAACTGACAAGGGATCCCTTCAAGATCCACGTCGTGATAAGCCGGGAGGTACGCATCCGTATCCAGAGAAGCCTTCACCGCATTCCACGCGCTGGAGAGTTCTGGTGAGGCGGTACTCAGGATTTGCGAGACAGTAAATGAGAGTTTGGTTTTCTCTCCACAGGCACTGCAAGCCGCTTCTACTTCGATGGCATCACCAAACTGGCGCTGGTATGCAAGCATCAATAAATGATCACGGCCTGCAACCGTCCAATCAGGCAATAAAGGCTTCAGCGAATCAGGCACAAACGCCCCCGCCAGTACTGCCGCTCGCTCCTGCGCTCGACTTGCAGAAGCCGCTTCCCAGACTTCCACCTGACGATTATCATTCAATGCCTGCAATACCATTCCCATCAGCGTCTACTCACTGTTCCGGATGAACGAAACTTGGCTCTTGCGCTGGCGTCACCGTCATACGCTCCCAGCCTTCGTTTTCGATTTTGATGGACTGAATCATGAACGCTGAACTGGAAGCATCGAGTCCAGGCAGGGCTTTGTACTCCGATACCCAGCAACGATAAATGCTGTAACTCAGCACCTTCTGGCCAGCTTCATTCATCACTTCCAGAATCAGGTTTTTGTGGAGATCTGCCAGCGATACTTCACCGCCTGGCTCAGTGCCGATTCGCCAAACCTTATTCGCCCACTGTTCGAATTGCAGATTTTCCGTCACACCCCTTTCCAGAGTGATGGCTTCAAATTTCACCTGCCCTGGCGACTTGCGCGTGTGGGATGGATCGCCGCCTGCACGGTATTCATTGACCTCCACCGTGCGGCTGAGACCAGAAACTTTCTGCACCGCCGCCAACACTTCACCACCAGCTTCCTTGATGATGAATTTGTACCCGGGATACGGCACAACCCGTTGACCGTTCACGTTGAGCTGAGACATAACGCCCCCTCGCTACATGTCCATAGAATTCATTGAAGTCGCCGATGACCAACGCCATCGGCGGGAGAGTTTAGCTTCCACTGTTGTTCATCAGTTGCAGACTGACGACGACAAATTCCGCAGGCTTGAGGGGCGCAAAGCCCACCAGTACATTGACGATACCGGCGTCGATATCGGCTTGTGTGGTCGTTTCGGCATCACACTTCACCAGATAAGCCTGTTCCGGCGCACTGCCCTGAAACGCCCCCTGACGGAATAGCCCCTGCATAAAGCTGGTAACGGCAATGCCAATTTCCGACCACAAAGGTTCGTCATTCGGCATAAACAGCGACCATTGCAGACCGCGGAAAAGGGATTCTTCGATGAAAAGCGCAGTACGGCGAACAGGAACATACGTCCACTCTGAGGCCAGCTCGTTGGCACCTCGCAGAGTTCGAGCCCCCCAAACGATATTGCCGCTGATGCCGCCATTTCGCAGGCAATTCAAACCAATGGGGTTGAGCTGTCCGATCTCATTGTTGGTGAGGTTGTGGTTGAAACTAATCACATTGCGAAGGCTGGCAGTGATGCCTGCTGCTGCCGTCCAAATTCCCGCTTCCGAATCACGACGAGCATATACACCGGCGACAGTACCGCTTGGCGCTATGGTCCGTAAACGGTTGTCGTTATTCGGATCAGGCACCTGAACGCGAGGATAGTAAGCAGCTGTGTTACGGTGACGCAGACCTGCTCCTGCCACCTCATCCAGCCATTCAATGGCTTCTTCAGCGCTATTCACATTCTCTGGCGGATCAATCAGCATGAATGCACGTTGCTCTTCACAGTAAGCAATCGCTGGGCTAATTACGCTCGACATATCCGCGACATTACCGCTGTTCAGATCTGACGCTTCCGGTATCAGCAGCAGATTGAAAATATCAACATCCTCCAGCGCGTATATACCGGTTCTGGCATTGCGGTTACCACGGAATTGCGCGGCTTGTTGCGCGATGGAAAGCAGAGAAAGGTCTTCTGCTGCGCCCTCAGTCGACGCGCTTTGGAATCCCGCTGGTGCTGCTGTGTTCATCGCGTACTGCTGGACGTTCGCCCTTGCACCTGCGCCTACCAGACCCATCACGGTACCGAAGTCACCGGCCGATTCGGCAATCGAGATAACCTGTCCGGCCCGATATTGCGTGCTGTTTCTGCCGCTGAAAATCGCCAATCTGTCACCCCGAACCACCACCAAGCATTGCGCCCAAAGTGGGTCGGAAGGTCGCGTATCACGAATAGCGTTTTGCAGCATCAGCGCCGCGCCTGCTGGGGTAGTAGGTGGTGTGGTGGCATCAACATCTACGTTGTGGACACCGTTCCCGAGATCAATTTGCAGCGTATTGTTGGCAGCCACTCCAGCGTATTGCAGTGGATCCTGCACATCGGAATAGAAACCGCTTGGTGCGGGCATGTCTGTCCCGACAAAATTAGGGATTTGAACCAGCACAGAGTCATCATTCACCACGTTTTGCACGAAGCGTGTGTTGGTCGAGACCATCGAGACATTGCGATAAGTTTCATTACGAACGGGGACTTCAATGCCATCGACATGTCTGATCTCGGTAACGGATAGATTGAAAAGTGAAGCCGGATCAGACGTCATGTAGTCGATATCAATGCGGATGTGATTGTTCCAGCCACCGGGGTCGGTCACCGATTGTCCCTGGAACTGGCGTCCGGCGTTAAACACCAATGTCGTACCACCATTCCAGCTTTGAACGGATGCACTGCCGTTTGTCCCACCTCCGATACGTACCGCGATAGATTCGCCGCCGCCATTTGTAAAAAATTGCGACACTGAATAGCTAACTTCGCTGTCGGTGTGAACGCCCCCCAAATGGGTGTCAAAATCTCCGACATGGAACATACGAACCGGTGTGTTCAAAGGTCCTCGGGAAAAGCGACCGACAAACGCAGCGATAGATGTCGCAGCACCACTTATTGAGCGGCTGCCGCTGGGAATTTCCTGGATGTAAACGCCGGGATATGTCAGTGCAACGGGCATGAGTGACCTCCTCAACCATGACAGAAATCGATTTAACTGGCGTTGGGAGCGGCACAGTGGTCTGACAGATCCCCGACTAAAAATGACTAAATCATCGTACGGAAGATATGCCACTACAGACACAGTATCAGTGCTGCAATACACAAAGGATGATGGCTAACTATCAAAGTTTGGCGTGTCGCAAAAGCAAGAGTCAGACAGTCTTAGCAGGCAAGCGATGAAAAAAGCACGAGTGTTCTAACGTCTAACTTTCAGTGCATTAGAAACAATGTAATCGTTCTTACAACTTGACAGTAATTTTCATTGAAAAATATGTATTTCTTTCTTGAATGGTATGATTTTCCATACATAGACAGAAATTAGCTGGATGGGTTGAGAGGTTATAGTGGTGAGTTAATCGACGGAATCCATCATCAAGATAGATAGCAAAGAGAAGTAAAGGGCGGCTTTTTGTGAACCGCCCTTGAGGTATCACTTACTCACAAAAGCGTGGATATAATCGATTTGAGGCTGTTTGGTGAACGCGCCCGGACGAAGCGCCTGAACGTCACGAATAATATCTTCCAGCTCCCAACCGCGCTCTAGCAATAAGTGCGCAGCCAGCAAACCGGTGCGGCCTGAACCACCCATGCAGTGCATGACAACCTTGTCACCGTTTGCGATCGCTTCATGCAATTCAGATTGGCTCGCTTCCCACTTCGCCATGAACGTCGCGTCTGGTGCTTCATCGTCCTCAATAACGATGTGGAACCACTCCATACCGAGTTCCTGAACCAGTTCACCCAGTTGTTCAACGCCTTTGGATACCATTTCTTCTTCGTTAATCGCAGTTACAACTGCCGTCGCACCCTGCGCTTTGAGCTGCTGAAGGCTCTCCAACAACGAAATCTCTTTGGTTCCCGGGCAAGGGGTCAAAATTAATGCGCCAGACTCTACCGGCAATTCCCAAGTTGGATGTGTCATCCGAATCTCCCTAATTTTATTTTTCGGTGCAGGATCTTGGGGATGAATTATGACAGTGAGATGACAGTCATCCTATGACTTTGATTAGCGAAACGACACTTTATTGAGATCAAAGCCAATGTTCCTAACCGCGGAGTCTAGCGCTTTTGACAGTGCATTCACCAAGGCCTGATACCCTTCGTCTTCCAGGGGTTCCTGCGCATAGAAAGTTCGGGACTCAATCACATCTCCATCGGCTCCCAATAAGACCCAATCACCCGCCACGGTGGCATTGCCCAAATAGTCTCCATCAAAGCGATTGATGTTTACCTGAAGTCTGGGCATTTCCACACTATTCAATGATGCATTTGGGTACATAGGCCAATAATCTGTCTGATACGTTCGCAGTTGGTTGACCAAACGCTCAGTCACTTGCTGCGACAGGCTTTCTCCCCAAAGGTTGTTTTGGGCAATAACAATCTCAGTGTCGGAGGTTTGGTACGCAATCCCCTCGCCCGCCAAATACCCAGCCACTTTCACAGTTTGGATCAACAATATTGGCTGACTTTTCCTCAATGCAGCATCTGAGGATTTTGCTTTTGGAAGCAGATAGGTTTTGGTCGCTAAATCCGGTGTGCTGCTGCACCCTGCCAACAAAGCGGCGAAAAGCAATCCAAGCAAAGGCTTCTTCATTAGCGGTCTCCTTTCACTGGAATAGGATCAGAAAGTTGGCTTTCACCGAATATCAGAGAATCTGGCTTCTGATTAAGCTTTTTCATTAGCGGGCTGAATCCGTCCATCGCGTCATTAAAACCTGTCAGCGCTTCCTGAAGTTTCTGATAAGACTCTGAATCCGGGTTGAAGCCGCGTAAGGTTCGCTGAAGTTCTTCCAACGTTTCTCTCAATTCTTGAGGGAGGTTTTGGGCTCCGTCCTGAGCAAGCAAGCCATCTAGACGCTGAATCAATCCATCCAGCTCTTTACCCGCGGAATTTAGGGTTGCCATCGTTTCCTGGGAAGCATCCAACGTTTCTTCAAGAGAGGTCAACACACCTTCAACAGGAAGCTTGTTAATCTTGTTAAGAATGCTGCCAATCTGACGTTGAAATTGAGCGAAACCACCAGATACGGAAGGGAAAAAGTCATACCCGCGATAGCTTGTTAAAAACTCACTGTTGGCCTCATCAGGGAAAAAGTCGGTGTCGATATAAAGCGCACCGGTTAACAAGTTCCCGGTTTTCAATGTTGCGCGAAGCCCATGCTTAAACTCGGCGGCAAACGCTTCTTTCAACTCAGACGGCGTGATTTCCACGTCCGGTTCAAGAATGCGCTCGATCTCGATGTGAATAAGCACAGGAATTTGCTTGGAAGCAAAGCCCCGCTTTTTATCCGTAAGATGGAGCGGCACCTTTTTCACTGTGCCGATTCGGACACCTCTATACTCCACAGGTGCGCCTGGGTTCAATCCGCGGACGGATTCGCTGAACAGCAACGCGTATTCCAGATAGTTGTCGAACATCTGATCCTGAACCTGCTTTAGATCATCATAGAGCTTAAATAGCGTCATTTGTTCCGTAATGGGATACCCTTTCGCTTGTCCATCCGGCACACCAAAACTCACGCCACCGCTCACAAGAGATTCAAGCGAAGCAATCTGCACCGCAAAACCTTGGGCATTGAGGCGAATATCCAGCCCGGACGTTAGCCAGAAACGGGTTTCACTCTGAATTAATGCATCGTAAGGCTGGAAAATGAAAAGCTGGTATGTCGCCTTTTCTTTCTCCAAATCAAAGCCGACCCGTTCAACGCGACCAACGGTGTAACCTTCGAAAAGCACAGGGTCCCCCACCGAGAGCTTCCCGGCTTTTGGCGAAGTCAGCACAAGTCGAAGCCCTTTTGCATCGGGCGGTGCAATGGGAGGCACTTCAAGCACAGTAAACGTATCCTGAGATTCTTTTGACACACCCGGCCGCAGCGCAATATATGCCCCTGAAAGCAAAGTACTGAGTCCTGAAACCCCTTCCTTACCAATGCGCGGTTTCACCACCCAGAATGTGGCATCTTCCCGAAGCATACGATCCGCGGTCTTATCCATCCTTGCTTTAACGACAATGGCGGAATAATCACTATTGAGCTGAACATCTGTGACTACGCCGACTTTGACATCACGGGCACGGATTTCGGTTTTGCCCGCTTCTAAGCCATCTGCCGTTTGAACGTGCAAAGTGATTAAGGTGCCTTGGTTACTCTCGTATTGGTAAAACATCCAAATACCCACAGCAAGAGACACTATCGGCAGAATCCAAACCGCAGAAAAGGAACGTCCTTTTTTCACTTTCGCGGTGACTTGTTCTTCATCACTCATACGTTGTTATCTCTTGTTTTTCGTTGTTATACAGCGTCATTTAAGACTGGTGATGTGCTTGCTGCGTCACGATGTTTAAGCGGTCCCCAGAAAACACGGGGGTCAAAAATCAATGCGGCACACATAGTGAAAAACACCACCAGCGCAAAATAGAATGCTGCGGGCCCAGGGCTAATGCTCATCAGCCCTTTGAGATTGACCAAGGCGGAAAGAATGGCGACCACAAAGACATCAATCATTGACCATCGACCAATGAGTTCAGTAAAGCGGTAGTATTTGAGCTTTTTTAGTGCGTCACTGTCTTCTGCCACACCGCTATTCGCAGCTCTCAGCAGCCATACCATGATCAGCATTTTGGTCATGGGCACGAATACGCTGGCAATAAAGATGATGGCGGCGATGGGGTAAGACCCCAGATTCCAAAGCAGGACAACGCCATCCATGATGGTAGAACGTTCAATGCTTCCAAGGCTGGCGGTGTACATCATCGGATAGAGATTCGCTGGCACATAGAAAATGACGGCGCTAACCAGAAAAGACCACGACCAGCCTACATTCATGGCTGGATTATAGGGATGAAGTCGACTGTCGCAGCGCTGACAATGTTTGTGCTGAGGTTCGTTGATTTGTTGGCAGACACGACAGCCAATGTGATTTCCTGAGAGGTGGGTATCACCCGGTTTAACGTCTCTACTCGTATAGGTTGGAAACAGGTTTTCCCACAGCCATTCTTTATCAATCGCCCGGGAGAAAAACACGACCAGCGTACTGTAAGCACAGTAAGTCCAGAAAGCGGTACCCAGCTCCACGTCTGCCAATGAGGCAATCTTCACCAGACTGACAATCACGCCAACCAGGAAGATATCTACCAGCAACCAAATCTCTGCGCGAAATACCAAGCGGCTAAGTTGTTTTAACAGTGAAGGTGGCGTATTCACTTCCCTACCCTTAGAAGATTTGTTCGCCACATGAAAAAGGAACATCACAAGACTGATGTATATAGCAGGCAAAACAATAATAGTGATGAGCAACATAGCGGCGAGCGCGTTGTTGTCGAAAGTATGAAAGACCTCCAGCGCATCCAACAATGAAATCTTGTTGCTGATCCCACTGGCACTGAATGACATAAAAGGAAAAACACAACTGAGCAGCAGCATGACAAGGCAGGAAGTACCGTATGCCTGCACTTTGGAAGCACTGTTTTCGACCTGTCTCACCAGTGTATGCCCGCATCGAGGGCAACTCGCTTTACTGCTGCCTTCCATATGAGGAATGGCAGAAACTAATCCACATTCATTGCATGCGATAAGTAAATGGGAAGGTTTCTGCATAGGATAGATCCGAATGGATATTCAACTGAGTATATCTAGCGCACTGATCATCAACGTCTTATCCTTGAAGCAGTGCCTGTATTTATGATTGATGTTTGGCGTAAATCGTCACATACATATACCCCCATCCAGCCATTTTCAGATATTCATTGCCCTATCCAAGGTAAAAGCGCAGAATAGCGCCCCTTTGTCCCAGTCTTCGGCACACTTGCCGACCGAGCCCGTTTTTGGGCACTCACTTACCGAGAAGTTAATTTATGGGTTTTACCGATCTAGGTCTTTCTGCGCCAATCCTTCGTGCTATTCAGGAAAAAGGTTACGACACACCATCTCCTATTCAGGCTCAGGCAATCCCTGCTGTCCTGGAAGGGAAGGACGTCATGGCCGCTGCGCAGACAGGTACAGGTAAAACCGCGGGTTTCGTTCTGCCGATCCTTGAGCGTTTGAGCGAAGGTTCGCGTACGCGTCCGAATCACATTCGTGCACTGATCCTGACCCCAACCCGCGAGTTGGCGGCACAGATACACGAAAATGCAGTGGTTTATAGCCGCCACCTTCGCCTGCGCTCCAGCGTGGTTTTCGGCGGCGTGAAGATTAACCCTCAAATGATGAACCTTCGCAAAGGTACGGATATTCTGGTGGCGACTCCTGGCCGCCTGCTGGACCTTTATCAGCAAAACGCGGTGAAATTCTCGCAGCTTGAAGTGCTTGTATTGGATGAAGCAGACCGCATGCTGGATATGGGCTTCTTCCGCGACATCAAAAAGATCCTCGATCTGCTGCCGAAGAACAGACAGAACCTGCTTTTCTCTGCAACGTTTTCTGATGAAATCCGCGACCTGGCGAAAGGCTTGGTTAACAACCCTGTGGAGATTTCTGTAACGCCAGCGAATTCAACAGCTCGCACCGTTGAGCAATGGATCTACCCAGCGGACAAGAAAAAGAAACCAGCCATGCTGGCAAAGCTGATTAAAGATGGCGACTGGAAACAGGTACTGGTATTCACCCGCACCAAGCACGGCGCCAACAAGCTTTCCCACTTCCTGAACGATGAGGGCATCACTGCTGCGCCTATTCACGGAAACAAGAGCCAAAGCGCCCGTACTAAAGCGCTGGCTGACTTTAAATCCGGTGACGTTCGCGTGCTGGTTGCTACTGACATTGCAGCCCGTGGTATCGACATTCCACAACTGCCACAAGTGGTGAACTTTGAAATTCCACATGTGGCTGAAGACTATGTTCACCGCATCGGTCGTACTGGTCGCGCAGGTGAACCCGGCAAAGCAGTTTCACTGGTGTGTGCGGACGACGCAGATGATCTGTTTGGTATAGAGCGTTTGATTCAACACCTGTTACGCCGTGAGGAACTGGAAGGTTTCAAACCAACCAATGCACTGCCAGAGAAGGCGCTGGATACTCGCCCCATCAAAGCAAAGAAACCGAAAAAGCCTAAAAAACCAAAAGCTCAAAACGGAGAGGCAAAAGCAGCACCTAAATCAGGTGTGACAAAAGCCAACAACGGTCAGCCAAACACTGACAAAGCGCCACAGAAGAAAAAGCCGTATAAAGGTAAGCCTCGTAATGGCGGACAGCAGGGCCAAAAGCCAGCGGGTAACAATACTGGCAATCGCACGAACAACGGTGAAGGTAAGCCGCGCCGCGCTGGCAATGGCAATGGCAATGGCAATGCAAGCCAACCAAACTCAAACAAGGCTAAGCCGAATAATCGCAAACCCAACAATTCACGTCGTAAGCCAAGCGGCGACGGGGTGAAAGTTAGTTGGAGCAACTACTAATTCCTCCTCATACAAGCCGACAACAGCAACGATGCTCTCGTATTTGGTCCGTCGCTGAGTTTTTAAATCCAACTCACACCTACACAGAATAGGGAGCCAAATGGCTCCCTATTCTTGCTTAACTTCTAATTGCTCACTCTCAAACAACGTCTCTCTCACTAACATCTTTTTCATCACTAATGCTTTCAGTTGCTTATCTAAGACATCTAGCTCCTGTTTCGCCTTTTCAACGTCACCATCACTGATCAGTTTTTCAGCAAAAGAAATTCGGGCGACTAGCGGAGACAAACTAATAGCGTAATTTTCCAACCCTCGAGCGAGAGCTTGAACCTGGTCTGCTCGACCACTTTTGGCATACAAGCTGATATTCGCAGCTCGAGTTCGGGCGGTTTCGAATTTTTCATTTATTGCATCAAATTCTGCAACTAATCCAGACTGCCAGTGTTGAAGTGACTTGGCGACCTGTTCCGCTTCCGGCGTATCAGGGAAAAGGTATTGAAGACTATCGGCATATTCCATACCCGCTGCAAAGTTATCGCCAATATTCGATGCTGTCAGTATCGACACTTTGTCAGCATAACTTGGAAGCAACTGTGCCTGATATTCTTTCAAAGCCTGAGAGCCGTATTCCGCACGGATCGATTGTGCTTCTTCCAAGGAAATGACCTTGGGTTCAGCGCCCGCAATAGTCAGGGTTGAAAGCGGCGTTTCAGCGCTCCCCTGCACTTCCAACAGTCCGTAAAGCGAAGCTGCACCAACAAGCAGACCACTGATAAAAATCATTGCACCGACGTTTTGCTTTTTCACTTCTACCTCAACGGAAGGAGGCGCGATTGCAACACCTTTGCTTTGGCGCTCTAAGCGATCGATATGCTCGAAGATGGTAAAGCCAAGCACGTCCAAATCGTCGACTTTACCTCCGCCATCTTTGGAAAGATTTCTATCTATCGCTTCAAGGGCGCGCTCACAACGGTATAAATCACGAAGCTGGCCGATACTTGGCTGAATCGCGCGAACCTCCTCGCCGATACGTCCAAGCATCCAGCGATAGAGCTCAGCACGTTTAGCATGAGGCATGTTCTCATCGTCAGGCGCACGCAACACCGCCACCTGAAGTTCTAAACCGTTAGCAAAACCGGAAAGGCCCTGCGTTTTCATCGAGGCAACCGTGAAGTAGATGGCAACGAGAAGATCTGCCCCTTCTTCTATTGCCACTTTTTCACAAAGCTCACGAACCTTCGTCCAGTTCGTCGAGCCAGCAAGCGGGTTAAAGCGTCGGTTTATCTCGCTGCGTATTTTCTGGTAGTCAGAAGAGTCCCGCAGTTTTGCGCTATTTTCTGCCAGTTTTACGCCATCGATGTCCGTCAACATCCACTGCGACACTGTGTTTGTCCTTGTTTTTATATCAAGCTACCTATTGTCGGTTGATAAAGGGTCAGTTGACCTTTGGTAGCTTGGTTTTATTGTCGTTAATATAGGGTCCGCGACAGGTTGAATCCTCGGAATATCGACGCCGTAAACGGATTGCTGTCTGCTTCAGAGTGCAGACGGTACATCACGTTTCCACCGTCAATGTTAAAGCGATAATCAACACTGGTTGAGCTTGATCCCACAACCTCGGCCTGTTCCAGCAAGCGGAAAAACGCCCAAGGTCCTCGAATACTGATCCCTCTTGGCGAAGCATTCGCTGCCACAGGAACCAGAGTGACTTTACTGACCGCAGCTTCACGAAGTGTATTTGGCCATACCAATCCTACGTTTTTGCGCGGTCCGTGGCTGTATTGAACATACTGACCATCAATGTTGATGACAGAACGTCTTTTATTTGCGCTCAGCTCAATCGGCTCAAGCGTGAACTCCACATCCAGCACGCCCTTACGATTGAAGAACGCACCTTGAATCGCTCTTGCACGGTCAATTTGATTCAGCACATCCCGGCGGATAAGGGTTTTACCCCCTTCTTCTGAAGTAAATTCACCCGTATCTTCGAGGAACATTCGCAGATTGGTCTCGTAGAAGTTATTCAGAATGCCATTAGGGGCAAAGAAAGCTTCGAAGTCTTCCAGCGCCACATCTTTAGATGAACGTACATTGAACGGATAGCGCGAGGCGAGTTTGCTTTGGAACGGATTGAATACATCCGCCGCCCAGCGAACTTCCAGATAACGAATGGCTTCCTGACGAATCACATACCAGCTCTCATCTGCCAATTTTTTCAGCATGATGTCGTAAGGTTGTGGCATGCCAGACGCAATGCGCTGCAGCACATAAATAGGATCAGAGTTGTTCAGCGAGAGACGCGCTTTGGTCGCGTCCAATGCCGCTTTACCGACATCCGGAGCATCGTTGATTGACTTCATGTAAGCTGTCAATTGGGTGACCGCATCCATCACTTCATCAAGGTAAATCGGTTTACCCGGTTCGGTTTCCGAAAGTCCATTCAATGAGGAGAATTGGTTATCAACCATCGCTGCAACACGATAGCGCGGAGACTTGAGCAATTCTTCTTTTGCTGCGTCGCCTTCAGGCAAGGCCGGGAATAAATCTGTGTTATCCGTGACTTCTTCAAGCAAGCGGTGCAGAGGCTGGTTGTTACCTGTAACACTTTCCAGCACAAGCACTGCGTTGTAGATATCCGGAAAAGATTTCACATCGATATCGTTAGTCGCACGACGCCAGGTATCGGAGTAATCCGCCACATACAGGCTGCGGATCTTATCTCTCAATACGCGCTTATCTTCATCAGAGAAATCTATCGATTCAACCTGCCCCAACACCCAGCTATCTACCAGCGCCAATTCTGAAACAGAGTCTGATTCAGGAATGAAGTAGGTTTCGAAACCTTTCTTGGTCAGGATACGGGGGATATCAAGGTTGTTCGCTTCCGAAACACGCTCGGTAAAGACCACATCAAACACAGGTCCGATGGAGGTTGCCAAATTGACTGGAGAACCTAAAATCGCCGTCGACGCTTGCTTGAGGTTACGATAAACACGTTGCTCGATTGGCATACGGCTCAGTTCGCGCTGAGCGTTGTAAATAAGTCCATCGTATGGCGCCAGCACTCTCTCTGCATCTTCCTGCCCATCAACACGATCACCCACCAGATCGGTATGCTCCATCGCGTAATCCAAGTGCTGCATCAGGCGCTCTTGTGTTTCACGGTCGCCTTCGTACTGTTCTTGCCACTTACTGGCAAAATAATTCTGCACCATGTTCTGATAACGACCATCATCGTCCGTCATCATGCGGAAAACACGCAGCGATCCCAGTTTGTTCTCGTCATCGTCTGCACCAACAACATCTGCAGCTGCCACTTTCATCAAAGCTGGCAAGTAACGATTTTCAAGCAGGCTGAGATACGTGCTTTCGACTTGTGGCCCAATGACATGGCCTTGGTACAAACCTAAATCTGAAATGAACTTCGGTTTTTCACGGAAAAACCCAAACTCCAGTGTTGCCTGACGAATCGTATCCAACGGCGCGAGGATATCGACGCCATTATCGATAATCGCCTCAGATGCATAGTTGTTCTCGTATTCGTTAACCTTGGCTAATACTGCATCCGCCTGTTTAACGTTTTTCAGGTAGTACTTGTGCCAGGAACCGATCAATAGAATTGACGCAATACCACAGGCAACGGCCGACAACATGATCACGCGGCGCTTGGTTTTCGCCACACGGAAGTTATCCGACGCCAAACCTGCTTCCGGATAGATCACTTTGTTGAAAAGGTTCTGCGTGAAGTAAGTGGTCGAGTTTGCAGCGTTTTGTGCCGTATTCACCGCATGGGAAATACCATAGCGGCGAGAGGCAGAATCGATGAACGCATTGGTTGGCACACCCTGTTGATATACAGAGGTGAAATATACCCCACGCACCAGTGCTGAAGTGGAGAACTGATCACTTCCGAACGCATCTTGCAGGAATTGTTTCAACACATCGTGCAGACCTGCCATCTGGCGGCTAAAGCTGTAGATTGCAGTGCGATCTTCACCATCGAAACACTGCATCAAAGCTGTTGGCAGCATCTTGTTAACGCGCTCGACAAACTGCCCGAAGTCTTTATCAAACTCATTTAACCAACTATCAAGATCATCCACGGAATCGAGTGTAAAAGTGAATCCCATGACTTCTTCGCGCTCAGCTTTCGAGTAGTTGCGGAAGAAGGGTTCGAATCCATGAAGCAAGTCGAGCTTAGTCAGCGATACATAAACAGGCAGACGGGTAGACAGGGTTTCCATCAGCTCACGCAGACGGGCACGGATCAGGTTAGCGTGCGCGAGACGCTCAGTCGTCGTGGCAGTGGCAAGCTTCGCCACATCCAGCGCAATCACCACACCGTTTAATGGGCGGCGGCTTCGCGTTTTTTCAAGCCATCTGACGAAGTGGATCCAGAGGCGGCGCTCCATCTCCCCTTCACCATCGCTACTCGTTGCCCGTTGCGTTAGCAGCTCACCATCGGGGTCGATAAGTACTGAGTCATCACCAATCCACCAGTCAAAGGAAAACGGATTTTCACTTTTCGTGCCCGATGCACGCATGACAGATGAGAAAACAAAGTTCTGGCCTGAACGGTTAATTAAGCTGGTTTTACCCGCATTCTCTGGCCCAAGGACCAAATACCAAGGTAAAGCATACAGGTAGTTTCGCTTGTTCAGGCTCTTATGTAGCGCAGTCATCACCTGATTGAGCTCAGCTTCCTGACGCTCTTCATAGCGTTGGATTGGGTCTTCCTGTAGCTGACGTTCCCGCGCCTGATCTGCATGGTAACCTTTGAGTTTTCGCCATTGCAAAAAGCCCCAAGCCGCCAACCAGAAAAGGGAGAAAATTACACTGGTAATAAGGCGAGCTGTAACGGGCTCCAGCGGGTGGCTCTCGTCAATTTTAAGCCACGGACCCGCCCACCATATCGCGACATTGATCAAGACGAAAATGGCCACCAGCAATATAGGTAACGCCGATTTCATGGCGGGTAGCATTTTCAGAAGAAGCGATTTTAACTTGCTGAACATTTGTTTCGATCCCTGCTTAAATTATGACTTCGCAATGTTTTCTAAACGTTGAATCAATGCGGGTTCCCAATCGGTGAGCGAGGTATGGTTGGCCTGCTCTAAAAGTTGGTGGTAGTGCTGATCTGCCATGGCAGAAAGGTTGTGACGCTTCATGACATCTGCTGAGAGCATGCGCCAATAAAACTGGTCTCTGGGTTCTTTGGATGTTGATAGGCCATCATTGAGCATGGCTAACGCCACCGACAGGCCGCCTTCATCTGCGAGGGTGAATGCTTCTTTACGCTTTCCATCCCAATCAGAGGTGGTTGCTGAGCCCGTACTTGAGGTGTCACCTTCATCAAGCCAACGACGTGTTTCTTCGCCGACATAAGGCATGCCGCCTTTGAAGCTAAGCTCGGCCACTGCAGGCACACGCTTCACAAAACTCCGGACTTCCGAAGCGATGGTATCTGCCCACTCTGTGTTGCCGAGTTTGAGCGCGATGCGATAACTGAGAAAATGACCGTCAATCCAGTAAGGTGCGACTGTGAGGCTCTGTTCTACCTTGCGCCAAAGCGCGTGGTCAGCACCTCGGCTAAGTTGATCTTCATACTCTGAAATGCGGTCTGCTGAGACCGGCATAAGCTGTGTTTCACCGTTCGCCTCTGCATCCGGCGCAGAGGTAATAGAGAACCACACGGCAAAGCGACGAAGACGCAGTGCCAATGCAATGCCGCCATCCAACTCAGAGACAAACTCAGCCACTTTCAATAGCGTTTGTTTAACAGCGCGGTCTGAACTACCGTCTATCTCCAGTTTCGGAGAAGGTGCACTGGCTGACGAGGACGCCGTTTCAGAGGGTGTAGACGAAGGTGCCTGTTGAACTTGCGGCTCTGGATTTGCCAGTTTTCGTTTCAGCAAGGAAGCGATATCTAACACACCTTCTGTCGGCAGATCTTTTTCTTCTGCCGCCGCTTCGAGTTCTTTTAGCGCGTTCTCCACGTCTTCTTTCTGATCGACATCGAACATGGAGAAGTCGAGCTTCTCAGCCGCTTTCTCAGTGCGCTGAACAATCTGGTAAAAGAACTTACGACGCGGCAATACGCCACGCGGGCCGGGAGCGGGATAACAAGTCTCCCAGTAGGCTGCGATGAAATCCGCCAGGATAAACACCGATAGAGTGAAACGCTCCGGTGAAGACTGATACTGCAAACACTGCAGAAGATGAGTCAGCAGTTTGAGGTCTTTGGTTTGCGTCTCAATCAGCTTCATCGCACTTTGTTCAGCTTCCCCCCACTGCACTTCTGCGTGAGAAAGTGAGCCGACTTTCATCATTTGTGTTTCAACAAAGTCCAACAGCGCATCGTCAAGCAGACGTTCACCGACCGGGTTTTCTCCGGCAATCGGCTTCGCGACTCTCTCTCGGTAGGTTTGCATATCCATGATTTGCTCCTCTACCAACGACATGTCTGGCGCATGGGTTTGATGCTCTCGCGTAAATCGGCAGTATCAAACGTCAGGTTACCGATCGCCTCCAAATCAGAGCGAAGCACCGCGCGTTGACCGGACATCAAAGCCTTCATCACATCAATAGCTGGAATACCACGACCCGCACGCATGATGTTGCCAGTGTCATCGCTTAACCAACGCTGTGTGACACTGTAACCTGAAGAAGCCATCACTTCCGCTTTGCCCTCAGATGTTGCGGTTGGCAGTATCAACTCAACCCGGCTGATATTGTCGATACAGCTGAACATCAGAATGGGCATTTCATTCTTTTTCTGGTTTCTGTCAGGCAATGCAGTCGCTGTCATCCAAATGCCAGATTTAGGTTCAGCCCGATTGGCATAGCGAAGCGCAAAACCGGTCTCATCTTCATTTCGTTCAGATTCGCTCTGTTTAGCACGTTCCCATGCTTCCGGTTTTTGCACAATGACACTAGCTTCTGGCTGACCAGAAACAGGCGTTTTGAACACCTCATCAAAACACGCCAACCGGTCGAGCCTTGCTGGAATATTCACACACTCTGAGGCGCTTTGAATCAGTGCCTTGTTATCAGTCTCGTTTGCCAGCGTGTTTGCGCTTGAGAGCGCCAGCCCCGCCATTAAACACAAAGAGATTGGTTGGTACGTCATATCAGTCAATCTCCATTTTCAGGCATTTGTGCGCGAGAGTACGTTTGGGTAAACCAAGGCTTTCCGCAGCTTTTGAGCGATCGCCGCCGTAACTGGACAGACGATAGCGAATCACGCTGCTTTCGAAGTTCTGAACAGCAGCCTTGAGGTTGTTGATGTCATCAATATCCACGCCGATATAACTTTCAGAATTCACATCATCAGAATTCGCGGCGACTGGGCTGGTTTGCTGCAACACGCGACCGCTAAAGCTTGAAGGGGTAATTTCTTCACCATTCACCGTTAGCGCACAGGCGTATTCAATGAGGTTTCTCAATTCACGTACGTTCCCAGGAAAGCTATGTCGATTCAGCAAATCCAGCGCGGCATAGCGAATACCTGCAATGTGCACGCCTGCCTGCTTGTTGTATTCAGCAATGAAGTGTTTACAAAGCTCTGGAACATCTTCTTTGCGGATATTCAGCTCTGGCATGAAGACCGGGAACTGATTCAGACGGTAGTAAAGATCTCGACGGAAACTGCCCTCTTCGGCTTTTTCTTCCATCGCCACATGTGTCGCCGCTACCAAGCGGAAATCTGCATTCACTTCGCTGGAAGCGCCCACTGGACGGTAAGTGCGGGTTTCAAGCACACGCAGCAGCTTGGCTTGCAGTGCCAACGGCATGTCACCGATTTCATCAAGGAACAATGTGCCACCCTGCGCATCAGCAATCAGTCCTTGCTTGGCGCGGTCAGCGCCAGAGAATGCACCTTTCGCATGACCAAACAGCTCACTTTCCAGGAGGTTTTCAGGAATCGCCGCGCAGTTGATGGCGATAAACGGCTTTCCTTTGCGGTCTGAAAGTTCATGTACCGCGCGGGCAACCAGTTCTTTACCCGTTCCTGTGTCGCCACAAATCAGCACGTTCAACGAAGATTGCGCCACAGTAACGACTTTCTCTCGCATTTCCTGCATCAGTCGGCTTTCGCCAATCAATACGTTTTTCAGCTCATAAGCTTGTTCGCGCTTCTGCTCATCGTTGCGAATACGCTTGATGGATGAACTCAGCGCTGAAATCTGGCGATGCTCTTCACCCAAATCCTGAATAATCTGGCTTTGGTTAATGAAGATCTCGCAAATGCTTTGCCACTGAGGATCAGCCAGCAAACTGCTCAGTTCATGAGAAGAACCTGTGATAGTCAGAATTGCTTTGGTTTTTCTCGCGCCCGGCGGAAGCGGCATCACCAATACACTTTCACCGCGCTTGCGATGATTCATGAGCTCAACGAAAACCGCATTTTCCTGCCAGTAATTTAACTTGGTTGGATCCAGCAGCATGGCTGATGAGGATTGGAAAACATGCGCAAACGGATGGCTGAAATCGTCCACTTCCCAGTCAAAATGTTGGCCATTACCCTTGGCGCACAGCTTTCTGCCCTGCTGGCAAGGGAGCATGACCCACACATTGCTGATCTGCAGGTTTGATTTCAACGCATCAACAAAGGTGTCCGCGAGCGTTTGCTGATCACGGATACCAGAAAGTGTTGCTGCCAGTGAAAGCCAATCTGCCATTGCTTATTCCACCTCGCTGACAAACTCGCCGTCTTCTGCGGTGAGATAAACGCGCTGCACAGGCTCTCTAGCGGCAAGCTTATTGAGCAAAGCCAGCGATACTGGTGGCAGCAATTGACCTTCGATAATGGCTTCAAGCATGCGGGCGCCATTTTCCGAGCGCGTAGCACGGCGTTGAATTTCGCCCACCAGCGCATCATCAATTTCTGTTTCCGCGTCATAACGCTGGGCAAACACTTTCACTAAGCGGCTTAGCTTGCCTTTGATAATGGCATTGAGCGTATCGCCGCTAAGTGGCAGATAAGGCACAATTTCCATACGCGCCAGCAGTGCTGGTTTAAAGAAAGCGGCCAGCTCTGGATACAGCATTTCTTCCAGTAGTTGCGGTTGTTCTGCGTAATCGACGATGGTCTGATAGCCCAGGTTTGAAGTGAGGAAAAAGACTACATTCTGGCAATCAATCACACGGCCTTCACCGTCCGCCAGTTCGCCTTTGTCAAACGCTTGATAGAAGAGATTCAACACTTCCGGGTGCGCCTTTTCTACTTCATCAAGCAGCACGATGGAGTAAGGCATTTTGCGGATAGCTTCGGTCAAGATGCCGCCCTCGCCATAGCCTACATACCCCGGAGGCGAGCCAATCAGACGTGAAACGGTATGTTTCTCCTGATATTCAGACATGTTAATGGTGGTCAGGAATTGCTTGCCGCCGTAGAGAAGTTCGGCAAGTTGCACCACAGTCTCGGTTTTGCCGACACCACTTGGCCCAGCCAGCAAGAAAGCCCCTTTCGGACGACCTGGACGGCGCAGGTCAGCACGAGCAGTCAATAAGTGACGGTGAATCACTTCCAGCGCAACATCCTGGCCTTTGATTTCATTACCCAGCAGTTCTGGAAGGTGGGTAATACGGCTCAATTCATCAGTGTTCATCTGATCGACAGGAACACCCGTCCAGTCACCAATCACTTCGGCGATCTGCTGCGCATCCACATGTGGATGAACCAAACGCTCAGTGTGTGGAATGGCGTCAAGCTCGGCATAAAAACCGCGTAATTCATTGCGAATGGCTTCGCGATCCTCGTCGCTCAGTGGCTCTTCATCTTCTGATGGCACTGTAAGAATCTGCTGACGCTTTTCAATCACATCAGCAACCAGATCTTTCTGAACACGCCATGCTTCACGCAAAGCCCCCTGCTCTTCGAGATCTTTTGCTTCGTCAGCTTCGAGTGATGCAAGCAGCGCTTCGTCTACGTCATAGCCAAGCTCTGCCTGACGGTTCAACATATCGATTTGGCGTTGACGCTGAATGGTGCGGGTTTCCAACTCTGCCAGACGACGCGGTGGTGAACTCTGGTTAATCGCGATCCGTGCACAGGCGGTGTCTAGCACGTCGATGGCTTTGTCCGGCAATTGACGGCCAGAGACGTAACGCTCGGAAAGCTCCGCCGCTGCCACCAGAGCGTCGTCACTGATCAGCACTTGGTGAGATTTTTCGTAAACGCCATGCAAACCGCGCATGATATCCACTGCTTGCTCGACATTCGGTTCGTCCAGCTTCACCAGTTGGAAGCGACGGCTCAATGCTGGGTCTTTTTCAAAGTACTTTTTGTATTCTTTCCAAGTAGTTGCCGCGACGGTGCGTAGCTCACCACGTGCCAGAGCTGGCTTCAACAGGTTCGCCGCGTCACCGCCACCTTCCTGTGCGCCTGCACCAATCATGGTGTGGGCTTCGTCGATGAAAAGAATGATAGGAACCGGAGAGGTTTTTACCTCATCAATGATTGCTTTCAGGCGTTTTTCGAACTCACCTTTTACAGAAGCACCCGCCTGCAGCAAACCCAAGTCCAAGGACATCAGATCAATGCCTTTCAACGAGTCCGGCACGTTGCCATCAACGATGCGCTGAGCGAGGCCTTCTACAACGGCACTTTTACCGACACCGGCATCACCAACGACAATCGGGTTGTTTTTGCGGCGACGACACAGAATATCGATCATCAGATTAATTTCGTCATCACGGCAAAGCACAGGGTCGAGTTCACCTTGCTTGGCCATTGCCGAGAAGTTGGTACAGAATCTCGCCAGTGCGGTTTCAGCTTCAGCAGGTACTGCTTGTTTTCCTTTGGCCGAATCCACTTTGACCGCTGTTTCAGCGGAGTCTTCTGTCAGTCGCGTGAAATGCTTCTTCATCGTTTCGCGATTGACGCTTTCAAGCTGACGGATAAGGTTCAGCGGCAAATAACGATCCGGGCGGATAAGTGCCGCGAGGAAAATAACACCCGAGCGGATTTCTGAATGACCAAGATCAGTCGAGCCCAGAAGCCACGCATCCTGAAGAAGCTCAACCAGCAGCGGAGAAAAAGAAGGTGTGTTTTCAGGCACAATTTCACGGCTGAGCGCATCGCCAGTCAATTGACGAATGTGCGTATGGTCTACTTCCGCGCTTTTCAGCAACACGCGTACATCGCACAGCGGGTTATCCAACAAAGTGAAAAGCAAATGCTCTACCGTCACTTCCGGATTTTGTCGCTCTATACTCAGCGCCCCCGCTTGCTCCAGCGCCAGTTTGGTCTGCTGGTTAAGTTTGCCAATTAACGTATGTAGTTCTATTCGGATCACGGGTTCACCTGTTACTGAAGAAGTTGATTAAGCTGTTCAAGCACGCTGGATGTTTTATTGCTGAGTGCGATGGAGTACCCCGTAAACACCACCGCAAGCAAAGTGATAAAGCCTGCGAAGATCGTCCACACTGGTACCTGCTTACTCAGGCGGTATTTGGTAGAAACCACGTTATTCGCAGCACTTGTCAGCGAGACTTGTTCGTTGTCATCCAGTTGACGCAACAGTTGGTGAAGCTTTGTGATCACCTTTTCATATTCTTCGCGTCCTTTTTCCATCACCTTGTAACGCCCTTCAAACCCAAGCGTCAGGCAAAGAAAGATGAATTCCAGCAGCGACTTGTAGCGCTCTGGCTCGCTCTCCAGACGGGACAGGATGGTAAAGACTTTTTCACCGCCCCAAGTTTCGTTGTGAAAGCGGGTCAACAAAGAATGCTCTGCCCACACACTGTCTGCGCCCCACGGCGTGCTCATGATGGCTTCATCGACGAAAGAACAAAGCACGTAGCGATATGCGAGGATCACTGCGTGGTCGTAACTTTTTTCTGTCAGCTCCACTTCGATGGCTTTCACTTCTTCTACAGCCTGTTTGTAGATGGTTTCCACGTTGTGGCATTCGGAGAGTTTTCTCACTCGAAGGGCCATTCCCAGTAGGGGGGTCGCTGCATCAATCAGTGGGTTGATGTTGTCGCCGCGCAGCTTGAACCAGTAATCCTGATCCGCGTCGATATTGGTCGCTTCGTCAAACAAAAGGTGGTCGTAATGGCGCTCTTTATCCGGCGCATCGATATACATTTCTGCCATGGCTTAGCTCCTTATTGCCCAGAATTGCAGGTCGAGATCCGGGAAGTTACCGGCGACGTGGAAGGCGAAACCGCTGGCATTGGCCAACATCGCCCAGGCAGCGCTGGTTTTATCCAGCTGGTAATAGGTGTATCCCGCGTGGTACGGCAACTGACGTGGCGCGACCGGCAACGGAGAAACCGGAATACCTGGTAGTTGCAGTGAAATGAGTTCGCGGATTTTTTCCACAGAAGCCACTTTGGTTTGCTGTACAAAAAGCTTGCGAAGCTCTTCCATTGGCATACGGGCGCGTACTGCCAGAATGAAATCGGCATCGCGGACCAGCGAAGGATCCTGAAGCGGTGCCACCATAAGGCCGTACTTGCGTTGATGAAGTTGAATAGAGACTGCACGCGGCTCCAGCACAATGCTGAGAGACTGACGAAGTCTGGTCATCACCGGCTTGAATGAAGAAACCGGCATGTCGTGCTGATAGCTACCAAATTCCGGTGCCATGCGGCTTTCATCGGTGAAGGTTGCCAGCTCACCACACATGGAAGACAAAGCTTCATACAACCTTTCTGGGTGGAGGCTACGCAGTCGCGACAGATGTTGGAGTTGCGGCTGCATGCGATTCAACGATTGAAGCAACATAAAGTCGGAAACATCTGCCACACCACCTTGGCTTGGCGCGCCAATGCGTTGGGAAATGTTCTTTGCACGTTCACGCATCAGTCCCGCCATTTCGCCAATAAAACGATGAAGCACGGACACTGCACCAACGTTCAAGTGGCAAGGTACGAAGCTGTCATCGAGCAACACGCTGCCGTCAGGACGCTTTTCCAGAATGCGGGCAATCGCGATGGAGGCGTAAGCACTGCGGTCTTCTTTTTCCAGCATCAAACGCAGGCAAACCGGACTCACATCAATCGGTGCCATGTCACCTTGGTAAGTGTGAATATCACGTACTTCCTGACTCACAGAAGTGTATCGGCCTGAGCCTGCTCCTTCCGGCCAAGTCACTTCGGTGATTGAGTCACTGCGAAGAGGAATCGCCAAGTAAATCGTTTGGTTCGCCAGTGAGCTGTCAGCCACTTCTAACGCTTCTGGCTGCATGTCTTCCTGCGGAATGCGGAAGACAGTCCCGTCCGGCATCACGCCTGATGCACTATCGAGCGCAATACGACCAAAGCTTAGATACTCAGCGTTCAGCGTCATTTCAGTCAGGCCATAGAGATAGCGGCTGACAGAGCCTACGCGCTCATCCAGCTGATATTCCAAATTGCGCTGTTGCTGTTGAAAATGCTGTGGCTTAACAAAAAGCCCTTCGTTCCAGACAACCCGGTTTCTCGCTGACATTTTTACTCCACTTTATCCAGAACCACTTCGGTACCATCGAAGTACATAAGCAGGTGGTAAACCCGACCGACCGGCAGAACCTTGACGACTTTTTTCCAATCACTGACATCTGGGTCAGAGAAGCGCGCCATCACGGAGATGTAGCGCGTCGCTTCATCGATTTCAAAATGGTCGATAAATTTGAATTGCCCCGGAATCAAAGAGAAATCCCGATGGTCGACATAATTACTTTTCAGCGCGGCTTCAGCATCGCCTGCCAGTTGGTCAAAGCCTGACGCCAGGAACATGGAGTCATCTTCCAGTTCAAAGATCTGCACTTCAATCGGTGTCGCATCGCCACTGATGTTGGGATTGACCTTTTGTGTCGCCACTAAACTGAACGTCACCGTTGTCGGTTGATCTTTTGGCAGCGCTTCATCGCTGCTCGAACAACCAAAAAGCGTGAGTAACAGAAAGCAACCTAGCAGACGTTTCATCGCCTTATACCTCCAGCTGTTTCTCACGAATCTTTCTGTCGTAAGCCTGATCAAAGATTTCCCAGAACAACTTTTCAAAGCCACGCTGACGGTCTGAAGTCAGTTCCTTGTAGTAGTTTTTGTACATATTCCATGCCCATGCATCTGCAGACTCTGGCGACACTTCACCAGGACGGCGATAAGCACTGAATCGGCGCATCAGCACCTCCGGCGAGAATGCACGGAGAATTTGGCCTAGTGCTTCCACGGTGGCGCTTTGCACGGCTTCGTTATGGTGTTGGATGTTAGTCAAGCTTTCGCTGATCGCTGAAGGGGCAGATAGGTGAACCATACTGCGGTCACGATCAAACATGGTTTCAACCGTTTCTTCATAGGGCAGACCAAGGCGAAGTGGGTTGTCTTCAATAGGTTGAAGGTTCTTGTTCATCATGCCAAAGCGGCTTTCTTCGACCTGCTGATGCAACGCTAAAAGGCCACGGATCGCAGATTGTAGGGAAGCGCCCATTTCTTCTGACAGTGCCTGCATTTCAGCCATGTTGCTGCTGTTCCCCGCCTGAACGCCAAGACCACGGAAGATGGGGCCTGTTACCAAGTGATTGCCGTCTTCCGATGATGCCTCGCTGCCATATTCGCCTGATGCAAAACCACTGAATCCGTTTTCGCCATAAGCGTTTTCTGACTTGTCAGCATTTGCGTAGTCACGCCCTACTTCTTGTTCCAGGCGTTCAAGGGTTTTGTCATCCATCAGGGCATCCTCATAGGGTAAAGTCCGTTTCAGCGTGATCGCTGAACTCATTTCGTATTCGCTGTCTGCATGAACGGTTTTCTCTGCGCCATGCCATTCGGTGTCTTTTGCCAGCAGGTAGCTTTCTTTCAACTGCTCAGCAGACATTTCCTGGTGCTCGCTCAATGGGTCATCACCAGAAGAAATTTGGGGAGCCGCAGCGTCAAGTGCTGCCAAGGGGTCATCAATTACCGCGTCATCAGGGTTTTCAACATCACTGTCTTCGCGTTCGGCACCAATCTGCGTCGCGTCTTTTTCCGTCAGGAAAACACTCTCTAGTCCGTGCTGCTTGCCCGAGCCATCTGAGCCAGCAGCGCTTAAGTGAATGCGGATTTGGTAAGGGCCAATCAGGACTATGTCATTGTCTTTCAAACGCGCGGATTTGCCTGCGCCCACGGGAATCGTGGCGCCATTCATGTAGCTCGCGCCGCGAACATCTAGCAGACAAAGCTCGCCATCGATTTCAACGATCTCAGCGTGATGCGGGAACACTCGGCCTTCTCTGTCGATCAGGTTCCATTCATCGGCACCACTAGAACCAATTGAGCCACCTTCATTAGTAAACACGTGCGTTGCGGACAAACCTGCTTCTAGGTTCTGGGTGTTAGTTACCGTGAGTGTTGCCTGCTGCAACCGCGATTCCTGTTCTATCTTGGGATAGTGTTGAGACATATTTCCCTCTACTGCCGAGCCTGAATGCGCACCATCCGCGGTCGGTCTAACTCGCCCGTAAAGGATGACCAACCTAGTGATGCCGGATTTTGCGCTGAAAGACGCATAGGCGGTGCTTGGTCAGGCTTCAAACCAAGTTCCAAATCGAAAGCCATTTGCTCGCGCAGCACGAACTCCACCAGTGTGAGCAAAGGCATGTATTCCTTCCCAGAAGGGAGAAAATCGCGGAAACGCGCTTGTGTGAGTCCATTAATGCAAATCACAAATTTGCCACTGCGATCTGCGACTTTATCGCCAATCACCGTGTCCATACCCAATGCCACATTGGCCATTCCCAGACTCATTTTTTGATCTTGGGGAATATCAACATGACGCAATTCCCATTGGCGGATGGTCACATCTTCCAGATCAAAGCAATGCGCAATGATGCCGCAGACCACTTGAGGGGAACGGCTACGTCCAGCCAACGTGCCGGCGTAAGAGAGCATCTTGCACCAATTAATCGGGGTCTCACCGCGAAGGTCACTGTCAGCCAAACCGACCAGTGCGAAAAGCTGTGCAGAAAAAGCATCTGAAGCATCTTCACGGAAGCGGATGTAGTAGCGATATTTGCGCCAGATTTGGTAAACCAGTGTGATAATTCGGTGGTTGAAGAAATCCAGAAACGGTTTTCTGAGGCCAGTCTCCTCACTCTCTGTCAGTATTTCTTCGAGGAAAAAGCCCGGAAGTGGCGATTGTGCTCCACTCATTCCAAGGAATGTGGTTTCAAGGCGATAGCGGTCACCGTTCACTTCTTCCAGCGCAGTGACATCGCTGGCGGCAAAACCTAGACCAGGGTGGTTGCCGAACAGCAGCTTGCTGGAGGTCGACTTTTCACTTTCCGGATCCAAATCATTGAGGTGGTGCATAAGCTCCACCAACTGGTAGAAGTTGTAGGCTCTGACGTTTTTAGGCAGGCCCGATCTCTTGTTATCGCCCCCGTCCTTTTCATGAAAGTCAGGGGCAACAGTTTCCTCTATATCAGAGGTTGCTGTCCGTTCTGAATGCCCCATGTATACCTTTCCTGATTATCAGCATTGATGATCACCAACTCGTGGAAGGAGTTGATGCTGGCGTAAAGTGAGAAGAATCGGCTAAGTACGGTACCGAAAATGTAAAGCTCGCCCTCAGAGCCAAACGCACTTTGGGTTAAGGTAATTTCTGAACGCAATCCGCGAACCGGAAGGCCACGAATGAGTTTTTCGATCGGCTTGGATTGGATATCTACAATGCCATCCAAACGCTGGCGTGATACACGCTCTGCCTGACGGTCAACCAAGGCGCGGAAGTCATAAGCTCGCAAAACTGAAGAGAGCGCATCCTTGGAGAGTAATGACAGATAGTTAAGCGACAAATTGGAAATCAGCGTCCAAAGTAAGGTGCCATCAAGCATTGGGCGCATGGGCGCAGTCGGTTCGGTCAGGTTGCTGAACTTGGCATACGCGGGCGAAGAATCCGTTGGGATGCTGATATCGCCTTTTCCTAGCTCCAAAGGCAATTGACGGTTTGTGCAGGTCAAACTTAGAGAGATCGCCTCGCTGAAATCCACACACTCGGTCTCATCACTTCGGACGAAAGAGATATGGTGATCAAAGCCATCAGTGTGAACACTGTCTTTCACACGAACGCGGTAGTAGAGCGCTTTTCTATCGCGCGCACGCTCGATTTCATGCTGAAAGCTTTCAAATGGCGTATAGGTGCGAACCTGACCGCGAATGCGTCCTACATTGTTTTCCTGCCAGCCCTGAACCAAATCCACACTGAATATTTCGTAGTGCGAGGCATAACGGCTGGAAGGCGTAATCTTGTATTCAGTGCTTTTCCCGTTGAGATCAATCGGATCCGCATCGTGAGAAAAGAGGTTGATGATCGGCGTGCAGTAAAGCTCAAAACTTTCATCTTTCACGCGGACATCAGGCGGAAGCGTTTTTGAAAAGCTGAATCGCAGTGTAATTTTCCCCTGCGCTTCCTGAGGGACAAACTTGCCAAGATTGGGGACATCGAAAAACAGATAGGCTTCAGGAAACGAGAGATATTCCTGCAAAATGCGGTAACCTTCATAGACGTTTTTCGGATACGGCAAGATGGCATCATCGCTGTCAAAGCCGACGGCTCTGAAACTGTTTTTGGGTAAAGTGACAACTTTGTCGCCAGTCACCACTTCAACTTTATCGAGGTAATGACTCAACCAGAGATAAAGCATTTCAGCGCTGTAGGTTTCACCTCCAAGGAAGAAACGCAGTGAGTTCAAGCCCAGCTGACCCGCCATTTGATCGCCGAGAATCGTCAGCTCAACATCAACCAGCGATGCATCTCGGGTATGAACGGTGGAGACTTTGTCGCGACGCAATGGATAAATATCGACATTACGACAGGTCCTGAAATGACAAACAGTGCCAAACACAGGATTGGCATCAAGTTGTGTGCCTTTCTCGATTTGTTGGGCGTAAGTCAGCGCTTTTTCGTCTGGGGAGAATTGTGCAATGCTGATGCTGGGGACCGGACGAAGATAGTTCGGCCACAGCATATTGATAATCGAGTGAGTGAGTTCAGGAAATTCGTCTTCGACTTTTTCACGCAATCTTCCCGTCAGAAATGCAAAACCCTCAAGTAAACGCTCGACATCCGGGTCGGTATTTCTGCTGTTCAGAAAGCGGGCAAGCTGAGGGTAAACTTCTGTAAACTCCACGCCCTGCTCACGCAAGAACGCCAGCTCATCCCTGAAAAATCGATTCCGTGACACTTAAACTACTCTGTACTTTCGATTGCTATCCAACAGAAGTTCCATTTGCACATTCCTGTGCAAGGCTCCTGCATTGATTGATGCGGTAACTTGAAACCTGAGATTCAGCGGAGAACCGTTGTCCGGTAACACATGGATATCCATGCTCTTTATCCGTGGTTCATAGGTTTCAATGCATCGTCGAATGGCTCGGCGTATCTGCAAAGCCAAGTCATGTGAACTCAGGGACGCGTCGTTGAAATCAACCAACCCAAGATCCGGTGCGCTAAGGGACTCTCCCATTCGCGCATTCAGAAGATTGGTGACATTTCTTTTCAACGACTGCAGAACCTCATCGGTATCTGGTCCCTGAGTGACAGACCGCTTTGGTGCGTCAGTTTCTAACCGTTGGAAGAAGCTGACGCCGTACGCGGAGTCCTCTGCGTCAGGTAAAGCCATGGATTACTGATCCAGACGGCCTACCAAAGACAGTTCGAAGTTCGCGCCCATGTACTTGAAGTGAGGACGAACAGCCAGAGAAACCTGATACCAACCCGGATCGCCTTCCACGTCCATCACTTCCACTTTCGCTGCGCGAAGTGGACGACGGCTGCGGACTTCTGCCGGTGGGTTTTCCTGATCTGCGACATACTGACGAACCCAAGTGTTCAGCTCACGCTCCAGATCCTGACGTTCTTTCCAAGAACCGATCTGTTCGCGTTGCAGCACTTTGATGTAGTGCGCCAAACGGTTAATGATCATCATGTATGGCAGCTGGGTACCCAGCTTGTAGTTGGTCTCTGCTTCTTTGCCTTCTTTGGTGTTCGGGAACACTTTTGGCTTCTGGATAGAGTTAGCAGAGAAGAACGCGGCGTTATCGCTGCCTTTACGCATTGTCAGAGAGATAAAGCCTTCTTCGGCCAGCTCAAATTCTTTGCGGTCAGTGATAAGCACTTCGGTAGGGATTTTTGCTTGAAGCGCACCCAATGATTCAAACAGGTGAACAGGCAGATCTTCCACTGCACCGCCACTTTGTGGACCAATGATGTTCGGACACCAGCGGTATTTCGCGAAGCTATCGGTCAAACGTGAAGCCAGTGCGAACGCAGTGTTGCCCCAAAGGTAGCTTTCGTGTGAATCCGATACGTTTTCACGGTAGTTGAAAGACGTGATTGGGTTTTCAACTGGATCGTAAGGAACACGCAACAGGAAACGTGGTGCAGTCAGACCCAGGTAGCGCGCATCTTCAGACTCGCGCAGTGAACGCCATTTGGTGTAACGCGGGCTTTCGAAAGTAGCAGACAGATCTTTCAGGTTTGGCAACTCTTCGAAAGAGTCGATACCGAAGAACTCCGGTGCCACTGAAGACAGGAATGGCGCATGAGCCATTGCCCCTACTGAACCGACATATTGCAGCAGCTTCATGTCTGGAGTGCTTGGCGTGAACGCATAATTACCAACAATAGCACCCACTGGTTCACCACCAAACTGGCCATAACCTGCTGAGTAAACATGCTTGTAAAGACCAGATTGCGTGGTCTCAGGAGCAAATTCAAAATCATCCAGCAGTTCTTGTTTCGTAGCATGGAGCACTTCAATTTTGATGTTTTCGCGGAAATCAGTGCGGTCAACCAGCAACTTCAGGCCACGCCATGAAGATTCCATTTGCTGAACAGGCTCGCTGTGGAGGATTTCATCCATCTGGGCACTGATTTTCTTATCCAGTTCAACCAGCATCTGGTCTACCAGAGCTTTGTTGACTGGTTCTTCCTGCTGGTCTGAACCAATCAGGTTTTCAATGAATGCAGCTACACCTTTTTTGGCAACATCATAGCCTTCTTCGCTAGGTGCCATGCGGGTTTGAGCCATGATGTCGTCGAGCAGACTGCCAGATTCATAGGCAGAACTCTCAAGCGTTTTCTCTTGTACGGACATTAACAAAATCCTTTTCTCTTCTGCGTTGATTACTGTTCGTCAGCCGGTTGCTCTTCAGCACCCACCAGCTCCAGTTCAGCGAGTAATTTCTCGCGGGAATCTTCAGATGCCAGCAGCTCTTGGAGACGGGCGCGGAAAGCAGGGATATTGCCTAACGGGCCTTTGAGAGCAACCAGTGCTTCGCGAAGCTCAACAAGCTTCTTCAGCTCAGGCACCTGGTTTGCTACTGAATCTGGGGAGAAATCCGCCAAAGACTTGAACGACAATTCGACAGGAAGATCTTGACCTTCCTCTTCTGTCATCACGTTTGGCACTGAAGTAGTCACCGAAAGGTTGCTCTCTCGCATGACCGAGGTGAAGTTGTTTTTATCGACAGATACGGCTTCGCGTTCTTCGATTGAGGTGTCTTCTGGGTGACCTTTGAAGTCGCCCAAAACGACCATTTTCAGCGGGAGTTCAATCTCCGCCTGAGCATCGCCGGTTGCTGGAACGTATTTAATGTTAATACGTTCTTTTGGAGCAACACTTCCCTCTTTCGCCATTTTACGCTCTCCTTTCGCTATAGAGACTTTACGGATTAAACATGTTTAAGCATCGATTTCACGCTGCATTAAGGTGTTATTCAAATCGGAGAAAAACACTTCAAAGCAGCCAACCTCTCCTGCTACATCCGAGGCAGAAGAAATTAAGAAAAACAAACCCAAGCCGGGTTTCTTTCGTTAAGAAACGACTATGTTAGAGATCGCTAATTAATCTGTGTTTACAGCAAAAAGAACTTTGGAGGGAAAAAGAAGAGAACAAGTAAAAATTCAATGCAATGCAAAATAAATTCGCCGTAAATGCTTGCGACAAAATGCATAACATTCAATTATGATTCACTTGTTAAGCTTGTACCACCTTAGAACCTTGCCAACCAACGTCATGTATTTATTAGTATTTTTAGATACTCACAGAAAAATCCTATGGAGAAACTTTCTGTGGTTCTTATCAGCTTTTCGCTAAAACGCCTATGCCGATAACCTTCATCGAGGAGACTATATAAGCGTAAAAATTTTATAATTATGATTATTCAATAGTACGAGCATAGACAAGGTATAATTTACTAAATTACAGGCATGAAATAATAAAACCAGACCTCAGTCGCGATTTATTGTTTATTGGACAAATGACTCAATAAGGGGCATTACAAAAGCATTAGAAATGAAGTTGGTACAAATCACCTACTTTCTTAAATAAGATGAAACGAATAAAAAAATTAATTACATATTTAATTGTAGAGAAGAGTAACTATAAACCAAATAAACACTAGCCAGTGCTATTAGATTGCTTGAATATTACGCCAACTTTAGCTACCCCATAAAACATCTCAATACTGTTAAAACCTAGGGTATCTCTAGTCTGGTAACGGGTTTGCCACTTTCAACACTCTCCCCAAGCACTTCTACCCTGGCCTGAAGATTCAAGGTTGAGGTGGGCAGCTAACGTCACTCCTAGACGCGCCAAACGCAGTCATACTTCTTCTCATCAAGAGAGCCAGATATCAACGCAAAAGAACCAAAACCAGCATATGCCATATCAAAATGAGTTGGCACAACAGTATTCTTCACTTCATCGGTCCCTCAGTTATAGAAATGAATCTGACATGATACACAGCAAATTGCAGACCAATATTGTCACTCCGAGTATTCAAAGAGTTAGACACCTGCTCTTACCAGTCTAAGCAATTTATTGCCTGAATCTCAGGTAAGTCTTTGCCAGGCTGGTCAATTTTTGCCCTAAGCATGCTGTCTAACTCTGCTAACGTTACAAAATAACAATTAGAACTTAAGCATGACAAAAGAACCAGATACAGACCTGTACATATTTCATGACGTAAAATTAATTTACGCCCAACATTTCATACTTAATTCATAAGGTCTCTTAATGGGTTAGAAACTAAATGCAACACCCACACCGTAAGCCGTTTCATCGAAGCGATAATTTGACACAGTAAGTCCATATCCGGTTTCTGCCTTTAGATAACCTCTCAAGCCTTGGTAGATAGGTAAGTTCCAACTGACACCGTAGTACAAGTGATCCAATTCATCAGCAAACAGGTTACTGACTGTCAGTTTGACTTCTTGTGTTTCTGTGGGCTGCCAACCTACTGTTAACCGTCCATAGCCCAGAAAATCGGAAATATCAGGATTGTAGGTTACGTTTCCTACCCTGACCCATGGTTTAAAGCTTATATAACCCCACGCCCAATCTCTTCTGGCATCAACATAAATGCGGTTCCAGCTCACCTCATTGTCACCACCGGCCCCGTTAGATTCATGCTCAGCACCAATGTCAATTTGCCAAGCCTCCAAATTCAGCCGATAGAAAAGCTCAGGGTTATAGGAACTGTCTCTGAAGTAGGCAGATGTATCGTAGGCTTCCCAGTTAGATCTCTGGGTATAGGCCAGGTAAAGACCGTCTTTTCCAACTTCAAACAATTGGTACTTTGCACTGAACTGGAACTGTATAAACGTGTCTTTCGCTTCTGTTCCATTCGGGTTTAGGGGTTCGAACCGTTGTTGGTTAACACGACTTTCTTTGTAGAAAGGAAGGAAGTAATTGTCTTTATGGGCAGATAGTCCTTCGACAGCTGCTGCTGCACTTAAGGGGAAAAACAACAGGCTGCTGATCGAAACAAAACCCAGTGCCAAAGATATAGATCTCATCAATACTCCCTAGTGTATATCGCACTTCATGCGCTCAACTGACTAATTCGGGAGTATAGACAGAGCTAAACCTTGTCAGGTCACCCTTTTAGAGGGTGACTCAGCAATGATTCATTCGCCGCAATCTAGAAAAGGCTTGCCTTAATGGTGAATCTTAAGAGCCCAGAAGAAACGTTCGAAGACACTTTAGCCTCCATCGATGCTTTCTTGAAACCCTTACACCTGAAAGCCTTGTTGCTGGAAACGCACATTCCATTTACCCTTGTTTTCTTTCTCGCAGTTTTCTTCCGTATCAAATTGCACGTGCTTGCTCATATCTTTCACTTTGATATCGATAGAATCCAACGCATCTTTGATATGCCGATGAAAGCTTTCTTGGTTGGCTAACGCCAAATTTGCCTGGGTGTCAAAGACACAAACGACGTTTAGAGAGTTCGGGAATCTGTCGTAATTTACAAAGTGGGTCAGCCACTCGAAGCCATCGCTTTCTGACTGGGCAATGTCACACACTTGGGTTAGAGCCTTTCTTAGTGAATTATCGATCTTCTTGTCTGTCTTTCTCACATCCCTCACCTTTCGAGTTTCAAAGCGCATTTTCTGTTTTACAGCATGTTAGGTTGGACTGAGGGCAAAGACCAGTTCGGTGTCGACCGTTTAGATTGAAAATTCCTACAATCAATGAAAGTTGCTTCACTCTAACTGCTGATCTTCGCCAGTGATTAGAGGGAACCCCTTCGTGGGTAATGGAGACAATAGCGATCAATCAAAATCAAAATCAGACACGTATTTTTTCTTAAATTGCTGCAAATTCTCAGCTGCCTCGCCCTGCATCTCAGCGCCAGCGAAACGGTTATCCATAGGCATCCAACCGTATGGGTTGTTGTCGTACATTAAGTTCACATGGCGACACAGACCGAACAAGTTGTTGTATATAGAGTGTTCATTGACCCCAAACTCATTAAGCTCTTGAATAATCTTAACTTTTAGATCTGGCATGATCGGAAGCTCAGTCAACGCGGCATGCATTCCTTCTTCCTCCTCCAATGCAGTGAATTGAGGGCGGCCCTGAATAAGGGTGGAGGCATGCACAGTTAGCCGTTTGTTTTTGTCTGCGGCTTTTCCGTAAACTGGCATGATGTGTGTTTGTGTAATCGCAAAAGGATCATCGTCCATACCCAGTTGTGGAATACTTTCCGTGTTCAGTACATAAACAAGAGGCTGAGATCCTGAACTATGACAGGCGTACCATAGCGCCTCGTAAGGGTTAATCGTCCAGTCCAACAAACGGGTTTCCAAGCCTGCGTTGTGCGCTTTCATCAGTAAGTGGCATGTCGAAGGGTTATCAACATCGATATAGTCCCGGCCATACTCCGCGATATGCGCGAGCATCTTGGCTTCCGTTTCTACGGTTTTGGTATGACCCCGAGCCGCCTGAGGGAGCAATTTGCAGCGGATATTTGGCTGACCTCGAAACAGCATGGTTTTGTTAGTTTCGGTGATATTTTCAACCGCTACCGTAAAGGCAGACAGTGAGTCTATATAGTTAATATGATTCATAATTTCCTCGCATTGGAGTAGCCAACTGAGCTGTTTATCTCTTTTTGTACGACCGTCACCGCGATAACGTTAACAATGTCATCCACGCTGCAACCCCTCGATAAGTCATTCGCTGGTTTTGCCAAGCCTTGCAACAAAGGACCAATCGCAACCGCTCCTCCAACACGCTCTGCCAGCTTGTAGCAAATGTTGCCCGCCTCCAGGTTAGGGAAAATGAGGACATTCGATTTCCCTTTTACGTTGGAATTAGGCAGTTTCTTCTTCGCGATATCCGCGACAATCGCCGCATCCAATTGGATATCTTCATCGATAGCAATGTCCGGCAACTGCTGCTTTATCCGTTGAGATGCCCTGACGACCTTGCTGACCGATTCGTGCTGTGCACTGCCGCTGGTTGAAAAAGACAACATCGCGACTTTCGGTTCTTCCATGAGTAAGGTTTCTGCATTCTTCGCTGCTGCAATAGCAATGCTCGCCAGTTCTTCGTCGGAGGGATCAATCACCAGCCCACAATCTGAAAAAATCAGTCCTCCTTTCAAGGTGTGGAAGGGCTGGCACAGCATCATCAGAAAGAAGCTGGACACAATCGTGCTGGTGCCATCCAATCCAATGATTTGTATTGCGCTGCGAACCACATCTTTCGTTGTGTGCACAGCCCCAGCGACTGAGCCGTCTGCGAGTCCTTTGGCCACCATAAGGTTGGCAAAATTGAGTGGCTTAAGCGTTTCTTGCAATGCCTGCTTAGGCGTGATGCCTTTCTTTTTCCGAAGCGATAGATACAACTCCGACAGAGAGGCTGTGAGTGGGCTGGATTGAGGTTCTATCACTTCAAAATCATCCAGTCGAACGTCAGCTTCATCAGCGGCCATTTGTAGCTTCTCTCTTTCTCCAACCAGAACGACCTTTGCAATTCCGCCTTGTTGAGCCTGAGCGGCAGCGATGAGAATCCGTTTATCATCGCCTTCACACAGCACAATTTTTGAGTCCAACTTTTTCGCTTTCTCAATAATGTTGTTTAGCGCTTTCATCACTTACTGCTCTCTTAACGTCACTTTTCAAAACCCAATATCCCTATGGGATTTCATCCGAATATCTCTAAACAAAGCTTTCGTTTGTCTACTCCTCTTTATGAGCCCACCAGCGAAGGAAGCCATAGGGTGAGTTGTGGGAAGAAGGCAATAACAAACACGCCAAGCACAGAGGCAAAAACGAAGGGATGAATTCTTGAAGTAATTTGCTCGACGCTCGAACCGCCGATACCGGACGCGACAAAAATGTTCTCTCCCAATGGCGGCGTTGCAAAGCCAATGGATAAGGTACAAATCACCACGATCCCAACATGCGTAGGGTCTGCACCCAGCATGTACATGATGGGCAGAAGCACAGGCACAATGATCATGATCGCCGCCAGGGTTTCCATAAACATGCCGATAAACAGCAGTAGCATGATGGTCAACGCCCAAACCAAGTACATGTTGTCCGTGACACTCAATAGCGCATCAGCCACATGAACCGGAATTCGCTGCTCGATAAGAAGACGCCCGAAAACCGTGGCGGCGAAGAGAATCAGCAAAACCCGGCCGGTTATCCATGTTGTGGTGGTTAAAGACTTAAGCACATTCTTAAATTTCAGTTCTTTATGTAAAAAGAACCCCACAAACAACGAGTAGAAAATCGCCACCACCGCCGACTCGGTTGGCGTAAAAATGCCACTATAGATCCCGCCCAGTATCAGAAAGGGCGCAAGAATCGACCAAACACCCCGACGCAACGAGTGGTTGATATCAGGAAGAGACCAGGACTCCATCAAGCCTTTGTAGCCACGACGTTTAGAGATGTAGTAGTTGGTCAATATCAGGGTTGTCGCCATTATCAGTCCGGGAACAACACCTGCAATAAACAATTTGGGGATGGAGACAGTATCAAACTCACCATGCAGGGATATCGCTTCTGGCGGTGCCATCAACCCCATCGCAGAGATACCGAAGATGACAATAGGTATGGACGGAGGAATGATTATCCCTAAACCGCCGCTTGCGGCTGTCACCGCTGACGCGTAGCTCGCTTCATATTCGCGTTTCACCATTGCAGGAATCATCAGCATGCCCACTGCTGCCGTGGTCGCTGGCCCTGAACCGGATATCGCACCGAAGAAAAGACAGGCAAAAACCGTTGCAGCACCAAGTCCGCCTGTTACCGGGCCTGCCATGTTTTCTGCAATATCGACCAATCGGCGTGATATACCAGAGGCTTCCATCAAGGCTCCGGCCAAAACAAAAGATGGCAGAGCCATCAGTGGAAAGTTCCCTACAGACGTGAATGCGATTTGCACCAGTGCAATAGGGTTTTTATCCAAAATCAGGTAGGCCGCCATCGATGCGCCAGCCAAAGAAACGGTGATAGGTGCCCCAAGCACCAACAGAACTAAAAAACCACCAAATAAAATGAGTGTTAAATAGGCTTCCATAAGGTTGAATCCCTTCTCGCTATCTTTTCACCGCCGGGCCTATGGCAGCTTGGGAATATCCATCTTTTTTTCGCTGAGCTTGCGGATCTCTTCTGCCTCTGGGTCATCGTGTTCAATACCTTTTAAGCGATCGATGACATTCCATAGAATCCGTATCGACATCAGCAAAAACGCGATGGGCAAAATCATGTAGATGTACTTCATTGGGATACCGGTGGTTTGAGACTTCCAAAACAAGTTCATCTTGTTGAAAACAAAGTCATAACTCAGGTAAACAAAATACAGATTGAAAGCAATCCAGAGCAGATCGGCGATCGTCTCGCAGACGGTTTTTACGACGGGTGGAAAGTAGTTAAAGTGGAAAGAGACTCGGTTATGAGCAGACATTTTTGCTGCGACAACAGCACCTAAATAGGTAAACCAAACGAATAAATAGGTCGCGACTTCATCACCCCAAGGAATGGAGTATTGGAAAAACTGTCTAACCAAGATCTGCGTAAACAAAAGCGTGACAAATACCGCCAGAAACAAGCAGCAGATGTATTCTTCAATCCTGTTTAGGTGACGACGCACTGTTAACATTATCGACATGCTCTTACTCTCAACGTTCAGGCTTCAAGGGTGAGTTCAATAGCTAACCCGTCGGACACGTTCCGTGTCCGACGGGTATTTCGATTATCGACCGAGCTGTTTCAGTGCGTTATCCAGTTTTTCTTTACCACCGATACTGCTGTAGAACTTCGGCCAAACAACAGTTGTTACACTCTCAATCCATTCCTTCTCGTTATCAGCCGGTTCGGCGATTTCCATGCCTTTTGCTACCAGCTCTTTCTTGATGCGATCTTCGGTATCTTTAAGAAACTCAAAGCTATGTACCGTCGCTTCCTGACCCGCCTCTAAAATCGCCTTTTGCATTTCGGGTGATTGGTCCTGGAAGACCGACTCACTGATGATGAGGGGCTCCATCGAGAAGATGTAACGGATATTGGTCACGTACTTCTGTACTTCATTGAATTTCATGGCAGAAATAGTGATATAAGGGTTGTCCTGACCATCAACCACACCTTGCTGGAGGCCGGTAAAGGTCTCTGACCACGCCATGGGTGTAGGGTTAATACCCAGCGCCTGATAGGAAGCAATCATGATTTCATTTCGGGGAACGCGGATCACCAGACCTTTTAGATCTTCAGGCGTTTTGACAGGGCGTTTAGAGTTGGTGAGAACGCGGAAACCTGAATACGCCCAACCAACAATTCTGACGCCTGCATCACGTATGGTGTTCTCTACAAGCTCTTTACCAATATCGCCTTGCGTCAGTAGTCTCGCCTCTTCAGCTGACTGAATCACATACGGCATAGTCAACAGGCCAACAGTGGGAGAAAAAGGCGTCACGTTGTTGATGGCCAACACAGAGAAATCAAGCAAGCCAATAGCTGCATTGTTAACTGTGTCTTGCTCGGTACCTAACTGGCCATTGGGAAAGAGGTCAACCTTAGCTTTACCACCCGTTTTATCACTGAGTTTTTCAGCAAACGTTTTACCCAGTTCCCATTGTGTACCACCAGCAGCATCACCCAGCGCCATTTTGAATGTTTGAGCGTATAACTGCGGAGTGGTCAGCGCTATGCTGAAAGCGGTGACAATAGCGAGGACGTTACTACGAATTAATTTCATGATCTTAACCTCTTTAATTAATGTATTGGTTCTGACTTTCCTCGGGTGCTAGCCACCCAATGCAGGCGGCAAAACGTTGCTTTAGATTTCGGTGTTATTGTCCCAAACCAACTGAATTCTCCGTTTACAGCTGGTTTGGCGTCATGCTTGGCTCCATCAAGCAGGTGCGCTGCAGCGAGCGTCTATCAATTTCTGATTCGAATACATGTGCCTACATCACTAAAGCACTTCGTCTTTTAAGTGATACCAACGGTATAGGAATCGCTGCCCTAGCCGTCGAAACGGTGCAAAGTATTCGGATTCAACAAGCTCTCTCACATTTGGATAAGGCAACTTTGACTGGAAAATAGGGAGATTGAGGTCTTTGGTATCCTCCGCAATCCACTGCGCTAACCGTTTGCCAGCCTGCGCGGAGTACATCACGCCATTGCCGCCATAACCCAATGCGTAATAGAGGGTCTCGGATTCGTTTGGCTGAAAAATTCTTGGCATCATGTCATGGCTCACATCCACCCAACCCCACCATGAGTAATCGATACTAATGCCTTGCAAAGCAGGGAATTTTCGAACCATGTCCGCGTATAGCTTGTCCTCATACTTCTGTTTTGGCGCATCGAACCCCGTAATGGCGCTACGCGAGCCAATTTGTAGCCGGTTATCAGGAAGTAACCGGTAGTAATGCCGAAGAACACGGGTGTCTGTGAGAATCCGAGTTGTTCTGAAATTGCATGCCTCAATTTCTGAGGGTGTTAAAGGCCGGGTTACCATGGAATTAGACAATATGGGCAACAGGCGGTTTTTCAGCTGAGGATGCAGCGATTGAGAGGTATAGCCCCCCGTTGCGATACCTACGCTTTGCGCTTTTACCGTACCATGCGGTGTTTGAAGGTAGTGGATACCCTTTCGTGTTTCCCACCCGGTCACTGGGCTTGCAGGGTGCACTTTCACCCCTAAAGCGCGTGCCTTCTTCAAATAACCAAAGGCCAGCTTACCTGCGTGAATGCCAATACCTTCAGGTTCATGCAGTGCCCCTGCTGCTTCCACATCGTTGACGTATTGTTCTTTGACGGTCTGGGCATCAAAAATTTGAGCATCATAATTAAACGTTTTACGAAGCAGCTGCGCCTCTTTGACTAGCCCGGGCATCACCTTCGCACGGTGCGCAATATAGAGATGTCCGCCCGGCTGGGGATCACAATCGATGTCTTTGATCAGCGATTTGAACGTTTCCATGCCATCTACACACTCTTGATGCATGCGAAGCGCCGTATCTAACCCCCATCGCTCTATCCACTGTGAGCGCTTTAGCCGGCCGGAAGCACATTGAGCCTGACCGCCATTTCTGGTGCTGCACCCCCAACTGGTGCGGTTCGCCTCTAGAACAGTCGCTTTAATGCCATAGTTTTCTGCCAGAAAAATAGCAGCAGTCAGTCCGGTAAACCCCGAACCAACGATCACCACGTCGGCATCAGTATCACCGGGCAGCGGGCCATCGTCTTCCGGTGGCGTACCCGCCGTACCAATCCAATATGAAGGAGAATAATCCCTACCCTTTCCTGGCGTCGCATCCACTAGGGGATCGTAGGCGGGGTCATAAGCATCAACTGCTGGCGTCGGGGAGCGGGAGAGCTCCTTTTCGACACCAGATATCTCTTGAGTGGCTGATTCCATTGCTTGCTCCGATATCAATAGCTAAAACAATCAAACCACTAAGGCAGGTCTGTCTTTGCGGAAGGCATTTTTCACTGCAATCTTGCCGTCACGGAGCGTAAACACATCCACCATGCGCGCTTCTATCCGGCTGCCATCAGGTTTTGTTGCACAGAAAGTAGACTCAGTGATGGCTTTGCCCCCGGATAAAATCGTGTGCTCTGCATCTTTCCAACACACATCAGGAAAGGTTTTCCACACTTGCTCAAATGCGTCGCGGACGGCATCAAACCCTGAAATAGTGGTGCCTTGAAGTTCATTACCGGCTGCGGTAAGAAAAACGCAGTCATCCGTCATAAATGTCATCAGTGCTTCAACATCGTGGTCATTCCACGCTTTCGAAAACGCGTCCAAAAAATCGGTGGTGATGGAATCCGGTTTTGCCTGAGTCATAGGGTTGTTCACGTTAAAACTCCTTTTCATCCGCGGTCAGCGCTTTAAGCTGAACCTTGTTATTTTTGAAATCTGTCTCGGGTTAATTTTTAAGAGAGGTCTGGCCGAGCGCACTCAGCCAGACACTCACTCTTTATTTAAAGAATTTCCTTTCTCGGTGCTGTCGACTTCGCGACACGCGGTTAAACGTAATCCTGATACTTTTCGAGGAAGCGAACAGGTGTAGAAAGCGCATCACGGCGGAATGGGTCTCCCAGCTCCTGAGTACACATGATTTCAATCACCGTGGTTTTCCCTTCGTTCATTTGTTTGTCGATGGCTGCTTTGAGTGCTGGGCCAACATCTTCCAAACGATCCACAGTGACACCTTCCGCACCCATCGCACGTGCAATTTCTGCGAAGCTTTGGTTATCCAGTTCGCCCGCCACAAATCGACGGTTGTAAAAATCAACCTGATTCTTCTTCTCTGCGCCCCATTGACGGTTATGGAATACCACTGCGGTGACTGGGATGTTGTGTCGTACACAGGTCATGGTTTCAACCAGGCTCATTCCCCACGCACCGTCACCAGCGTAAGAAATAGCGGGTCTGTCTGGTGCCGCCATTTTTGCGCCAATAATGGTTGGGAAAGCGTAACCACAGTTACCGAAGCTCATTGCTGCGAAGAAGCTGCGGGGCTTTTCGAATCTTAGGTAACTGTTAGCAATGGAGTTGATGTTGCCAATGTCGGTAGAGACCATGACATCCTCAGGCATGGCTTTTTCAAGCTCGCGCAGGACTTGGCGCGGATGGAGGTATTCGCCACCGGAAAATGGCGTTTCATTCGCGTTGTGCTCAATCATATCGAGGCTGAAAGCGTCTTTTTCATGCGTCCACTCATCCAGCTCTTTTTCCCAGGCATCTTTTTCCTGTTTCATGATGCCAAGACGCTCTTCTTTATTGCTGTCGCATGCCAGTTCTCGGCTGCTTAGCCGTTCAGTCAGTGCCACCGCTGCCGCTTTCGCATCACCACAGATACCGACTGAAATTTTCTTCACCAATCCCAGCATTTTGTTGTCAGCGTCAATCTGGATGATTTTGGCGTTCTGCGGCCAATAATCGAGACCGTGTTGTGGCAAGGTGCCAAATGGCCCCAGACGGGAACCCAACGCAATAACAACGTCTGCTTGCGCGATCAATTTCATCGCCGCTTTTGAGCCTTGGTAGCCCAGTGGACCGCACCATTGTGGGTGTGAAGCAGGGAAAGAGTCATTGTGCAGATAGCTGTTTACCACTGGCGCACCTAAACGCTCAGCCAGCGCTTTACACTCTTCCACAGCATCAGCCATCACCACACCGCCACCGGAAATGATCACTGGAAACTTGGCTTCTGCGAGAATATCAGCGGCCTCATTCAAGCTTTTCTCACCGCCAGGACCACGGTCTAAACGGGCAGGTTTTGGAATTTCACAAGTGATTTCGCCATAGAAATAGTCGCGCGGAATATTCAGTTGCGTTGGGCCCATCTCGCTCATGGCTCTGTCAAAGCAGCGACCCGTATACTCCGCCATTCTTGCTGGGTGAGTGACATGTCCTTGGTATTTGGTGAACTCCTGAAACATTGGCAGCTGATTACACTCTTGGAATCCGCCCAAGCCCATTGTCATGGTTCCTGTTTCCGGTGTAATCATCACCACTGGACTATGTGCCCAGTAAGCCGCCGCTATCGCAGTCACACAGTTACTGATTCCCGGGCCATTCTGTCCAATCACCACCCCATGATTCCCTGATACACGTGAGTAACCATCTGCCATGTGCGCTGCACCTTGCTCATGAACCACCGGGATCATTTGAATACCCGCAGGCGCGAAGATATCCATCGCATCCATGAATGCAGAACCCATGATGCCAAACATCGTTGTGACGTTGTTTGCGACCAATGTTTCCACGAATGCTTCTGATGGCGTCATCTTGGTTGGACCTTCAACAACAGTGCGCATCGATGATTCACTCATAATGTTCTCCTTGCTAAATTTCATATTATGGAATTAAATGTTTCGTTATACGGAATTTGAAATTTAGTTAATGCCATGTTTCGGGATTGGTCAATAAAAAATTTGAATAACGGAATTATTGGTATCGAAATTCTCACCAACGAGAAATCGCCTCGTTGGTAAAAACAATTCAATAGAGGCTCGCTCAAGGTTTAATAACGGAGGAAAAATGGAGAGGACAATGATGCAAGGACCCGACATCCAGGTGTCAGCCAAAGAAGTATTCGGTATCGATACCCGCCTACTTGTACCCGCTTTTTCCAGCACCAGCGAGTTAGTGCCCAAAATCGACCCTGACTATGTCTTCAATCCAGAAGTGACCAGTGCGATTCTCGCGGGCTTCACTCACAACCGGAGAACACTGATTCAAGGGCTACATGGCACGGGTAAATCCACCCACATTGAGCAAGTTGCAGCCCGGCTTAACTGGCCTTGCATGAGGATTAACCTTGATGGGCATATCAGTCGATTGGACTTGGTAGGAAAAGATACCTTGGTGATCCGAGACGAAAAGCAGGTCACCGAATTCCAGGACGGTATTCTGCCCTGGTCTGCGGCCCGACCGATCGCGCTGATCCTAGACGAATATGACGCCGGCAGACCTGATGTCATGTTTGTTATCCAGCGCTTACTTGAGAAAGACGGAAAGCTTGTCCTGACTGACAAAAACCGGGTGATAGAGCCTCACCCTTCATTCCGCCTGTTTGCCACAGCCAACACAGTCGGTTTAGGCAATTTGCAGGGTCAGTATCATGGCACTCAGGTATTAAACCAAGCCCAGATAGACCGATGGAATCTGGTTGTCACTCTGAACTACCTTAAGCCAAAAACTGAAGCCAAGATTGTTCTTGCACGTGTCCCTTCAAAAAACACTGAACGCGGACGAAAGCTGGTGGCACAAATGGTTGAGATTGCCAACCTGACACGCAAAGCGTTTTCAACCGGTGACATATCAACCTTAATGTCGCCACGAACCGTTATCACGTGGGCGGAGAATTGTGAAATATTCAGTGACCCTAAAACTGCCTTCCGCCTCACTTTCCTCAATAAATGTGATGAAGCCGAATGGCCAATCATCAACGAGCTTTATCAACGTTGTTTTAATGAGGAAGTCATAAAGGAAGACTCCACTTTAACGGGTGCTGAAAGATGAGTCGCGCTCACCCCCCCGAGCACGCACCTTTTACCCGAACCCAGCAGCGCAGACGGGAACTGACTCTGGCAACCATCCGGTCGGAAACGGGAAATCCGGAACTCAAACTTCGTGGTGAGCGTTTTTACAATGGAGCAGTGTATGTTCCGGTCTCGGCCGCTCACTTACAGACTCATGATCTTTCCCATGATGCTCAAGCACAGCGCGGACGGGCTGATGCAATTTCAGCGCGTCTGTTGTTCAGCAATGCTGATGTTCACCGCTCAACCATGCCGGCAGACCCTGTCGCGGGCATGCTGTTTGACCTCCTGGAACAATTTCGCACAGAAGCCCTTCTCTCCAACCACCACCAGCCAGGCACACAACAAAATATTCGCCATCGGTTTGACGCTTGGAGCAGGCTCGCATTGCACGCGAATCTGATGGAATCAAAGCTCGGTATCTTAATTTTCACTGTGATACAGATTGTCCGTTCACGCCTGTTTTCAACGCCCATCGACCCAGAAATTGAAGATTTAATAGAGGCGACCCGCGCCGGTATCGCACCCAGTTTGGGTTCTGAACTGGCAGGTCTTCGTCGCAATAAAGACCATCAAACTTTTTACGGCCGACACGCTCTATCACTGGCTGAGAAAGTGTCCAACATGGTGAGTGAGTGTGAGAACAATGAGGATGACAATGAAAGGAGTGAGCAGATCCTCAGTGCTTTTCCCCTGTTACTCAGCACGGATAGTGAAGCCGACAATACCTACTCTTCAGTCACAGGGGGAAACAGCAAGTCATTTGAAATGCACCGTCTTCAATATCGGGTTTTCAACCGGGAATTCGATGTCGAGGTAGACGCATCCAGCTTGGTGAGAAAAGCGCAGCTCGCAGAATTTCGCTCACATCTTGATAAACGCTTTCTTCATCTGGGGCTGAACCTTCGGGAAATATCCAGACGCCTACTGCTTTGTTTGAACCAAATAACACGTGACGGTTGGCAATTTGAGGAGGAGGAAGGTTACATCGATGGAAGCCGCCTTCCACAGGTTGTCTCATCGCCTATGGAAAGGCGCGTATTTATCAAAGAAGACTTCGTTGAACGTCCTGATAGCGCTGTCACCATACTGATTGACTGCTCCGGCTCCATGAGACAGCACATGGAAAACATTACCCATCTCGTTGATGGGCTTGTCAGGGCACTAGGTATTGGAGGCGTGCCTACTGAAGTTCTGGGATACACAACCTGTGCTTGGAATGGCGGACGGCCTTACAAAAAATGGCTAATGACAGGCAAGCAAGCCATGCCCGGCAGAATGAATGAAGTGTGCCATTTAATTTTCAAAGATGCTGGAACACGTTGGCGTCAAGGCTCTAAAAACCTGGCGGCATTGATGAAGGGAGATATTTTCCGTGAAGGTATTGATGGCGAAGCGATTGAGTGGGCGTGCGCAAGGGCGCGTCAGATAGACACCTCGAGACATCTATTGCTGGTGATATCTGATGGCAGTCCGATGGATACCGCCACTAACCTGACCAATGATGACTTCTATTTGGATAACCACCTCCAGCAAGTCATAGCAAGCCGAGAAAAACAGGGGGATATCATCACTGCTCTGGGTGTGGGTGTAGACCTTAGCCGCTTTTACCCGCTCAATTTAACCTTAGATATCGACTTCCAACCTGATAGTGCGACGTTCAACGATATCATCACACTGATTGCAGAATCAGTACGAAGATCTTATGGCAAAAGGAGGACATGAAAACCGTGATTTAGTCATGAACGCAGAAGCGGGATAAATGGCAGAGGATTTCATTTTTCAAGATGGTTTGTTGTCATTTTCCAGAATTTTGATATATATGGCGGGTATGGAATAAGGGAGAACCATGAAAACGAAGAACAAATCTGATCTGGCTGTTGTGGACGGCGACACGCCAACATTACGTCTATTTTCATTGCTGGAACTTATCGCTAAAAAAGACGAATTTTTCTCGCTACAAGATCTCACCGAAGAAACCAACATCCCCAAGCCTTCACTGCATAGAATGCTTCAACAGCTGGAAAGTGCAGGTATCATCCAGCGCGACGGTGACGACAGACACTATGGTAAAGGCGCAAGACTGCGTCATATGGCAGAGAATGTCTTGCTCAACTCCACCACGCACAGCGCACGACACAACCTGTTGAGCCAATTAAGGGACGAAGTGGGTGAAAGCTGTAACCTGACATCCCTGTCCGGCGGTGAGGTCATTTACGTAGACCGCGTTGAAACTGAAGCTCCATTGCGTTTCCATTTACACCCTGGTTCCCGAGTCCCCGTTCACTGCTCAGCAACAGGTAAACTGTTTCTGGCAAATATGACCCCTTCCCAGCGCCGCAGGCTGCTTGGTAACTCTGAGATGACCGCCTTCACTGAGAAAACGATCACTGACCTGGCTTCGTTGGAGGAAGAACTGGAAAACGTCCGTGCCTGCGGTTACGCCATCGACAACGAAGAGTTCCTACCCGGATTGTTGTGTGTCGCGGTTCTTGTGCCATCCAAGCGCGGAAAATCCAATCTCGCTGTCGCCATTCAGGCACCTATCATGCGACTCAAAGCCGACCAAGCCTTACATTTCCTCCCTGCACTGCAAAGGGCATCTCTCGCATTTGCGAAGATAGAAGAAGAAAGCTGGGGTGAAGATTCTTGATGCTACCGGTACACACCAAAAATACGAATATTCCAACTACTTGCCGATCCTAACGACTCCCCGTTGAGGAGTCTGAGGTTGGCCATTCGATGTCTTCCATTGACGTGATATCGAAAGCTCTTGAAAAGAACTCTCTTCTCAAAATAATAAGAATAACAATCAGGAAAACAGCATAGAAAACATAAGGATGGATAATCCAAGCCAGTGAGGATATTCCAAAGTAATAAGCTCGCACACCATATTGAAAGTGGTAAGAGGCCAGCACGCTCATTTCGGAGAGTTTGTTGACAACGAGGCTCGTCGCTTTTGAATCCTTTTCACTTGGCTCTGGCGCAGACCCCAGCATAAGCAAAGAGTTCGCGTGTAAACCCATAGACCACGCAAATTCAAAAAACGCAATCACCATGATAATCAACAAACTCGTTATTTTTAAAACCACTGCCTCCTCTGTCGTACCATTCAAGTAAGAAAAAGAGTTCAACTTTTCAGTGATTGAGTGGCTTGCACCTAACAGCGCAACTAAGCCGCTAATAACAAAAACGGTCGTTGTGGCGAAGAAAGACACATTGTGAATCAATCCTCGCACCAAGCTGACATCCGTAATTCTCTCATGGCGCCAGAGCATCTGGGTTGCCCACGCTTTTCGCCACAACATCATTTGGCTGGAAATATTCTTCCCAAATATCGCCTTACTTATAGGCTCATAAAGAAATAGAGACAAAAAGAGAACAACAAGTGCAACCAAATCTCCGTCGTTTAGCTTTAGTAAGAATTCACTCATCCCCTGCCACCCATCACGCCTTTCATTCTTTGATCGCATCTGACCAGGCTGACATCACCTCTGTGATACCAGCATTCTCAAGTTGGCCACCTACAACCTGACTCGAAATGATGCTTGGGCAAGCGAAGTTGAACGGATATATCGTCCTCGGGGCTAATTTGACCTGTTGTATTGTTCCCCTTAAATCTTCAATGAGGTTTTCATCCATTGTGTCATCCACAATCGTGAGCTCACTGAGGCTGGTATCTATCCTTGGCATACACATCGCTTTCTCTATATCCATCTTGTAATCCAAGATAAACGAGGAAAGTTGCGCAACTGCAGGCATTATCTTACGTCCACCCGATGCGCCTAACGCAAAGTAGTGACCATCGTTGCGTTTGAGAATGGTGGGACACATATTCGCTAAGCATCTTTTATCAGCAGCAAGCGAGTTTGGCTTATTAGGCTCCGGATCAAACCACATGATCCCATTGTTCATAAGAATGCCACTGTCTCCCAACATCAACTTGGAGCCAAAAATGGAAAGCAGTGTCTGCGTCACCGATACGCAATTTCCCTCAGAATCAACAACGTTAAAATGTGTCGTGCAACTAGGTGCTACTTCCTTACGTTCATCTCCCATAAAGCGGTAGCGCTCTTCGTTGGCTAACCTAATTGCAGTGTCGTAGACCCGGTAGGCTTTTGAGTCAGGAGAATTGCCCTCTGGCTGCCAATTCTCCATCAGTGAAAAAGTGCGTTTTAAGGTTGGACCGGCAGTCATTGATGGCGTACCAAATATGGTATGGCCGCGATAACTGTATTTGTCCGCAGTCTGCAGAGTGGCTGTGTAACTTTCAAAGTCTTCCAAACTATGCCGGCCCCCTGCTGCAGCGAGTTCATTGACAATAGTTCTTGCTAACTCCCCGCGGTAAAAACTTTGATGGCCTTCTTCTGCTATGGTTTCCAGCGTTTTAGCCAGACGTGACTGATCGCAGACGTTTGATGAATGAGACGTCCACGCTGAAGATTTAGGGAAAAGACCAGAATCCAAAAACGTCTCCGCAGACGCTTTAAACGGCACCAGATCTTTGGCGACGGAAGAAATAACTAACTGTGCATACCAGTCAACGACCAGCCCTCTCTTAGCAAGGTCTATGGAAGGCTCAATGAGTGCTTTCCAGGGAAGAGATGAAAAATGCTCAGCAGCCAACCCCATTCCAGCCACTTGGCCAGGAATGGCAACCGCGAGCGCCCCCGTCACATTCCTGTCTTCATGGACGCGAGTCCAAGGAAACAAATCTGTCGCTGAACCTTCAACCAGCGGATAATCTTCGACGTTAAGATTCTTAGGGGACTTCATACCGAAGTTGATCACCTTAACTTCGTCAGTTTTAGCTAAACGAATCACCATAAAGCCGCCACCACCGATACCGCTCATCCAGGGCTCCGCGACGCCTAGGGCGAACGATGTTGCTATTGCCGCATCCACTGCGTTTCCGCCTTTTCTTAGAACCTCTGCACCAATTTCTGACGCAATACGGCTTTGTGACGTCACCACACCTCGGTGCGTGCGAACAACTTTCTTCTTAATATTCCACGAGGATGATTGAGACAGACTCACTGTTAAACTCCATTTTTATTCGTATTACGACGGAAAATCACTACCGCGGATATGACTGATAAAGCTAAAAACAACACAGAAAGTGGTGTAGAGACGAAGATGAGCCAATTCCCTTCAGACAGGGTGAGCGCCTGACGCACTGCTTGTTCACCCACTGGCTCAAGAACAAAGCCAATCATCATTGGGGCAAGAGGAAAATCGAGCTTTCGCATGACGTAACCCAGCAAGCCGAACCCCAACATAATCCAAAGATCGACCGTGCTGTTGTTGAACCCATAAACGCCAACAACACAAAACACAGCGATAGTGGGTAACAAGACACTTTGGGGTATTCTTGTAATCTGAAAAAACAGCTTTATCGCGACCTTACCAACAAGAGGTAGAAACAGTGATGCGATAAAAAGCACGACGAACAGTGAATAAATCAACGAAATATCTTCACTAAAAAGCGCAGGACCAGGCGCCAAGCCATGTATCAGGAAGGCTCCCATCAGAACAGCGGTTGTCACATCTCCTGGCACACCTAATGCGAGCAGAGGAATCAAAGCACCACCGCAGGTAGCATTGTTCGCTGACTCTGCGGCAGCGACTCCCTCTAACTCTCCTTGGCCAAATTTCTCGGGTGTCGCCGATTTCCTTTTTGCCTCGGAATATGACAGAAACGCCGCGGGCGTTGCTCCCAATCCGGGTATCGCCCCCAGCACAACACCAATGAATGAGCCTCTGCAGATGGTCTTTAAGCTCCCCCTGATTTGAAACCATGAAATAGATGAACTGGCTTTGCTGTTGGCTTGTTTCGCTGTCTGTTTCTCAACCAAATTTTCTGCCTGGATCAGGAGCTCAGAAACGGCGAATAAACCGATCAGCATCGCCATCAGCGAAATACCATTCATCAAATTGACGTTATCAAAAGTGAATCTTGGGGTGGCCACCATCGGGTCTAGCCCGACGGTCCCAAAAAGAAAGCCGAGTGAAGCAGTAATTAGACCTTTGGAAAGTGAATTACCCGACACACCAGCAACAACAAGAAGCGCAAAAAGTACTAGGGTTGCGAACTCCGGTGGTCCAAAATTAGTTGCCAGCTTGGCAAGGGAAACAGCGCCCAAAACCAATATGACAGTGGCAATAACATCGGCAATAACGGACGCCCATAGCGCCATTCCCATTGCCTCACTTCCTCGTCCTTTTTGAGCCAAAGGGTAGCCATCCTGAACAGTCGCCGCTGCTGCTGGAGAGCCTGGCGTATTTAAAAGAATGGCAGGGATACTCCCCCCGAAAAGACACCCCTTATAAGCCCCTAGCAAAACACAAAACGCAGTTAGAGGGCTAAATCCATAGGTCAATGGAATAATCAATGCAATACCCATGGTGCCAGTTAACCCCGGGATTGCACCCATAAAGATGCCAAATGCAACACCAACAAAAATAGCGACAAGATTAAGTACAGAAAAAACTGAAACAACAGATTGAAGGATCTCGCCTTCCATACCACCCTCCTTGATTTAAACGGACATTCCCAGTCCAATGACAAACAGTGCATAGAGCGCGAGGGTGACCAGAGCCGGTATAATGATTAGCGTCACTGGTCGTCGTACTCCATTGATGAGAAAGAGCAGAAACATCATTGCTGATACAGAAAGAATGAAGCCGTATGTTTCAAACACACTGATAAACAGAACTATCACAAGGACAGTAAGAAGAGGTCGAAACCAAGTCCCAACACTCTGCTTTGGAGCTGCAGTTTCGTGCTCACCAGCGGCTTTATCAAAGCTGCTTATAAACAGAAAAACTGCGCCAATACCGACCAACGCACAACCAAAGTATGGGAAGAACCTCGGTGACAACGCGATAGATTGAGTATCTTCAACCTGCCCTGGTATTAATGTGGCACCTATAAACACAGCAATAATGGCAAGCACCACAGCTGACAATCTGTCCTTTGAATTTTGATTCATCATTCTTTCCTGAATTCCTGCTCTACTCTTCCTGCTCTCAATACTGGGCTATTTCCCTAGCCCAGAGAGCTGAATGATTTCGCCTTGCTTGTGGAACGTCTCTGTCACGTTCTTCTCGAATTTCTTCGCGTCAAGATAGTTCACCTGCATAGCCAGTTTTTCGATAATCTCCTTGAAATCCCCACTTTCTGTCGCAACTTGTATTGCGCTGGCAAGCTTCTCTACCACTTCATCGGGAATCCCTTTTGGACCTGCAATACCCAAAATAGAAGGCGCGGAGATGTCGTAACCTGCATCAATCAAGGTTGGCACATTTGGGAACTCAGCCATTCGCTTGTCTGTGATGATTGAAAGGAGTTTAAATTCACCAGAACGGACTTGAGGCAACCACTCCGTCGCTCCAGCCATTAAATCAACATGCCCACCCAAGAGTGCCGTAACACTTGCAGCACCGCCTTTAAACGGGATCGCCTTCCATTTCAGCGACTCTTGTTGCGCGAGACGCTCCATAGCAAGGTGTTGTGGAGTACCGGCACCAGCAATTGCGTAACTCACTTCGCCCGGATGTTGCTTCACATATTCAACAAGCTCTTGAATAGATGAGTACGGCGCATCCTTGGGGGCCACTATTCCAAGGTTCCATTGGGCAATTTGAGAGATGAAAGAAAAGTCGTTTAAAGGATCGTAAGGTAGGTTTTGCATATGGGGAGATAGTACTGCCGCGCCTGTCGTCAGTGTGAAAATTGAATATCCGTCAGGGCGTTGCGCTTTCGACAACGCAGCCGCGACAGATCCGCCACCTCCCGGCTTATTGATGACGGTAACTTTCTTACCAAGACTTTTCTCAAGTTCAGTGGATAACACGCGCGACACCGTATCCGTTGTTCCACCGGCTCCATAACCAACGGTTAATTTGATTGTTTTCTTCGGCCATTCAGCAGCTTGAGTAAAGCTAGCGACAATAGAAAGCACAGCAAAAAGCGTAGCGAATAGATACTTCATGATATTTACCTCCATATAAATATTGCATTGCAATACTTTGTTGTGTATTGTGTTACTTCGTTAACAACCCTATAACGATCAGGTTACGATCGCAAACCAGATCTTGCGTTCTAATGTCTTATTTCCGAGGATTTAGAGGATGGAGAATCGCTTATTTGTTGGCTCAGTTAAGAAAGCCTTTGAAATCATTGAAGCTTTTGATGTGACCACGCAAAGCATGAGTTTGACCGAACTTGTTCAGGTCACGGGGATGGGGAAAAGCGCAGTCCAACGATATGTTTATACCCTTGAGGAGCTGGGATACCTGACGAAAAATCCAACCTCAAAGCGATACGAGCTCTCCTTAAAAATGCTCCTTCCAGCAAGTAGTTACCTTAGTCAGAACAATCTGGTGAGCGCCATCAACCCACACATTGTCAATCTGCGTCAGAACCTGGATGCGCGCGTTGGCGTCAGTGTCTACCATCAAGAAAAAGTGGTTTATCTCATTCCGTTACAAAGCATCACCGAAGCCTATCCCAACGATTATCCGGGCTTTACTGTCCCCATTTACTGTACAAGTTCAGGCAGAATTTTCCTTTCCACTTTTGATGATAATAAGGTCGACTCTATCTTGGAGAAGGAAATCAAAAGACCATTCACGCCGCTGACGATGACAAATGAAGAAGACATTAAGAATGAAGTGCAGAAGTTTAAGCAAAATGGATATTGCATAACCAATCAAGAGATAAGCCATGGAAAGATAAATATTTCTGTACCCATTCTGAATTACGACAAGGAAATAATAGCCTGTATTGTCGCCATATTTAAAACGAGCGAATGGGATGAAAATCGCTTAATCAAAGAGGTTTTCCCTAAGATCCAGGAGGTAGCTTCATTTATCAGGGTTCCGTCAAGATAGCGTATTGAGAATGAATGCCCCCATTAACAGTAAAAAGTAAAAACGGCGCTATATACCCAAACGACCTCTGAATGCGAGCATCTTCAGGTCGTTTGGGTACATAACAGCGCCGTTTTTATTTGTCAGCACAGCAATAGATTTTAAGGTCGGGCTCCCTAACCCACAGCTGAAAACTGCACAAGATAGGTCGAAAGCGGCGGCCAGAAAGCGATGATCATCCATGCCACCATCAGTGCAAACAGGTAAGGCATTACGTATTTCACAATGGTGAAATACGGTATTCCCGTGATCCCGCTGGCAACATACAAGTTCAACCCATAAGGTGGCGTGATAAACCCAATGGCATCACCAACCAAGAAGATCACGGCGAAATGAATCGGATCCACCCCCACGCTGTAAGCAATTGGCGCCAGAATAGGGGCAAGAATGATGGTATTGGGCAGGCTTTCTAACACCGTTCCGGCCAACAACACCAACATCATGCAGGCAATCAAAACAAACGTTGGGTCACCAATGGCAGACATCCATCCACGCACCACTTCACCAGCACCCAATAGGGAAAGCAACTGTTGCATCACAACGGATATCGCGATCAGTGGTGCCAGCATGCCCGTGATTTGCCCTGAACGCAGTAAGATGTTCGGCAACTCGCGCAGTTTGATTTGTCGCGTGATCAGCACACCCGCTATCAAACAGAAACCCACCGTGACACCGGCTGCTTCAGTCGGAGAAAAGGCTCCGGAATAGATGCCGTATATCACTATTCCGATGGCAATTAAGCCGAGGTAGGCTTTTAAACCGGTTTGAAAGATACGCTTGGGCTCAAACTTGATTAGGTTACCCCATCCATTCTTCTTACAGACGATGTAGCACGCCAACTGCATTGCAATAACCATCAATAAGCCAGGTAACATTCCACCAACGAACAAATCGCTGATCGAAAGATCGAGCAGGAAGCCATAAACAATGAAGATGATACTTGGCGGAATAATGATGCCCACTGTGCCGCCCGCCGCAGCGGTGGCAGCAGCAAAACGTTCATCATAATTATTCTTCGCCATTTCTGGCTGCATGATGGAACCGATGGTCGCTGTCGTCCCGGCATTGGAACCGGAAATAGCCGCGAACATTCCACACGCACCAATGGTGGCCATTCCCAGCCCCCCTCTCACCCATCCTAAAATGGAATAGGCAAAATCTGACATGCGCTTGGCGATACCGGCAGCATTGATTAAGTCTCCTGTCATGATGAAAAGTGGCAACGCCAGTAAGCCAAAGAAGTTCAAACCTTCAAATAAGGTCACACCAATATTGGCAAGGGTAAAATCGATAACGAGGCTACATCCTACAACCCAAAAGCCAATCACAAGAAAAATCGGAACGCCGATGATAAATAGCAGTGTGACACCGAGAGAAATCAGCGTAATGAGAGTGCCGTCTTCCATATCCTGCTCCTAATCCAGTAGTGACGCTTGGAGCACGAAGGGCTCTTTACGCTGATATTGCTTAATGTCCTGAGCGAGATTCTGCAGCACACGAATGACGATAAGTCCCCAAGCAAGCGGCGTTGCTAGGTAAAACCACCATTCCATGACGTCATCCGTTCCACCTACAATGGCGAAATTGTCGTAAGCGATGTAGGTTTGATTCGTTGCGTGGTAAATCACAATGATGGCGAAAGCAATCCAGAGCACTGCATCCAGAACCAAGCAGTAAAATTGGTGTTTGTAGGAGAGTCGCGAACGAATTTCGGTTAACGCTAGATGCGTACGTTTTTTGATGTTGTATGAAGCACCAAACCACGTCACCCACAAGAAAAGCAGTACAGGTACTGTCGTGCTCCAGGGCACTTGTTGGTTGAACAGAAACCGTCGAACAACCTCTACAAAAATTATCCCAGCCATACTTGAGTAGGTGATCAAGATGATGACCTTTTCCGTGTTTTCATCTAACCATTTGAGCAAGGTTTGTAGCGGTTTCATGCTGACCTCACAGAGTTTGAAGTAAAGACACGCACAGGCCTCTTTGCGGATGTGTTTTCACATCAGTAAGCAGACACTGTGCGACCCTATTTAGCTCATCCACCAGCGTTGTGGCGGCACATTAACAGCGGAAGTGTCGCGCGGAATTTCTCGCGCAATATCGTAGATTTCTTGGTAGGTATCGTGTCCGCCGGACCACTTATTCAAACGGTCACGCCACTGTTCCCAGGGTTCTGGGTTGAACTCTGGCGAACACATTTCTTCTGCTTTACGAAGTTCAGCATCAGACAAAGTGGCAACTCGGGTATTGTTTTCAGCGAAGATGGTGCCCGCCCGTGGCGGGTTCGTTGCACCTATGACGTCAGTCAGTGCCGCCTCATTCATGCCTTGTGTGAAAATCTGAGCGACATACGCAGACTCCATCACATCATCCTGAAGATCGGATCCCAACTTATCAAACACCGGTAGACTCATGGCCGTGTGCTCAGTCCCTGAGAAGAATTTCAGGTCAACACACTGCGACACCACCGGTGCCATACCCGCATAAGCCACCGCTCCCATCCAAGTTTCTGCCCCATCGATAAGCCCTTGTTTCAGACCATCCAGGGTTTCTTCCCAAGCAATCGGTACTGGGTTGAGGTTCATCAACTGCATGGCGATACGCCCCAATTGCGTTCCCGTTACACGGTTTTTCGTGCCCGCTAACTGGTCGATCGACGTGACGAGAGGCTTGTCTTTCCATTTCAAGCCAAGCTGGATACCTCGCAGCTCGCAATGGGTAAACAGGAATTGCATTTTATGACGCTGACGCAACGGCTCTCTAAACAGGGGCTCGCTTTTCTTGCTGTAGAAAAAATGAAACTGAGATGCGCGGGAAGGGAACATGTAGGCGTAATCCAACACATTGAGATACGGCGCACCACCCGCTGAGTTCTGGGTTGAAGCAGAATACATATCGATGATGCCCTGCTGTGTTTTCTTCACACAATTGGTTTGCCCGCATATCTGATTACTGCCAATGAACTCAACGCGAATTGCGCCGTTTGTCCGCTCCTCCAGATCTCTTGCAAAGAAAAGCTGCGCCGACTTTTGAATATCGAGGTTCTTCTCATTAAACCCGGATGCACCAAATTTAAGTTGAAATTTAGGTGGCGCAGAATAGCGTTCCTTTTGGGTATTTTCGGCTGCTCGTGCCAGTGAAGATACCGTGGCACCTGCTCCCAAAGTACCTGCTGCGATAAGGGTGGAGGTCATCCCAAAATGGGCTGACACCTTCATAAAATCTCGCCGCGTGAGTTTTTCCCGATTTTTGCTCATGCTCGCACTCCTTTGTGTTGGCTGTCGCTCAAACGTTTACGCTGGCATGCCCACATTTGCGTTCTCAAACAGAGCCTTCTGCGTTCAATCATCACGCTCTGAAATTCAAGCAATCCAACGTTCAGTGGAAAATTTTTGCTCCGTGTTTTTGGTAACGCTTCAACCACTCCATGTTAAAGAATGGTTAAAAAATGAACCGGAACATTCCATTTATGGCATGGAAAAATCAAAATTCAAGCCTTGACTATAAAAATCGAGATAACTAGTCTCATATTTTAATGTTTGAGAATTTTCGATTTCGCGCTGGATCGGGAGCATCTCGCCTTGAATACATGACAGTTACTCGTGAACAGGGAGAAGGGAAAAGATGGGGTTATCTTCAAATCATTACGATTTTATTGTTGTTGGAGCTGGATCTGCCGGGTGTGTTCTTGCCAATCGTCTGTCTAAAAACCCATCGGTCCGGGTCCTTTTGATAGAAGCTGGGGGGAAGGATAACAATCCCTGGTTGCATATACCGGTGGGGTATTTCAAGACCATGCACAACCCAAAAACAGATTGGTGCTATCTCACAGAACCAGATCCGGGTATCAATTCTCGCCAATTGCAGTGGCCAAGAGGAAAAGTGTTAGGAGGCTCCAGTGCTCTGAATGGGCTGTTGTATGTTCGCGGACAAGCGGAAGATTATGATCATTGGGCAGCGCTCGGAAACCAGGGGTGGTCGTATCAGGAGGTGCTTCCCTACTTCAAAAAGTCAGAAGATCAGGAACGCGGTTCCGACGAGTATCACGGTGTAAATGGCCCACAGAAAGTCAGCGATTTGCGCTTACGCCGCCCGATTGCCGATCACTTCATCAACGCCGCGACCGCGCTGGGTATACCTTATAACCCTGACTGCAATGGCGAAGTCCAAGAAGGTGTCGGTTACTTCCAGCAAACCGCATATAAAGGCTTCCGCTGGAGTACTGCAAAATCCTTCTTGCGCCCCGCTAAGCATAGGGAAAACCTGGATATTCTCACCAATCACCATGTATCAAAAGTGCTCTTTGAGAACAAAACTGCCACCAGCGTTGAAGTACTCAAAGAGGGTGCTAAAAAGCAAATTATGGCGAGTCGGGAAGTCATTCTGAGCGCTGGTGCCATTGGCTCGCCACAGTTACTTCAACTTTCAGGAATCGGTCCAGCTTCTCTGCTTAACGCTCTGGGCATTGCGATTGTTCAAGACTTGCCTGGTGTGGGTGAAAATCTGCAAGACCATCTTCAGGTGAGATTGGTCTTTAAAACCAGTGAGCGCACACTCAATGACGAATTGAATAGTCTGACGAAACGAGTAATGGTGGCGCTCCAATATCTCTTTAATCGAACTGGTCCACTCACTCTGGCAGCAAGCCAAGTCACCATTTTCACACAGTCCGACCCAAGCTTATCGCGTCCAGACATTCAGTTTCACATGCAACCGCTTAGCGCCGACAAACCCGGAGATGGCGTACACCCCTTTTCAGCGTTTACTGCGTCAGTGTGTCAACTTCGACCTTATAGCCGCGGGAGTGTAAAAATCACGTCGAAAGATCCCTTAAAACATCCAGCCATTCAGCCCCGCTATCTGTCTGATGAGCGCGACCAGACTGTGATTATCAATGCCATTAAAGTCGCTAGAAAGATAGCGAGTACCCCCCCGCTTTCAGAGCATGTGCTAAGCGAATATGTGCCGGGTGAAAAATTCCAATCCGATGAAGAGTTGTTGGCAGCAGCCAGAGAATTCAGCCAAACCATTTATCACCCAACTAGTACCTGCAAAATGGGGGTTGATGAGATGGCAGTGGTAAACCCAAGATTGCAGGTTTATGGCGTTAAAAACTTACGTGTTGTAGATGCTTCAATCATGCCGGAAATAGCATCAGGTAACACAAATGCACCCACTATCATGATTGCAGAAAAGGCCTCTGACATGATTCTGGAAGACCATGGTTTCGCGCAGTAACGGGCTGTTCAGACTGCGCCGAAGAAAGTGTTCGCCATCAAGAATGGGGAGAGTCTGCTGGCTATTTGGTTTCAGTTTACCCTTTTCGCTCACCAGACTCTAAATTAGCGAGTTGTACTCAATCTTCGACGATGCCAAATTCTGCAACGGCTAACCGCTGTGCAGCACGCCGAAGCAGTGGCAAATACTGTCTTAACTCTTCTGTTGTTTTACGCGCAGAAGGTGCATGAACGGCGACAGTAAAAGCGACGCGGTTATCGTTGTTTATCACGGGAACTGCTATTGCCACCATATCATCAAGAAACTCACCAGAGTCCACACCCACGCCATCTTCGGCTATCTTCGCCAAATGCGCTTCCAACTGAGTGAGATCCGTGATGGTTTGCGAAGTCTCTCGACTCAGGTTCATGCTTTTTAACAGTCGTTTGCGCGTCGCTGCTTTCATGTCTGCAAGGAACAGCTTACCCGAAGCTGTGCAATGCAGAGGGTAATGCGCACCGACAGGCAAATGAATGCGATATGGCCAGTTAGTCTCAACACGTTCCAGATAGAGAATTTCATAGCCATCGAGAATCGTCAGATTACAGGTCTCACCAATCTCATCAGAGAGTTCTTTCAGAATGGTATAGCGATGTGCATTGATAGAAGAATTTTTAAGAGTGGCTCTGGCCAAATCTAACAAACGAGTGCCGGCAGTGAAGCGCTTTCCATCAGGTTCTCGCTGCAACAATCCATCCTCTTCCAGTTGTTGCGCGATGCGATGAACGGTTTGTTTTGGTAGCTCTAACTCTTCAGCAAGATAGACACTGGAAAGTGGCTTTTCGGCTTTCACAATTTTTTCAAGGATATGGAACCCACGAATAAGCGTTGATTGTGTTTCCTTCATTCTGCCCCTCCGTTTGTTGTTTGTTCTTTTTAGGAACGCGAGAAATGAAATATCAAACTATCTTGATTTTATTAATTGGTGGCAAAATCTGCCAATGCAGCTCTAATAATTGAGACATTGAGTCCTGAATATTTTCTTATTCGTATGATTAGGGTTAGCAGAACGTCCATAAAGAAGACTCTTGGTTAGGCATCTCGCCGTTAGATTTCTCCAAAACTAGAGACCTCGCTATTTTTTGAACTGACAAAAAAGCCGCTGACTCTCATCAGCGGCTTTTGGTGAAATAACCAACTTTGGCTAGGTGCCTACTCGTAAGTTTCTAGTATTTTTTAATGTTTCACTTATTGAAGAACAAAGAAGGCCAACTTTAGTATTGATGGCACCATTAAATGAGAAGCTCACCGACAATACGCTCCCTTAAATTTGGAGAAGCAGGGAAAAGAGACTTCAACTCCCCATGGTCCATTACCCAACAGGCATCAGCGATTTGCTCAATCAGTGAGAGATTCTGCTCTGCCACAATGAAGCTTCTTCCTTGTTTGGCTTGTTCGAGAATAACCTCTCCCATTCGCTCGATATTTTCGGGCTGTACCCCCTCTGTTGGCTCATCAAGTAATGTCATCAATCCATCTTCGACAACAGCTCGGCAAAAAGAGACCAACTTCCTCTCGCCACCCGACAATTTTCCAGCCTGTACGTCATAGCGCTTTTCTATGATTGGAAAGGCCTCAAGAAGGCGCTCTACGAGTGGGCTTTTACCCCATTTTCCTGTCAAAGAAAGGTTATCCCGAACAGTCAATCCACCAAATACCGACTGTTCTTGCAATCCGTGACTAATTTGCTTTTGCTGTCGCTCAAAGGCACTCAAGCTCGAAACATCGTTTTCATTCAGAGATATTTGGCCAGTAACAGGGGGCAAAGAGCCAGATAACAGCTTCATCAGAGTCGTTTTCCCTACGCCATTACGACCAGCAAGGCACACAACCTCTCCTTTCCCAATTGAAAAGTTCACATCCCTGACGATCGTGATATCACCATATCCGCCAGAAAGACCTTTCACACTCAGAATTTCTTCTGACATTACTTGGTTCCTCCTGTGTATATCGCTCGTACGTCTTCGTTCTCGCGAACATAGTCAAAGCTGCCAAAACACAACATAGAACCTTGATTCATCACCAGCACTTCGTCAGCCAATTTCTCCACCACTTGCATGTCATGCTCGATAATCACGCAGGGTTTTCTCTCTCTGGCGATGTAATTTTTGATGATGTCGATGAGGTTTTTTGTCTCGACAGGTGAGAGTCCCGCACAGGGTTCATCGAGCAATAGCAAGTCAGGTTCAGCAAGACAGGTCATCGTAAAGTCCAGCATTTGACGTTGCCCTACCGATAGCGATCCGGCCAAGACTTCACCCTCTTCAAGAAATGGCATCGCCTCGTAAAGCGCGTTTAAAGATGCAGAACGTTTTCCATATTTGGCGATTCGGAATAATGATTTCTTATTCGAACGGCTTGCCCACATCGCCAAATGAATATTCTCTTCAACGCTTAGCGATGGGAACACACAAGGAATTTGTAATTTCCGACCTATACCCTGACGTGCAGCGTCATAAGGCTTACGTGGACTAAAGCGTTCTCCATTCCATACAAGCGTTCCGGAAGAAAGCGGCAGCACGCCAGTCATAGTGTTGAATGCCGATGTTTTTCCTGCGCCGTTTGGGCCGATTAGGCACTGAATACCCTTTTCACCCAACCTCATATCCAAGGACGATAGAATATTAACTGCTCCTATCGATACGGAGACATCATTGATGGCGAGCGTCACGCGCCGTTCAGGCGAGCAGGCATTAGGTTCATCATCTGACTTGTCTTCCTCAATACGCTTTTTCGTCGCGGGCAACCAACCTAGTAAACCCTTTGGTAAAAAGAGCACCACAACAATGAAAATAGATGCGACTATCACTTCCCAGTAAGGGAAGGACGCTTTCAACTCACTGGACACCATTCCCATCACCAAAGCACCAGCAATAGGACCAACTAGCGTAAAACGTCCTCCCACTGCAGCCCAGATAACAAACTCCGCCGAGAGGAAAAAGCCCAGTGCCTGTGGCGTAACGATACCCTGATGGACACTGTACAACGCACCCGCCAACCCAGAAACCGCAGCACTTATCGCAAAGACAATACTTTTCAGTTGGTCACTTTTGTAACCCAGGAGGTCAACACGCTGTTCATTATCACGGATGGCATTAAGCAAAAGTCCGAATGGCGTGTTTTCTAAATACTGAAGGGACAACAGCACAACTGCCACTGCGCCCGCAATCACCCAATACAGGTTTTCGTAACGGTCTGTCCCGGGAATATCATTAATGCCGTTAAGTCCGTTAAACCCGCCAGTGAGGCCATCAAAAACCAACGCCAGTTGCGTTGCCAACATGGCAATCGCTAGTGTGATCAACGAAAAATAGGGGCCAGAACTCGAAGTACGTGAGAACACCAGTTTCCCCAACGCTAAAGCTAATAGCGCCGGTATCAGAAGTGCCAAAAACAGTCCTTCTACGACACTGAACACCGATGCCTGCTCAACATTCACATAACCATAAAGATACGCGCCCAATCCAAAGAAAGCTGCTTGGCCAAGCGGTAAGAAACCTGCCTGCCCCCAACAAGACGCAACGCTCAGTGCTGCGAGTCCGAAGATTAAATAGAGACCAACCTCATATGCAGTAAAGCTATCGATAAACAGAGGCAGTGCGAAGATAAACGCGAGCGCGTAAAAATTAACGTTGCGAAATGATGCCATTGGGTTTCCACCATAAAAAGAAAATCGACAGCAGAAGCACACCTGTATAGCCAACGACCTTGTCGAACAGGTTGGAGAGGGACTGATCTAAGCCGCCAATCATGCCGCTTCCCAGAATCAGGCCTTCCACGCTGCCGAGGCCGCCAATCACAAGGGCGAAAAATGAGGAGAGCAAGTAATCCAGCCCCATGTAGGGGTCGACCCTCACCAGAGGTGCAATCAATGCACCGGCGAGCCCTGCCGTACTGACACCGAAAACAAACGTGTAAAAGGCAACGCGTTCAGTGTTTATTCCGACAGCCTGCGCCAGTGCAGGGTTGTCAACCATCGCACGAATTTTGAGGCTGGCAGGGCTTTTTCTGAACCACAGGTAGATGCCTGTCATCAAGGCGGCAATCAACACCACCAAGAGCAATCGATAAACTGGGTAATCAACACCAACAACATCGACGGTGCCCGGCAAGTATTGAGGTACGTTTTGGTACTCCCTACCAAAAAGAGCTTCAATTGCTTTTCGGATGAGCATGGCAACACCCCAAGTTGCCAACAAGGTATCAAACGGTCGCTGATAAAGGTGCCTGATGAGGCCCTTTTCCATTAGTGCACCGACTAAAGCACTCACAATGACAGCCAAAAAAAGGCCCGCAGGCCAAGGCAGTGACCATTGACTTGCGAGCAGCGCGCTATAAGCGCCAAGCATGACAAACTCACCATGCGCCATGTTCATCACACCTAGTAGTCCGAACACAGCGGCAAGGCCTGTTGCAACTAACGCCAACACTGAGAGGCTGTAGATGACGTTCAAAATATACAAGGTCAACACATCCATGTGCGTCACTCTCTCCTTTAACTGCAGGTACTGCCGCTAGGCACGTTTTCAAAGGTTTCAACAACGCGGAATCTGCCGTCTACGGCTTCCGCAAGATAGATATCTTTATCAACATGTCCCTTCGTCAACGTCATGTTCCCGCGAGGAGAAGAAAATGACGCGCCCTCAGAAGCGCTGGCAATTTTTTTAGCCGCTACGCCTTTTGCTTCGTTTGCCAAGGCTTTGAAGAGATAGACACCGTCATAGCAGGACTCACCTAATGCATTGAGTGCAGGTGCATCACTGCCAAACTTTTCGTAGTAGCGCTCAGCAAATGCGGCGGCTTTTGGCGAGTTAATGTTCTGAAAATAACCTGATGAAGAGTAAAGTCTTGCAGCATTTTCTGCCCCAATACCTGCTAGGGTATTTTCTTCTATTAGGGTGCCCAATCGCAGGGCTTGCTTGTCCAAACCGAAGTTTGCAAATGCGCGGTTAAAGCTCACAGATGCACCACCAACCAAAGTGATCAGTACTGCATCAGCGCCACTGGCTTTGATTTTTGCCAAGCTGGAGTCGAAGTTATCGGCTGAAAATGGCAGATATTCTTCACCGACTACCTCACCACCTGCTGCTTTAATGTATTCTTTAGCCGCAGCATTCGAATCACGTGGCCAGTTGTAATCATTACCAATCAAATACCATTTACTGACCTTATTGTTTTTTGCCAACCAAGGAATGACCGGCGCCAATTGCTGCGCAGGAGTCTCACCGAGTACATAAGTTCCCTCTGTGCATTCACCACCTTCATAGATTGGCGTATAGATGTAAGGCACCTCGCCTTTGAACAAGTTGGTGAGTGCACCTCGCACAGCACTGTCATGCATGCCAATAAACGCATCCACTTTTTCGCCTTTGTACAGGCGCACCGCATTTTTCAGCGCATCGGAAGGAGAACCACCAGCATCGGCATAAAACACTTCAACCTGCTTGCCTAAAATGCCACCCGACTTATTGATTTCTTCAACCGCCATTTCTGTGCAGTTTTTACAAGAGGGGCCAAACAGACCAGCGGGGCCTGATTGGGGAATCATCACACCGAGTTTAACTGTCTCCGCAGCGAGAGCCCGGGTTGAGACAAAAGTCGGTGCAATCGCTGCCAGCAGCGCAGCACTCATCGACGAAGTTAAAAATTCGCGTCTTTTCATTGTTGTGTTCCTTACATCTATGAAGAGTGGATCAGGGGCGTTGCATAAAGTTGAAGACTGACTCCAGCGCTTCCGCGATCGATAGCAACCGGTCATCGCTGTTGAAAGGTCCATCAATTTCGATACCAACAGGCAAGCCGTCATGGGTTAGGCCAATGGGCAGGCTTATTCCTGGAATACCTGCATTGCTGCCTGGATCAGTGTTATGAATAAAAGTTGGAAAGGTAGGTAGGCGTTCGCCATTAAGCTCAACGGTTTCATCATCACCAATAGGCGCGGCAGGCAGCACAGTGGTTGGGAAGATGACAGCATCCACGCCTTGCTTCGAGAAATAGTCTGCGTAGGTTTGTTGGAGTTTAGGACGAACCACATTAACAGCTTCTCGATACACGGATTCTGGCATTGCGCCATCAGACATCAGGGAGGCCATTAATCCACTCACATCAGGGCTTAAAGCATGATCAGCGACGTCTTTAATACTGATATGTGGCGCATGAGCGGTAAGATAGGCAGGTAAGTCCTGCATAAATTCATAAAGCGCAATCGGGAAACTGCAGGCTTCATCAAGTTCACCAACATTGGGAATATCCGCCTCCACCAAGGTCACGCCCGCATCAGAAAGTTTCTTTAAGGCATCTTCAGATAATCTGCCGACTTCAGGGTCTAGATTGTCAAAGAAATAGCCTCGGGGAACACCCAGCTTGATAGAAGAAAGACTCGCTACTTCATCAATGGCGGAATCGTTTTTACCCGCCATGATGGCATCCAAGATTCGGCAATCCTTGACAGTGTTCGCCATTGGACCCGCCGTATCCCGGGTATGGCTGACAGGTACCAGCCCTTCTGATGGATAGCGCATCATAGAGGGTCTAAAGCCAACGATCCCACAGAGTGCAGAAGGTAACCTTACGGAGCCTCCTGTGTCCGTTCCAATACCTGCTGGCATAATGCCAGCTGCAATCGCCACAGCGACACCACCGCTGGATCCACCAGGGATCCGCTCGGTATTCCACGGGTTTTTCGACGCGCCGCTATATCCATTGTTAGTCGTAATACCAAAGGCCAGCTCGTGCATGTTTCCCATGCCACCCACTAAGGCACCACTGTTCAACAGCCGCTCAGCCACGACGGAAGCACTGCTGATATTTCCCGCTAATGCTTTAGTCGCAGCAGACGCAGCAAGAACACCAGTCTGAATGTTATCCTTGAAGCAAAGAGGGATGCCATTGAGCCCTTCACCTGCTTTTCCACTCTGGTCAACGTCCCTCGCTGCCTTTCGAAGCATCTCCCAGTCAACCGTAATAAAAGCGTTAAGGTGTTTCAGACTTTCCGCGCGCTCGATAACCGCGTCGATGTAGGATTCGCAGGTTAACTCACCCGATTTAAATGCTGCCTGCAGCTTTTCTAACGTAAACGGTACATCTCTCTTATCCGTCATCTCTTGCTCCTGAGAATTATGCTTCTTTTCCCTCTCAGCATGAGACGAGCAAGAAAAAACCGCCATCCTCAACAATGAGGATGGCGGCAAAGACGTGAACTCAATTACTTCTCAGAAGGTATTTCTGTATTGCGGATTGTCAGCGCTGGATTATGGGCAAAGAAATTGTGTGGCATGATGTGTACCGTTTTCCACTCAGTGGACATCACAGGCCAATCCTCCATTCTTGGGATGTGATGAAAGCCAGCCGTAAACCAAGTCACGATATCTGCATTCATCAGGGAGCGGTCTTCTTTCACCCACTCTGCCAACGTGTCCGAGCCATCACTTTGCACAGCATATTTGCCTCCGGCGTAGCGCTGGTCCGGATCATAAACCGTGTTCCAAACGGCATATTGGATGTAAGCATTTCGCCTCATCGGCGGATCATTTTCAAAATCGAATGGCCCATAAGCCACCGAGCCATGGTGTAGCATGTAGCCTGGTTTATGCCCCAGATACCCGTCGCGTTTTGCATTGCTGATATGCAAGTATCTTGGCTTAGCGGTTGAGGTTTTGTATCTCGCATCCAGCTCAGAGTCGAGCATGGTGTGTTTCACTTCCCACATTGAGCGTCGCGGCACAGAAGGGTCAACTGAAGCAGGAACAATGTCCATGGTTGCTGCATGGTTCATCGGTTGGTCGATATCGAAATCAATGCGGAAATTGAAGTAATGATCATGATTCGCCGCGACTAAATTTGGGGCAATCAGGGTACCGTAGCGGGTATCCTCCTCATAGGTTTCGCTGTCAGTGCTCACCGAGGCTACCCCTTTTACCGCATCAAGACCGGATGCGCCGACTTTGACATACAGTTGGCCATCTTGTTTCAGACGGTAGTCAATCAGGTAGTCGTAGTTACCCACTTCAGATGCAGTGCGAATCACCAATTCCGTTTCAGGACGCCCTTCGGCAGGGACAAACTTATCTGGACCTTGCTCAAAGACTTCGTAATGACGCCATGCAGGATCGCCAATATTGCGCTCAAAAATACAAATCGCGTTAGGAATTTCGAGTGGATTACCTTGGTCATCCGCAATCATTGCGGGTAAGAACGTCGCATAAACCGGGCAATCAATGCCGGCCTCAAGTGGTGTCATAAACAGCCCAAACCCGTACTCACCGCTATCCATATAGGTACGCCAGTACCAGCCTTCTGTCGGGTCCATATAGGGTACAAACACTTCTGACAAATGCGCCTGATAAATAATGGGCCGCCAGATGCCCTGATCGTTAACATCAATGTTCGAGACGACCAAACCCGCACGTTTCTCGGTACGGAAATTCAAACGCCAGATGTCCCATTCAAGGTGACTACCATCGAGGGTGTAGTTCGGTTTGCCTTTCTGAGTAACAACAGCCGGATTTGTCTTGGGTCTTAGTGAAACTCTTTTCGCCACTTCTTCCTCGGTGTAACCCCAGTCGTCGGTGGGAAGCGGTACTGCGCCAGTATCACTGATTTCTACGACTTCTTTTTTGCCAATGTCATAGGTGGCAAATAAGCCCTCAATAGGCTTAGCGTAGTAATTTGAACCGCTAGGAAGGACATAACATGGCACCTTCATCAGGCGCGAGTTTTCAAAGGCTTCTGTGAAGAAATTACCTGCGGTTAGAGGAAGACAAAAGACATCGTCTGGTTTTAAACCACGTTTGGCTAACCCTTTTTCCATGTCTGGATGAGAAGTCGCGCCGGTCAATGCACCAATAAACTCTTCAAACAGGATCATGGGTTGACCGCTGCCCTTGATAAGTTGATTAGACTCTACTTCCTTCTGAGTAATGTTCACTACCGCTTCATAAAAACCTTCAGGTCCAGTCATCACCACCGTTGCGCGTCTATCCAACGGTTGGCCTTTTTTCCACGCCAGAACTTTCTCTTTTGGCGGCTCTTTTAAATCAATGAGAGGAAACAGCGTATTCTCGTCAGCCAGCTCAGAACCACTCAGAATACTTTGTATCGATTTATATTCTTCGGCCATCAGGCCATCCAGCGGGTGGGCACTCAATGGCATCGATAGCAATGCCACCAAAGCAAGAGGTAGAAATACAATCCTTCTTATCATCATCTCTTATCTCCTTTCATCCTTTTCACTTTCAGCGTGTTTTCACCTTAAAGGTTGAAGGGTTTCTCTTCTTGGTACTGGGCGTCAGACCCGTTGGAGGTCAACGACAATAGAACAGCGGATTGCAGGCAATCCGCTGTTGGGGGCCTACCGTTTTAGTAGTGGCGCAGACTCAGCGACCCAAGCGATTAATGCTGCCTGATGGGGTTGGCATTCCTGCCCACCCATTCCGCCAACAATCGGTAAGAAGGGGTCTTCAAGCTCCGTTTTCAAGCCGCTTAACGCCTCCATGACTGCCAAACCACAGTACGGCACATAGGCTGTGGAGTAGCCGCCTTCATGAATACATAGTAAGTGACCGTGACAGAGCTTCTCCGCGGCAGCCACCAAAGACTCGGTCATGTATCTGTAGGTTTCGCTCGTCGCCATATTGCGGCCAAGCGGGTCAATCGCACTGCCATCAAAACCGGATGACACAATGATCAAGTCAGGTTGATAAGCCTCCAGTGCAGGAAGTACAACATCTTCAAAGGCCTTGCGATAAGCCCCATCACCAGAGCCCGGAGGTAAAGGAACGTTGATGTTGTAGCCTTCACCCTCACCCTCACCGCGTTCTTCCAATGCACCAGACATCGGTGGGTAAAAGTTATCTTGATGAATGGAGATAGTGAGCACACCTGAGTCTTGATAGAAAGCGCCTTGCTGGCTGTTACCATGGTGAACATCCCAATCAACGATGGCTATACGCCCAATACCGTGGACATCCCGGGCGTAATTCGCCGTGATAACGCCATTGCCAAAAATACAAAACCCGCGCCCCATTTCAGATTCAGCATGATGACCCGGCGGACGAACCAAGCAATACGCATTGTCGACGTGCCCTTCCATCATCCGATCCATAGCCTCTAAACAACCTCCTAAGCTCATCAGGGCTATTTCGTAACTACCTGGGCCAAAGGGAGTAAGCTCGCCAGCATCACCGCCATTGGCATCACTCATTTCGCGAATGCTATCGATGTAGGCTTGAGTGTGAAAACTAAGCAAGTCGTTATTATTAGCTAGTCGCGGGGGAATCGTGGTTAGAGAATCAGCAAGGCCTGCCACATTCAGAAGATTAAGCAAGCGTCGCTTGGTTTCCGCATTCTCCGCATGCTTATCGGGTTGAATAGTGAGCCCAGGTGGCAGAAAAGCAGCGGCTTCTCCGGTGTTATGCCAGAAGTAGAGTTCGTGTGTCACCAATCCAGTCTTTCTCATCTTGCTCCTCCTTGGATAACCTGATCAGTCATTTCAGCCAGGTGATTAACCAACAAGCTAGGAGCTAGAAGCAGAACCTTGAATGATGCAAATGCATTGTTTTACATTTTTTCAGAGGATTTCCCTAATGATGTATCAAATAAGGGAACGGTATTTTTCCACTAACTCAACTTTGTTTCTGATGCCAAGTTTTAGGTAGATAGACTGCAGGTGATTGCGCACCGTCGTTGGTGCGCGGTTAATCTCCTGGGCAATTTCCATGTAGGTTTTCCCTTTTGCAAACAGCTCGGCAACCTGTGCTTCCCTTTCGGTCAATTCAGATAGCAAAGATGAAGGGTAAGCCCGCAAAAACCAGTAACTGTCTATAGATTCAAATGTCAGGGTGAAATGTCTTCCTTTCCATGAAGAGATGTTCCCAAGCACACTTTGTTGAATCTCATCCGGTAGAACGCATCCATCCCAGTCCGGGTAGTCTCGTTTGAGCAGCTCAATAAAGCCAATCGACGGTGTATTCAGCATAAACCCACTGTCAAACATCGCTGCTTCCAATACGCTGTTTGCCTGCGCACTTTGGTTGGTCAACACCGAGAATTCAAGGCAGTGATTGAGGCTAAGTACAATGTGGGGCATGACAAGGCGAAGGCAATTCCCGTCTTGCGGTTCAAACGCTTCACCTTCCCTATTTCGGTACAGCGAGAGAAAATCCACCAGCAAACTCTCTCCCATGTTCCCTTTGGCATCCAGCAAGAGTTCAGGATCGACTTTCATGAACGAGAGCACTTGGTGAATATCATGCTGCCAAAGAAAATTACACAATGCCCCGCTCATTGTTTCGAGCTGAACCTCTGACATAAAAGGCCTGGTGGCATCGTTGTAGAGACTTTCTGCAATGGTGTCGCAGTCAGCAATTTTCTGCCATTGCTCAAAGTAATCTTCTGGTAATTGAAACAGTGAATTGCCGTGTACTTCAGGCGTATCAGAGAGTTCAGGAAAAAGAGCGCGTCCCCACCATGCGCTGTCAAAATGAATAAGCTGGCGAAGCTGGGTAATGGTCCATTGCTTGAAATCACCAGGCTGCATATGGCTGGATGCCTGATAGAGCAGTGCGACAAACTGCAATATATCTTCAGTCGTTGAAACGCTTTTACCCTTCATCAGCCGTTACTCCATGGCCATTCGATTCGCTTTAAAAGCTTATATCCAAACCAACGGATTATGTAGGAAGCGGCAGAAGGTGGAGAGTTAACAAGTCAGGATAAGCAGGATCTAGGGTCTGCTGACCCTAACCTTTCATTTGCTCCAGGCGGGCGTCCAACTTTTCCATCACGCGAAGGAAGTCGCGGTACTCAACGGTATCAAGTACATCAATAAGCTCGGCTTCCCAATCCAGCGCTTTGGGAGCGATTTTCGCATAGAGATTACGGCCTGACTCACTGAGCGAAAGGAATGACGCACGGTTGTCTGTGCTGTCTTTCACCTTCAGCAAAAGGCCTTTTTCTTCAAGCAGTTTGACCGCGCGAGAGACCCGGGATTTATCCATAAAAGTGAGATCACCGATGTCTTTGGCGTTCAGTTTTTCGTGCTCAGCCAACCGAGCAAGAATCCGCCATTCGGGAATAGAAACATCAAACTCTTCCCGATAAATTTTCGAGCAGGCGTTACTGATACCGTCAGCCAAATTTACCATCCGATAAGGAAGAAACTGGTTGAGCATTAATGTGCGATGTTTTTTCTGTGTCATTCCTAATCCTGTAAAGCGTCCCAGACTTCCCTATCTTTCTCTGCGGTCCAGATCTCGGGCCAGTCCTTACCTTCAAATTCGTCCCATAATCGTTTTACATCAAACGGTAAGCAATGCTCAAATATCGGCCATGCGCCAAACTTAGGAGCGAGCAATGTGTGGGTTTCCTCGAATGCTTCTTTCAGTGTTCCACCGCGCTTATGCACTGCTCCGACGGTATCCAACATACACGTTAAGAAGCCGCGGGTTTGCTCAATCGCAGCATTGACAGCATCGTTACCCCGTGCCACCGCGCCACGCCCTCCGACTAATATATCAGCTTGATATGACTTCACTTTATCCAGAGTTTGAGATGACCAGTCAAAGTGGAAGGCATCGCCAGTATAGAGCGCTGCCTGGGCCTCAACCAAGTCCCCTGCAAACAGTATTTTATGCTTGGGTAACCAAGCAACAATGTCTCCTGCAGTATGCCCTCGGCCACAATGTTCAAGTACCAAGCTTCCGCGATCACCTCCAAGTGGGATTTCAATGCGGCTGTCAAATACAACGTCCGGGTGCGTTAAACCCGGAATGCCCTCAGGTTCTCTGAACAAACGCGGCATACGCCCGAATTCACTTTCCCAATCCTGCTGGCCACGCTCTTCAATAAGCATTTTCGTGCTCTCATGCGCAATGATGGTTTCCGCGTTAAAAGCTGATGCACCTAATACCCTCACCGCATGGTAATGAGACAAAACCAAGTATTTCACGGGCTTGTCCGTATGCTCTCTCAGCATCGTCAGCCAGTCCTGAGCAGCTTTGGGGGTGGCTCTCGCTTCAAAGGCGATAATGAAGTCTTCTGCTTCTATCGCGCCTACATTGGGATCACCCTCTGCCGTTAACGCGTAAACGCCTTCGGCTAATACCTCAAGTGTTTCCTGTTTTTCACCTAAATCGGCGGATGATGCGAATGGTTTCGTTGCCATATTGGTTCCTTTAGCATGATTGACTTCCTAAAACCAAGATAGCAAATACTCTCACGTGAGATTTGCAAATATCCATCATCATATCAAATATAAGACACTAAAATCTTCACTCATCAATGAGAGAGATAAAAACACAAGGTTAAATCTTTAATTTACAATGCATTAATAGTTTAAGACAAAGCAAGCTTATTAACAAAGAGCTAGATCCTCCCAAAATTGAAACAACATTTTCTTGATTCTGTCGTTTAATCACCTCTAAATTTATTCTTACATGAGAATATTTTTAGATGGATTTTTATGTTATCAACTTATACCAATCCGGTTTATTCCTATTCGAGGAGTAAAGACCAACAATCAGGCACAGTGACCCATCACAAGGTCGTGATTATCGGTGGCGGGCCAGCGGGCTTATCCATGGCTATTGATCTTGCAAAGCAAGGCGTCGAGTCCGTCATACTCGATGACAACAACACTGTCAGCGTAGGGTCGCGGGCCATTTGCTTCGCCAAACGAACACTCGAAATCATGAATCGGTATGGCTGCGCAGAGCGGATGGTTTCAAAAGGCATCACATGGAAAAAGGGCAAGGTTTTTTTTGGTGACGAAAAGGTCTATGAGTTCGACCTACTACCTGAAAAACACCATAAGCTCCCAGCCTTTATCAACCTTCAACAATATTACTTTGAGGAATATCTGGTCGATGTGATTGAGACGCTATCGGAGGTCGATCTTCGCTGGAAAAACAACGTTCAGGTTGTTGATGCGCAAACAGACATCAACCTTCTAACCGTCGATACACCCGACGGCACTTATCAGATTTCCTGTGATTATCTTATTGTTGCGGACGGCGCAAACAGCCCTATTCGCACCAAGCTGGGTTTGGAAAGTAAAGGACAGGTTTTTCAGGACAGATTCCTGATCGCTGATGTGGTCATGAAAGCCGATTTTCCTACTGAGCGCTGGTTTTGGTTTGAACCACCCTTCCACCCTGAGCAGTCCGCATTATTACATCGTCAGGCCGACAACGTTTGGCGCATCGACCTGCAGCTCGGGTGGGATGCAGACCCCGAATGGGAAAAAAGGGAAGAGAACATTCGTCCCCGTATCGAAGCCATGTTGGGGCCAGACAAACACTTCGACCTGGAGTGGGCTAGTGTGTATACCTTCCAGTGTCGGAAGATGGATGACTTCATCCATAAACGGGTGATTTTTGTCGGTGATGCAGCACATCAAGTCAGCCCTTTTGGTGCACGCGGCGCAAACGGTGCAGTCCAATCTGTTGAAAATTTAGCTTGGAAGCTATGCCGGGTACTGAACCAAACGGCCTCTCCATTGTTGCTTCGTACCTATAATGATGAGCGACAGTTCGCGGCAGAAGAAAACATCCTGAATTCGACCCGCGCGACCGACTTCATCACCCCCAAAAGTACCATGAGCAAGGTGCTGAGGAATGCGACACTGGAACTGGCAAAAAACTACCCTTTTGCGCGTCCACTGATTAACAGCGGCAGATTATCGACACCCTGCACATACCGCAATTCAACCTTAAATACGCCTGACAGGGACACGTTCAATAATGTGTTGATTCCGGGTAGTCCAATCCTAGATGCACCTGTAAACAAAAATGAAGTTGCTTCCTGGCTTCTCGATTGGGTGGGCAATCATTTCGTGATTATGGTGGCAAAAGGTAGTAAAGAACAGGATAAGCTTCTGGCTGAACTGGCAAAGATTACCGATTTAGAGGTACTACTCATCAGCCACGATCAGCAATCTGCAAACCTCCGAGGAATCACTCAACTGACAGACACACAGGGATTGCTCCACCAGAGATATGACTTATCTGAAGGTACGGCTTATCTCTTTCGCCCTGATCAGGTGATCACCGCACGCTGGCGACAGCCGGCAATTAACGACATAACAGAAGCCATGCAGCGCGCACTTGGTCACCAACTGGATGAAGCACAATGAAATTGAATATCGAGCCGAATTTCACCGATGGAGATGCATTCTATGCAGCACTCGCCAACATTTATAACTCTCTTCCTCCGGAAGAGGTCATGACGGTAAACGCCAAGTTGGTGTTGCTTCTCGCCAACCATATCGGCGAACAAGAAATTCTGGAACAAGCCATCGTGGCTGCAAACCAATAACTCACCCTGCCGGCTTATTTCAGATACGCCTTATACCCAAATAACCTGAGGAAAAAGGTCAGGTTGTTTGGGTATATCCATCTCTCATCAGTGGGTCAGAACTTTATGAATCAGCTGCGTTCTCCCCCTCACATTGAGCTTTTCAAAAAGATGCTTCATGTGAGTCCTTACCGTCGTGAATGAGACATTATATCGTCGGGCTATTTCCTTATCAGACAGCCCTTGTATCACCGCTAAACACACGTCCACTTCACGCGCGGTCAGGTGATACTCTTCCACCAGAAAGTCTTCATCCATCCCCGAAGATGCATTGATGTCCGGGATAACATCGGGTCTGACATCTTCTTTCGAAAAAGCACCAGGTCTTGCGTGCTTCATGGCATTGGTGAAAGCCGCGCCCATTGCGTTGACAATTTCCACATCTCTTTTGGTGAAGTCATTGCGTCTGCGACTTCTCCAGATCCTGATATCTCCGATATTCTGGCGACCATCATGGGCATGGAAGTTCAATCCATAAGTCAGTCCATCAATAGACAGGAAGTCGTTGAAGAACTCCGTCTGCTTCAGCGCACTGTGCGGCATGATTTGACTCACTGCCGTCGCCTGTTTACGTTGTTGCAGCTTGGGCGTAATAGGATCGTGATACTGAAAATAGCTTTCATAGTGAGAGAGATTGTCGTCAGACATATTTATCGCCACGCGATGAGAAAAGCCGCACCGCGGCCCGTCCCATACATAGGAAGCAAAGTAATCAGCATCAAGAAGATCCAGCAAGCATTTACCCACTTGCTGGCGCATTTCCGAGCATTCCATGCCCGCATTCAAACACTCTGCAATCTGGAATACTGCATGAGTTTCTCGCATAGACAGGTTCACAACGTCCCCCTGTTACACAAATTTATCCATAAAGAAAATTAGGTAAACCCAGCGCCAAAGCGGGGATGAAAATAATGGCGAAAAGCCTCACCATATCTGCAACCCAAAATGGCATCACACCGCGAAATACCGTGCGATTATCAAGGTCCTTGAACATACCGCTCAGCACAAAAACATTCATGCCAACCGGCGGCGTAATTAAGCTGATTTCCGTGACCACCACGACCACAATGCCGAACCAAATCAGGTCAAAGCCCATACTTTGAACCACAGGGTAAAACACAGGAACGGTCAACAGCATCATCGACATACTTTCGAGCACAGTGCCAAGCATCAGGTAAATCACGATGATCATTAAAAACACTAGCATGGGCTGAAGATCCTGATTGGTCAGGAAATGCACCAATCCCTCAGGAAGACCCGCACGGTTGATAAAGTTGGAGAAAATCAACGCGCCCAGCACGACAAAGAATATCTTTGCGCTCATCACCGCCGTTTCAAAAAGAACTTCTTTCAGCAGCTTTCTAGTGAGCAGATCACGCAGATAAACGATCACCAAGGCGCCAAAACTCCCGATACCTGCGGCTTCGGTGGGCGTGAAAATCCCCAGATATGTCCCCCCCATAATGATGGTGAACAAAGAAGCAATACCGGCAATACCTTTGTAGGCCTCCCGTTTCTGCTGAGACGTCATTTCGTGCCCACGGGGTCCAGCTTCTGGCGAGCGCCACACTACATACTTCACCGCAGCCAGATACAACAGAATCCCCATCACCCCCGGTACAAAACCTGCCGCAAACAACTCACGGATACTTTGTTCTGTCAAAATACCGTAGATAATCAATGCCACGCTGGGAGGAATAAGGATGCCAAGCGTCCCCCCAGCAGCAATACAGGCTGACGCCAGGCTGTCGGCATAACCGAACCGACGCATAGAAGGGATAGCCACCTGACCCATCGTTGCTGCCGTCGCCAGACTGGATCCACAAATCGCGGAAAAACCGCCGCACGCCGTGATGGTCGCCATAGCCATACCACCGCGGTGGTGTCCCACCAGCGCATTAGAAGCCCGAAATAATTCAACAGACATCCCTGATCGGCTGATTAAGTTACCCATCAAAATAAACAAGGGGATCACGCTCAACGCTGGGTCTTGTAAGGTATCGACAATTCGGCGGGCACTGATCGTCAAGGCAGCAGTGAAATTGAAATCCAGTAAAGAGGCATATCCTACGACGCCTACCAGTGTCATGGCGTAAGCCAAAGGCATTCGCAGTACACACAACAGCAAAACAATCGTGAGTCCAATCAGGGCACTAATCATGACGCTCACCCTCCAAGGACTCAACATGGCTATCTAAGGTCGCCGTTGAGCAGATCCCTCTGAACAAAAAGGCAAAAGCACTCAGTAGCAAGCAGAAAGCAATCGCATACATCGCCCAAGAGGCCGGAATTTCTAAGTACTCTGTCACCAATTGCTTTCTGTCAGCACGTGCTCCCAACTTATGGACGCTCATCGCCAGATAGATGCAGCCAATACTGAGGCCAAGGGAGTAAACCCTCTCAACCCATTTGGCAAACGACGGACTTATCGCATCCGTGAGTAAATCCACCCGGATTTGATCATCTTTAAAAACAAGTAATGGCAACATCAGCATGACCAATACCAACAGCATGAAACCGGTCAATTCGCTGCCACCCAAAATAGGAGTACCGAGAAGGTATCTGCCCAACACATCAAGGACGGTTAATAACATCATGCCTATCAGTGCCAAAGCACTTGTCCAACGCATCAAGGGAAACAGGTAGCAACATCCTTGTTGGAACAATGACCAGTAATGCTGGCCAATGCCTGTTTTATTACTGACCATTACCGACCCCATAGGCCTGAGCCTCTTCGCGGAATGCTTTCAAAGCGGCTTTGGCATCCACATCACGATCTTTGACTGACTCAACCCAAGCCTGATCTAAGTCGCGGGTGACCGCAGCGAAATACGCCAAATCCTGGTCGGATGCATCAACAATCTGGTTCCCTTTTTCGCGGGCGACACCTTCTGCGTAGTCGTCAGCATCAGCCCATGCTTTCGCCGCCATTGCGGATAGTTTCTCGCCAGATACCGCCATAATGGCGTCTCTGTCTTTTTTAGACAGCTCATCAAGCGTATCCTCGCTAAGAAAAATACCGAAACTGCCCAAATACATGCCATGAGGCAGCTTCAGTGTATAAGGTGCAACTTCATGGAGTTTCAGCGTCGTTTTAGTCGACATCGGGTTAAACACACCATCTACAACACCTTGCGTCAGCATTTCATAAATTTTGTTAGCAGGCGCTGCTACACCAGTAACACCAAGGCGCTCACCGATTGCAGACTGAATGCCGCCACCCACACGGATTTTTTTGCCTTTGATATCCTCAAGGCTCTCCAAAGGTTCACGCATATGGATCTGGCCTGGGCCATGAGTAAAAACGCCCACTAATTCAACGCCATCATGCTCCCCTGCCTCAGCAAGGTAATCTTCATGAATCCGCCAATGGGCGACAGATACCGCTTCTGATCCGGCATTATGGTTAGGTAATTCCGCGAGGCTCGTCAGTTTAAACTGACCAGGGAAATAACCGTGGTAAGTCCAGGCACCATCTACCGCGCCATCTTCCACCAAGTCAATCAGACTGTTGGGACTTCCAAGGTCATAGACCAGAGCAATCTTAACGCGCCCTTCAGTCGCTTCTTCAATCCATTTACCCCATGTTGGCAACACGGTTTTATTCATCGCCGCTGCTGGGGAAAGCCATGTGGCAATCTTAAGTTCAACCTCTGCCATCACACTCATAGGCAGGAAAAGCAAACCTACTGCTACTCGCCAAAACACTCGTTTCATTACAACCTCACAATCCGTTACGATACACATAATGACAATATTTAACATATAACGTAACATGTCATAACAACAAACTAACATTAAGATAAATGCGTTAATTCTCGCTCTTGAAACAGCCTCAAATACAATACATTTAAAAACATAAGGTTATAGGAAAAAGATGTTAGTGGCAGACGAATAAAGGACAGAAGAGTGATTGAGAAGCACAGTACTGAAACAGCTAGACAGCCAACAGGATGTAAACTTTTTGTGATGAATAACGAAGGCAAATAGCATGAAGACTATTTTCACTTTAGCCTTTATGACTCGAATTTTTTCAATAGACCCAAATTTCGAACCAGAAAAATCTGAATAACCGCGCAACCAAGGAGGGCTGTCGTGTTATCCCATCTTAGATTGAGCCAAACCAAGCCAAGTCTCGTGCACCTCGACGAGTTACAAACCATGATCACTGCATCATGCGGGCAGTACGCACTTGAGCCAAAACAAACCAACACCCCCTCTCTCCAAGGCGCGCTCGAGCCCTTCATGCTGTCCCGCTACGAAGCCATTAATGTTTGCATGAATGTGGGTCAGGTAACACGGTCAGAACGCATGATTAAACAAGATCCCGGTGATCATCTTTATATGCTGGTACAGGATGAAGGTCGCTGCGTCGTCGAGCAAAATCACAAGCAGCACACCTTGTTGCCCGGCGACATATATGTCGTCGATTCTACCCAACCAAGCCGCTTTATATTGAATGGTCATCCCTCTAGACAAATCTCTATTCACCTTCCACGGGAAGAGATGCTCCACCGATACGGGAAAGCCATTACTGGTGGCGTGATAGTGGAGCATGACGATCCATTACGGACCGCGCTTATTGCTGTGGTAGCAAAATCAATGGAGGAAGGCATGCCAGACTCCTGCGCCCGCTTGATGGATTCCACTTTTGACCTTTTAGGAATTTACATCGACGGGAAGGAAAAACAGAAAAGCCAAAGCGAGCGTGAAAAGCAGGGAGTACTTGGACGGGCACTCTCTCTGATCGACCGCAACTTCAACGACCCGACCTTCGACGCCTGCCAACTCGCCGATAAGCTAGGGATATCCAGTCGGACCCTTCAACGCCAGTTTCAATCCCTTGGGGAGTCACCTACCCGAAAACTCATCAATACCCGACTTGATAACGCAAAAGCGCTGTTAATGGGCATGTCTCAAAGTGACGATCATAGCTCAGTGACCAATGTGGCCTACCACTGCGGCTTCAGCGATCTCTCCTATTTCTACAAGGAGTTCCACAAGCGTTTTGATATGGCACCGGGCGCGATGGTGAACTGTCGCCGATAGCCAATGAGTTTGGCGGTTTGTTCCAAGTCACTCAAGTTAACTCATCCTAAGGTGGGGTAATCATACTCATCAACGAGGATTGGAAACATGAGTACGGAAACAGAGAACCCAACAAAGCCATATTTAATGACAGTGAATGGGCAAGGCATAAGTGCTGATACCTACTTTGAGGTGTTAAACCCTTCCACGCAGGAAATTGTTGGACTGGCACCACAATCAAATCAACAAGATGTCGACGCAGCAGTCGCCGCCGCAAAAACCGCCTTCCCAACGTGGTCATCAACTCCACATGAAGAGCGAGTCGCACTTTGCCAGCAAATCGTCACCCTAATCAAAAATAACAGTGAGGCCTTAGCCACACTGATCACCCAAGAACAAGGCAAGCCGCTGAATGGCTTGGGCTCCCGTTGGGAAATCGGTGGCGCTTGCGCATGGGCCGAATACACTGCCAGCCTGAATCTAGGTGTCAAAGTACTACAAGATAACGAAGAAGGCCGACTTGAGTTGCACCGTAAGCCTTTGGGTGTCGTCGCCTCCATCACACCTTGGAATTTCCCGGTACTCATCGCTATTTGGCACATCATGCCAGCGCTTGTTACTGGCAATACCGTCGTCATCAAACCCTCCCCCTACACCCCACTTTCCACTTTAAAGCTCGTTGAGTTGATGAATCAGGTATTGCCACCCGGCGTCGTGAATACCGTTGCGGGTGAAGACACTAACGAAAACAGCGTGGGACAATTGCTATCATCACACCCTGATGTCCGTAAGGTGGTGTTCACCGGTTCAACCGCAACAGGCAAGTCAATCATGCGAAGCGCAGCGGATTCCATGAAAAGGCTCACCCTCGAACTGGGCGGAAACGATGCGGGTATCGTCCTCCCTGATGCCGATCCAAACGCCATCGCTGAAGGGCTTTTCTGGGGAGCCTTCATCAACAATGGGCAAACCTGCGCCGCGCTTAAGCGCCTTTACGTGCATGACAGCATCCATGATGACGTATGCGACGCATTGGTGGAATTCGCCAAACAGGTTCCGTATGGCGATGGCATGGATGAAGGTTCCATTCTTGGTCCACTGTGCACCCCATTTCAGTTTGAAAAAGTCAGCCGCCTCGTCTCGGAAGCGGCAATCAAAGGCAAAGTGCACCTCGGCGGTACAGCCGCAAACGGTCAGTTTTTCCCACCCACCATTATCTCTGGGTTAAAAAATGGCGATTCACTGGTCGATGAGGAGCAATTTGGGCCCGCTCTCCCCATTATCCGTTACACCGATATTGAAGATGCGATTCAAGCCGCGAATGACAGCAGTTCAGGCTTAGGCGGCTCCGTATGGTCGTCAGACACGCAAGCCGCAGCAGATGTCGCGAAACGCCTCGAATGCGGCTCAGTCTGGATAAACCGCCACGGCATGATCCAGCCCAACGCACCGTTTGGCGGAGTCAAAAGCTCAGGTCTGGGTGTCGAATTTGGAGAAGAAGGATTAGCCGAATACACCGATATTCAGGTGGTATTTAACTGAAGGAGAAATCATGTCTGCTTTTAAAAACGCAACCGAGTTCTTTCATGCTTGTGAATCAGGCAAAGGTTGGGAGGCCTGCAAAGGCTTCGCTGAGCCCAACGCAGGGTTTGATTCCCAAGCTTTCGCCCTCACTGACATTCAAACACTGGAAGACTACACCCATTGGATGCAGGGTATCACCAACGGTCCTATGGCAGGCAGCCATTATGAACTCACCACCTCTGCTTTTGACCATGAGAAAAACACCGCGATTTTCTTTGGCACCTTTTTCGGTATCCACAGTGGAGAAGGTGGGCCTGTAGCGGCCACAGGGAAAAAGTGTGCAAGCCACTATGTGTATGTGATGCAATTATCTGATGAAGGCAAAGTCACGCATATGACCAAAATATGGAATGATGGCTGGGCGTTGAAAGAGCTAGGCTGGACAGATACCCAAACGACCTGAAGATATTCGCCGAATCCTGCATCTTCAGGTTGTTTGGTATAAGCGAGATAAAAGAAACCGCCCCATCAGGGCGGCTTCTATTAGCTTTATTTAATCTTGGGTTCTTTTCCAGATGTCCCATTACTGGCTGTTGTCGAGAACCCATTCATCAACGAAGTGTCCTCTAGGTTTTTTCTGTCTAACGTCATCATTAATCCTACGGACAGGTAAACCAGGACCGAACAAATTGGGGGGTATAATCCCATAAATTAATGGGTTGGGTTGCATTGGCTGACGTCGATCGTCTTCCTGCGCAGGCAAACCTAAATATTTCAGCGCTTGAAGCGACAGCGGCCCATCACTTTCAACATGGCAAGATTTACAGAACGCATTTTCACTTGAATCCGGGCGCGCCTCATTGAATGCCAACCTATGAATATCCAATATTTCCTCACGCAGTGACTCGGTTCCTCTCGGGATTTGGGCCATGTTTGCTCCGCGCTCTACATTGTAATTAACATAACAGGCATATCTAACGGATCCATCATCACCTACTTGTTCAGCAATTGCCTTATGTGATGACCTTGGATACATACTTGCAATTCTATTCCAAGGCACATTTTCTCTGATTCGGACCAGGGTGCCACGAGCGTGATTGCAATACTCTTCTTGGGTCAAAGCTCTGGAAATTACTTTAAAGTCGTCAATCCAGCCTATAAAGCCATCACCTTTGCCTCGTTTACCCAACGTAAGTTTACCCAACGTAAGGTTACCCCCATCCAAAGCCAACAAAGTTTCACCTTGTATAGTCAATGCTCTGTCAGCAAAACCATTGAAATAAGGCGTGACTTTCGTACCGCCATCAAAATGCTCAACAGCAAATCCGAGGTGCACCCACTCTTCAGGAGATATAGTTCTTGGTAATACCCAGTTTTCTGCACTCTGACCGCTGCGGTCCGTGATAGTGACACGATCAATATTGTCTCTACCGACCAGAGAAAGCTTTGAACCATCAGGGAACGAAATGAGTGTACGATTCAATTGATCCTTTAAATTTCTTGGGTCAATGAAAATGCCATAGTACCAATTTTTCTGTTCTTGCAAGTCACGATTATTCTGTTCTGGAATTGGATAAATAACTCGGCTGTTCCCATCCATCCAAAAACCTTTCCCTTCTATACCACCCAACGCATAGGGTTCTACACGTGCGAATCGACCCACAACTTCACCATAGGGAGGCAGGTCCCAGAACTTCAATTGGTTTACGTCTTCCCCGTTTAAAGCCGCAGCCCTCGCGTCACGCGTTGCGGCATTTTGCATCCTCAAAGGGTTCTGAAAGCGATTAAGAGTTCCTTCTTTCTTAGCAAATCCTTTTCCGTGCATTTTGTCTCTTTCGCGCTCAAAACCATCATGCCAGACGTTACGTTTTCCATTTGGATCATTGTTGTGGGCAAAAGACTGGTTCATAGGTGAGTATATAAATACGTTGGGATCGATGAAATCATCAAAAGCTAACTCAGCAGTACCACCATTACCTTTACTAAAAAACCAGACGATATCTCTTGGCGTCTTAGGCGTTAAGTTTTCCAAGTAGTTGAAAGTATTGGTGACTGAACCAAGTTGCGCGCCTTCATAAACAGACCCCAGTGGCGTGTATGCTTCAAAGGTTTTATTGTGCGCCATTTTAACTTCGCCAGTCAGATTGATGGGATTATCACTATTCTTAGTCGATGTATCAGGTCTATACAGTTTCACCAGTAAATGTCGCCAGTTCATCCCATAATCCATATAGTTAATGAGATTATCCATGGTGACAATCTTGCCTCGTGTCCATGACCCAAAGAAGCTGATATTCCGGTTCACATTAGTGGACCTTTCAATATCGAGAAATCGGTCGTCGTCTGGGTCAAAACCGCTTTCCTGTGGCCTACTATTTACGTTTACATTACATAGCCTTTTGTCATTAGATAAGCACTTTGCAGGATAACGAGAGCGAACAATATTATCTTCATCATAATAAAGGAGCATATCTACCCCAAGAGCCATAAATATATTATCACCCTTAGGGTCAACCCATGGATATTGATCTATATCTAGGACAGCACCATTAGGGATTAAATTACCTTCCGTATCCCTCATTTGATATTTAGCAAACCCATATCGCTGATTAACATCCGGATCGAAGTAAGCATGTGTAGCAGGATGTGCTTCTGTCCAGCCTGTTACATCACAGGCTCCCTTTTTATTATAAGCATATCCAACAGGGCTATTATATTGTCTAACCCCTGATTCTTTGTGAACCCACCGACCGAACTTTGCGACCAAAAGCATTCCATCTGAAGTAACATTCGGTTCATTATAAAATGAAGTCATCGGTGGTCCAACGACAGGTTTTTCCTCTAAGAATCGTATATTTTCAATAGCAGCTCTTGGAGTTTTAGGATTACTTACAACAACTCTTAACTTATTTGAAACCATTCTAAATTCTTTTTTTTCTTTATTGTCCTCCCGGCCAATCAAGCTAATGTCATAACAATCTTTATCTTTGTCTTTTCCACATACAAATGGATTGGGAGCCGCGGGATCTTCACAGATAAAAAATGCCCCACTTGGTAAGGTACTCGTTGTCCCAAGTCTTTCCGGGCTAAGCTCCCTTTTAGATGTCGCCATGATTGGAGTACCGGGTCTACTTGCCAAAAATGGATTGGAGATTTTTTCTGGGGCAAGCAATAGCATTGTCATCATGTTATTGGGTTTATGATTTATCCGTACTCCTAGCCTACCATCATTGCTTAAGAGCAGCGGCGGTATGTGCGGTCTATTAAACTTCCCTCTTTCCCCTGGTACTGAATCAATGATTGGATAATCCCACAGATTTGTTGGGACATCAGGCTGAGCAAAAACCGAACAGTTAATACCAAGAAATAAAGACAATAATGTATATATTTTTATCCTAAACATACTCATATAAAAATCCTTTTTCTTTTGAATGAGAAACCTATAAGAACCACATAAACTCCATGTGAGGCTTGCCTCAATATCTAGTCTTAATATGCATAGTTCTTTAGGTTTACATTAAATTTAAATTCATTATGATTAGACTTAAGCATTACCAATAGCTAAGCAAGCATCAACAGATATTTAAATTATTAACCAACATAAATCAAGTTCATTAAAAATAAAAACCATCCTATATAGAAATTTATTTATATTTGAATAACAGGTTTAAATTATTTTATGCAATAATGAATAGCAAGGTAAATTTATTTATATTAATACCAAATAAGAATGAGCAGCAATAAGATTAATTCTAATGCTTTTTTAATGATAAAAAGCCAAAGATCTTAAAATCAATAAATTTATATTTATAAAAAACAAATTAGCTGCTAATAGTAGAAGCATCCTTATTGTAGGAATCATAAAAACATCAATATAAGAATAATCTTATGGACCTTTATTATCATTTAGGCAGTTTTGTAAAGGAGCTTAACTATGACATTCAGGAAGTATGGTATTGCGCTAACACTCGTCAGCGCCTACCCATTTTCATCGCTAGCATCTGATACATGTTTAGGTAACGTATATTCTATGAATGCGGGACGTGGAAACGTCGGAATGCTGATCGATATCAAAGAAAAACAGGTGATGGACAACAGCACGTATTCTGATGCATCTTCACGAGCTACATTTAATTCTCTCGCGAAGTTTAGTTCGCCAACAATGTCGTTCAACCCAATAACTAATCGTCTCTACTATGCGAACGCCCCTCAACCCAAGTCATATCACGTTGAAGTGCCAGAAGGCCTTTTAACTGATCAACAAATGAACAACTTAGACTTACACGCCAAAACCGTTGAAAGTTACCAACTGGCTTACTACGACCCAGAGAGTGGTGAACATATCAACGGCCCAACAACAAAAAAACAGATTACTCGAATGGCTTTCAATCCTGCTACCGGAGAGCTTTTCGCCTCAGATAACAGCAGTATTTTTAAGGTAAACCCTGAAACTGGTGAGATTACTGATATTGGGACCTTTGATATCGGTTTAAGGGCTGGAGGTTTTAGTAGTTGGGGAGATTTTATTTTCCACGAAGGAGAGCTGTTGTTCATTACTAATGGCAGAACATTTGTTATTAACACCGAAACTGGTGCTCAAACGCTGAAAGCGTTCCACTATGTGGATTTTGTTACAGGAGCAGCAATAGACCAAAATGGCCAAGTGTTGATTACCGCCAAAAACCAAAACGTATCTGGTAACGTGAACAGCAACCACCTTTTCCGTCTTAAACCTTCCACCGGGGAAACCAAACGTGTTGGTCTTTTCCCCACACGCATTAGCGCAATGGGTACGGTCACTACTGAATATTCTGAATGTTATGACAGAACTATGTTCAAAAGTGACGAAAAAGCTGAGCTCACTGGTGTTTCTGGGAATAACGTTTATGAAGGCAGCTTTGCAACCTTTACCGTAACGTTTGATAAAGTACTTCCAGAAGACACAGAGGTCACTCTTGCATTAAAAAACGGTTCAGCACTCAGAGGAACAGATTATAGAGATAGTGTCGCCGTGAGGTATGAAGGAGGTAGCTCTGGTATAAGTTTATCCAATAGTACGGCCGTGACAATTCCAGAAGGAGTGGATAGATTTCAAGTGCTCGTGCCCACAACTAGCGACTACAATAAGGAATCGGCGAAAACCTTCTCGCTTGAAGTCTGGATAAACAATGACACTTCAAGCAAGTTGATTGGTACAGCGACAATCCTTGATGACGATGAATATACCTGTGGACCTAATGGAGTTGTTTACGTAACAGCCAATGATCCGCAATCAACAACGCTTAGACTTGACTGTAAAGCACCTTATGCGAAAGCACTTTTGATAACGAGTAACGGAACTTTTAAAAAGCACGCGCATTATACTGATGAATCATATCCGCGTGCATACTATTATGATGACTGGGAAAGTGCTCCCCAGCCACAATTTGGCTGTTATCGTTCAAGTGACGCGGGAAAACTTGCATACTACAGTATTCGAGCAAACATATCATTACATCCAGATGGAAATAATCAATGCAGCTTAAACTTCATAACAGCAGCATGTAATTCATCGGGTGGTTATACCGAATATAAATATACCTCTCCAGCAGGCTGTCAATATGAATAATGGTACCAAGTTGATATTGATGTGATATCCTATACTCACTTAAGGTAAATGATAATTACCATCAAATAGAAACGCGCCTCAGGGCGCGTTTTTATTATATGTCATACACTATAATGTTCGGTAATTATGATTATAAGCCCGAGATTTCATCAATAACCCCCTCCTCAGTGACATGAGAGTTCGTTGTTTTCAGAACATGCTCTATAAATAACCTCAGGGCGGGGTTGGGAGAGTTGGTTTTCCAGTTTATGTAAAGGGATATCTCTTTGTCGAAGCCTTCAATAGGTAAAACTTTCAAACTAGGCCTACGCATTTCTTTGGCAATTTCCACAAAAAATCCGATGCCGTTCCCGGACATCACTAATGCAGCAAGGCTATCGAAATCGTAAGCTCTGATTATAGGATTTTCTTCAATAGAGTATGAGTTTAGAAATTCTAATATCTGGATGTTGAACGGTTCCCACGCTTTGGACTCTCCAAGTATTAACGTTTTTCCCAAGAGATCATCTGGTCTCAGTTCATTTTTCTGTGCTAATAAATCCGATGACGAGATGACTGCCATAAGCTTATGTTTTGAAACTATTTTATGGTCATATCCACTTTCCAAAAAAGGCGAGCTGCAAAAGGCTATATCTATATTACCCGAAGCTAACGCAGTATGCTGTTCATGGGAAGGTATACAATATAATGATGTTTCTATATCTGGGTAGTACGCCCGAAAATCTCTCAATAGAATAGGTAAAACATAGGTATTCATTGGAATTGTATTGTAAGCAATCGCTAAAGTACCTTTCTTACCTTCTATCATTTTCTGCGCATTCTGGTACGCCAATTGAATACGATCCGCCCCCTTGGCTAAATCGGACGCAAAAATTCTCCCTAACTCTGTCAGTTCAACATTTCGGGTATCTCTTAAAACAAGCTCCGCACCTATTTTATTTTCTAATCTAGCCACATGCCTACTCAGGGTTGGTTGGCTAACCCCCAAATACTCTGCAGCCTTAGTAAAGCTCTCATGCTGAGCAAGCGCTAAAAAAGCACTGATTTCACGATATAGTTTTCTAGATTCCATTCATTCACTTTTGCATAACAACGATAAAAAATGTGTCTATAATTATGAAGACACTTGAATTAAAATGGTTTTTTCCACAATGAGTTACTTGGGTATTGTAATGAAAAAGAGCGTTCTTATCTTCACCCTTACATTAATTAACATTAGCTCATTATTCCAAGTTAAGGCTGAAGAAATTGCCTTTTACTCTCCAATAAAAGAAGGAAGAAGTGAATCTGCAGACATGCGAAGCTTTGCTAAAAAAGTCAGTCAATTAACTGCTGGATCTGTCAATTTTAATATGCACTACATGGGTGAATTAGGGTTTGATAATACTGAGTTACTCAGGCAACTAAAGCGTGGTTATGTGGGTGCTGGTGCTGTGTATCCTCCTTATTTATCACGTGATGTCCCCGCATTTGGTGCCTTATATATAGAAGGAGCACTTTTAGACTTTAAATCGCATGAACCCGCAATTTCTGTTATTGAAGATTCATACAGGACAGTGTTCGATAATTGGGGGATCGAGTATGTTGGTTATGCTCAACCACCACTATATGACGTATCTGTATTTTGTAAAAGCCCCATCAATACGATTGCAGGTCTAAAAAGAAAAAAGCTAAGAGTTTGGACTTCGGCACAGGTTGAAACATTCAATAACCTAGGTATTGCAGCGCAAATTATCCCAAATTCAGAAATGTACATGGCACTCCAAACTGGTGTAGTAGACTGCGCCTTGTATCTTGGAGAAATTGGAATTTTTGCATCACTGCATGAGGTTGCCCCTTACGAAGCCTTTTTAGTGCCATTTGCTTCATTACCTGTAGCCCTGGGTGTCAATAAAAATATTTTTAATCGCCTTAGTCATGAACAACAGGCTGCAGTTCGTGAAGCCGGACAATGGATCAGCGCCGAGACGCTTAAGAAAGCACTGAATGATGTCGCAGCTAAGACTGCCAATCGTGAAGCTCGTGCTAAGGGAGGCATCAAACAACTTCCTGCTTTTTCTAAACAGGATGTACAGAAGTTTGTAACTGCAGCGAATGAGGTATGGCTTCGTATGGCGAAGGAAGGAGGTGAGGTTTCTCTGAAAGCTTATGAAAGCTTAATGGCCCAGCCGCAAGAGTGTATTAGCACTCAGTCATGTTAAAAGGTAATGAAAAAATAACATTGAAATGGCCCGGCTTCGCCATTTACTGGATTGTAAAAGTTCAATTATGGCTCGCTGTTTGCGCTGCTGCACTGATGGTGTTACTTGTCTTTACGGCATCACTGATACGGTACTTCTTTTATGCTCCCTGGTCACCGACAGAAGAACTCGTTGGGTTTCTGTTTTACTCAAGTTGTTTTTTATGCTTACCCGCGACAACTTGGGAAGCGCGACATATCCAAATATCTCTATTCGATAACGTCTTACCTATCCCGCTGAGAGCTGCTTTAAAAAACCTCGCAGCGCTTTGCCTCATTATCATGCTTGGTGTACTAGTCATCTATGGGCTAGAAAATGCTGTATTCACCCATTCTTTAGGAGCTCGAAGCGAAATGACCAAAATGGCGCTTTATCCTTGGATGTTTGTCATGCCATTCAGCTTGGGCAGCATGGCTATCGTTGAATGCTATTTAATGGTGAACAAACACCAAGATCTGCCTTCTATATTACCCTCCAAGGAAACTAAACCATGATATGGGGAGCTCTCTGCACCACCATAATCAGTTTGGCCATTGCTGGAGCTACTCTGGGGCTCATGCTTGGTGGAACCGGGTTAATCCTATTACATTTCCTGGTTGGTGAAGGCGCCGGAGTGATGGCTGCTGAAGTGCTCTGGACAGATTTAACCAAATACACACTAGCGTCCATTTTAATGTTTATCTTAGTGGGCGATCTTTTTTTCGAGAGCGGTATGGCATCTGAAAGTTATCGCGCCTTAAGCCCTCTGTTTCAGCGTATTCCCGGCAAACTTCTGCATACCAATGTCGCTGTATGCATGTTATTTGGTGCAGTCAGCGGTACCTCCACAGCAACAGCAGCAGCCGTGGGTTCTTCCGCCTATCCAGAACTTATTTCTCGTCGGTACAATCGCTATGCAGTTTTAGGATCTTTAGCCGGAGCTGGAACGCTTGGCTTATTGATCCCCCCCAGCATAGCCTTGATTTTATACGGCGCATTGATGGACGTTTCTATCGCCAAATTGTTCCTTGGTGGAATCTTCCCAGGCATTTTATTTGGACTAGCTTTCATGGCATATATTGCCATCCTATCCTTGACGAAAGAAGGCATTACTCCCAAACAAGAAGCTCAGTATAGCAGTGCAGAAATCATGCGCTCCTTGCTCAACATATGGCCTCTTTTGATTTTAATGACCTCAATATTGGGACCCTTATACTTTGGATTAGCGACACCTACAGAGTCAGCTTCCTTCGGCGCTATATTCTTGCTTGTACTTGGTTTCACCGTTGGCGAACTGACTGTCTGTCGCCTTATTTCAGTTTTGCAGGCAACAATGATCAAGTTTGGCGCTATTGTCTTTGTGGTGATGGGAGCTATCATCCTTAAACAAGCAGTTGGTATTCTTGGCTTGCCCAGAATGACTGTAGATACAATTACCTCAATATCACCAGATGCAACTTATGTGTTGATAGCCATAATCGTCTTCTATCTTGCAGTAGGCTGCCTTTTTGACGGTATCTCTATACTGTTACTGACATCACCGTTTGTCGCTCCTTTACTCATTAGCTGTGGTTACGATCCTATCTGGATTGGTGTGCTGATAACCATTTTGATAGAAATAGGTATGATCACTCCTCCCGTTGGACCCAATTTATTTGTGCTATCTTCAATTGCTTGCTCAAAAGTCAGTGTTGGAGAAATTGCGATAGCCACTATCCCCTATTGGCTGATACTACTTGCCGGCATTGCCATGATCACTTGGTTTCCTCAAACCGTTCTTTGGCTTCCAAACCAAATCATGTGAAATCAGCAGCTGTTGTTTTAAGACTCTCCAACGAGCGCTTTCCGAACCAGTTTTCTCGACCGTTAAACGCTGACAAAACAGCAAAACGATACGAAGATTCGATATTCTCACTGCATCCGAGCCGTAAAGGCCCCAGAGTCTGTTGACCTTTGGTTACAGAGAAAAATTAAGTTTAATAAAACCAAGACACACTGTACCGCTATCGTATCAGCATAGTGGCGTTAACTTTACCTTCAAGTAGAGGCACTATCCAAAATTAATCGTACTCAAGACTTATTAAACCCTGGGTCCCAAACTCAAAAAATTCGCACATTAGAAGATTCCAGTTCTTCTATATTAAAAATTCATTAGATGATATTAGTTTTGCATTACATCATTAAAAAATAAAAATACGAAGTTAAATCATCCTCTTCATAATATTTTTTAATTCAGAATTCAAATATGTATAAATAGTGCCATATTCTCTTGAATTAGATAAGAAAATCGCAGTAAAACTGAAAAATTACATTTTAACCATAAGTGTATAAAAAGTTACACTTAACTAAAGACGAACTAACGCGCCCTAATGAAAAATCAACACAGAAAGGAAATATAAACTCTATTATACAGACAGTTAGAGGCATTAAAAATCACTTAACTGCTTTAAAGAAATAAAATCCAAACAGTTAATAAAAAGAATTACTGCACCCATAAATAGACAAAAAAGTATGTAAATAAAATTCGAACATCGTTCAATTACATGGACGCCTCACTTTCGAGACACCTATTTATTTTCGTTTTTTACAGGTTGATCATTTAGTATCCGACAATTAAATTAAAATAGTAAATAAATCCAAGATCAGAGAGCCCTCCTATTAATTAATAGTTAGCAATAGGATATTTCTTGCTGGTCGATTTAGATATCAAATATTAAGTATAACAATCGTAATACTGTTACTTGCGGACACTAAATGTGCAACCACAAACTACCACTCTATGGGAATACACCCATAGGGGGCTGTTATTACTTAAATAAAAATGAGGCATAAATAACATGGCGGCAAAAAGAGCGAGAATAAAGAAATTCGTCAGCTCGCTGGCGGTTATCTGTATAGCAATGGCTTTCAGTGCTCACGCGAATGCTGTTGAAGAATTAAATCTGGGCATCAAAGCCGGATATCAATGGGCTGAAGATGATAGCTATCACGCCAGTAAGCCCACAAGCACCATTGCCGGTGTTTCAGCTGGGGTCATGCTTACCCCGTCCTGGGGCTTAGACCTGGACTACCAGAAGCACGGCAAACTCGATGCAAAAGCCACGAGTGTGCATGTCAACACTCAGCTAATTTCTGCAGCACTCCGATATGAGTATCACTGGCAGACGGGCTTGGCTGGATATGGACGACTGGGCGCAGCTTACTGGGATATGGACAAAACAGCACCTAATCAAGCCATGCTAAAGGCCAAAGGCATTTCCTTTCTAACCGAAGTCGGTGTGTTGTATGACCTAACACCTAGCCTAAGCCTTAGCGGTGGCTATCAGTTTATCGAAGGGATTGGTGATGACAAGACAGGTCAATATGACAGTCATGGTGTCGTGCTGAGTGTCGTCTACTCGCTGGGCGAATTTTAAGGGAGCTAATCATGAACATTAAAATGCTTAAATCAGTATTGGAAACTTGTGTATCACATGCAAAGCTTCAGCGTCGCGTGGTCTTTCTGGGCGCACTCCTCGGCGCACTGACACTCAGCGGTTGTAATTCAGAAGGGGCGTTTAGCGCTAAAACACCAACACCAACACCACCAAAAACACAGGCGACACCACCAGGTTCACTGAGCCTCTCAAAATTGGTCGTTAGCGGCGAAAACAGAACATTTGGAGCAGGAGATGCTGATACCCCGGTTGTTTTTTCCTGGAACAGCTCAGAAGGGGCAAGCGGTTACACCGTATGCCGTTTTGATAACAGTCTCCAGAATAATTGTGACCCCATAGGGAAAACCACAGAAACGATGCTTAAAACTCCATTACTTTCAGGTCCTCTCAAAGCGCGTAAATCAAAATACTTTGTACTTGCCACTAATGATAATGGAGTCACACCATCTAATGAACAGGAGCTCACTCCAATACAACTGAAAGACCTTGTTACGTCTATTAAAGATTTAGACAACGAGAAGCATCATGATAGATATGGCAGATCTGTATCCCTGTCTAAAGATGGTCTCACTCTAGCTGTAGGATCACCAACTACCAATTACAGTGGTGATGACAAGATCACAGACGCCGGGGCTGTCTTTATTTACCGCCTTAAAGAAGGGAGTTGGGCCAAAGAAGAAAAACTAGAGCCCGATCAACCTAGCATAGACGGCCGATTTGGCTATTCTGTGTCGCTATCGGAGGATGCTAACACTCTGGCTGTTGGAGCGCCACACGCAGATAACTCTGGTGCTGTTTATGTTTACCACTATAACGAAAGTGAGGGTCTCTGGAAGCTGAAAGGCGCCAAAATAAAGGCGCTAGAAGCAAACTTGGGAAAAGGTTTTGGCTTGTCAGTCTCTCTGTCGGCAGATGGCAACACCTTGGCTGTGGGGCACCCAGATGCGAATGCCTCTGTGCATACCGGAGGGGTAGCGTTTGTTTATCGTTATACTGATGCTGCCTGGGATAATGGGACCCTCATTAAGGGAGAGTATGTCGAGAAGTATAATAGGTTTGGCCTCAGGGTAGCGCTATCTGCAGATGGTCACACACTGGTCGTGGCTGCACGTCATGATCACAAAGACGCCTTAAATTCTGGCGCAGTATATCTGTTCAGCACCTCAGACACAGAGGTGAGTTGGAAACAGGAATACTACATAAAAGCACCTAACCCTAACAATGGCGACAATTTTGGTTCGTCGATATCCTTGTCTGACGATGGTAACACCCTCGCGGTGGGAGCCCCTAAAACAGACACCAAAATTAGTGATGACACTACCTTATTAAGCACAGGCACTGTGTATGTGTATCGCTACAAGGATGGAAACCTTAGCGAGCCCGATACCATCAATAAAAGTTTCGGCAATATTCCTGATGATGTAAGAAATTCAAGCGTAGGCCATGATGCATTCGGTTGGTCCGTGTCTCTATCCAGTGATGGCAAAACTCTTGCCGTGGGAGCACCAGGGCAGGATTCTGGTGAAATTGGCTTTAACGGAAATGATGCTGATGACAATAACGACGAAAGAAACTCCGGCGCAGTTTATATATTGAGCTTTGAAGATGGTGAGTGGGAACAAGAGAAAAATGGCTATATCAAAGGTACAGAGCCTCTAAAAGATGACTGGTTCGGTTGGTCAGTATCCCTGTCAGAAGATGGTAACTCCCTAGCGGTAGGAGCCCCTAGTTGGAAAGGAGGGACGACGGATAACAGCCCATATATAAAAAAACCTGGGCGGGTATATATCTATTAGCAAATGATGAATAGGAGTGGCGGACATCAACCAGAAATATGCATATGAATGCTTAATCATCTAACTGGCAAATGATGGAAATGTAAGTCACTCACTATCCGCTTATAACCACTAAATAGAACCTTCGGTTCAGACTCAAAGTCAAATATACAGAATATTTGTTTTCGAGCCGCTATCAAGGAAGTCAATCATGATTTTGTATCTGCTCAGGCGCAGCTTAAACAGCAGTGACAACAAGTCTCTCTGCCCTTTCTGCCTGCGCCTTGAAGGATTGATGGCGATGTTTCCTGAAATTCGACACAACATAGAAGTCAGGTATGTCGATTTTCAGAAACCTCGTTGTCAACTTCTGGAGTTTCTGGGGGAAAAAAATCAAGTATGTCCAAATTTGGTGCTCAATGAAGGTGACCAGTTTGGTTCAGAAAAATTCTCAACGTTAGCCCCCACAGGCGTAAAATATATTGATAAGACTGAGGACATTATCCAGTTTTTCATTGAACGTTTTGAGTTACTTTAAATTGACTGATAACGCATAAGTAAAGCCGCCAAAGGGAAAAAGTGTGCAAGCCATTAAGGGTATGTGATGCAATTATCTGATGAAGGCAAGTCACGCATATGACCAAAATCTGGAATGATGGCTGGGCGTAGTAAGAAACCGAAGAGCCGCCGGATAATAAGGCGGCTCTTGTTGTTGAACCATTAGTGCTTTTCAGGCAGTTCAAAGCGTTCAATAAAGTACTGGATGATGTCATCCGTCTTATCAATATGACGCACACCCGTATGTGCGGACACCGAGAACTTCTCTGACCCAAACTGGTCGCCTTCATTTAAGACCAGATTTGGACACACTTGATTACCCTCCCCCAGATGCTCGGGAAGATCACCGCGTGGCTTCTGAAAATCGACATACCTGACTTCTATGTTGTGTCGAATCTCTGGAAACATGGCCATCAGCCCTTCAACCTTCATGCAGTAGGGGCAAAAGTACTTCTTACCACCGTCGTTAAAGTCTCGCTTAAGTAAATACAAAATCATGATTGCCTTCCTTGGTAACAGCATAAAAATACATAATACGTATTTTACAATTATTGTTTCGACTCAAAACTGATAATCATACCAAGTCGCGATTTGTGAGAGGGTTAGGTTGCGACTTAAAGGGAAGATGACACAACGAAAGAGACGGTTTTGTTTGACAGGATGAGCTGCTGACGCGGCCAAAAGAATGCTATTGCCTATTGAGCGGAGAAAGGGTCGTATGTGTTATAACAGTGAGTTAACACAGTAAAAATATTACATCTTATATAGCCAAGCACCTACCAACACAAGAACAAAACAAATAGCCGTAGTACTTATTGACATTCTTAAGAATGAAAATTATCACCGCCTTCTTTTGGGATACATGTTGGGAATGTGAGTATCAAAAAATTAGCTTAAAAATAGTGCTGGAGAAGCTGGAATATATAGAATGCATCGACTCTTATACTCTCTTGAATCAAAGATTTTCCATTTTTTACTATACCTTCTATTCATTATCACCGACGCTTTACCATATCGAGAAAATGGTCAATAAACTGAAAAAATGTTATAACGACCAAAGTATGGGCGCAGTTTACTATGCCTCTTGCCTTTGCTTGTTAAGCCTAGCTCGATACTCGCTAAGATTTTTAATATATTTTTTGATAAATTCACTGTATTTTTTCTCTTTATCTAGCTGTAGAACTCGCTGAACCTCAGTGCTTATTTCATTACATTGCTCGATGTTAGCGCCATCATTGCCGTACAAGATTCCACTAGGCCATTCATGCTCAGAATACTCTAACCAAGCCACTATGGCCTTGAGTAGAAGTAACCTAGCCTCATCATTAGATGGGTCTAGTTCATGGCTTTTTTTGTATAAGCCGAGCTCGGTAACCCAATCTAACTCTTCGTGAAGCTGCTGAGCTTGATATATATTTTGTGCGAGTTTTCCTAGCCAAAGAGTGCTGGAAAAATCGTTATTTTCATAGCCATTCTTTAATATTGGGTACACTAGTTCATGAAATATCTCATGCCGAATTCTCGAGTGCCTGTTTGTCTCCATTCTAGGCAGGTATTCCCACACCCATTCATTTATCTCTTCGTCACTATCAAAAGATGTAATGAAGGCACGAAGAGATTTTGAAGCTTGTTTCTTCAATCCCTTTTCTTCGTATTCTCTGAATTCTTGATAGAGTTCGATATTCATAGTGGCTTAACGCCTCGTTTAACCGGCGCAAAGAAGCAAGCTAAAATTAGCGATGAAGGAACGCTCGCCGGCTGTTTTGCGTCCCTTGGTTGAAGCGTTTGTTATGTTTCAATGTACTCGCAACACGTTTGGAAAGTAAAACTTTCGTTTTCACCGACACCTTCATTTTCAAGCTCAACGAAAATAGTTCCAGACACCTTGAAACTTCCGTCTTCATTTTTCGTGATAATTAGTTCCTTAACATCACACCAGTTATGAGCACAACCAATATAAACAGAACCTTCGGCATCTGTATAAATTGAGTGACTCAAATTCATTCCATCTAACCTCGAAGGTGAGCTTAAGTCCAACTTATACCAATCTAAAATAAATTCAGTTTTAGTAGGCTGCTCATCATAATCTAAACCAGAATCAAACTCTGTGAGGGGAAGGGTTACTCTGTGAAAAAGAGTTTTAGGTAAGCCAATGCTCTCGTTTTCAAACCAGTATGATTGGATAACTCCATTCTTAACTTGGGTTTTACTCTGTAGTCCGATTTTCACCTAAGCCTCCTTGGAACATAACGTCGGCTCAAGGGGCTAAAAACATACGATTCACGCAAAAAACTACCTTAAGCCCTAAAATTTGAAAAGACTAAAAATGATCCAGTGTTTTTAGTCCCCTTTAAGCCTTTGTTATTCAGTTGGTTCTACGAAAGCAAAAACGCTATCTGCTGCCCAAACCCAGTCATCACTAGCACGATAACCTCTAAGCCATAGTTCTTTGTCATTAGCTCTCAGATAAAAACCGTTTGGATAGACTTTGTCATCAAAAATTTCACGCGAAGCCACTGTGATTTGGCTTCTATTTGTTTGTTCTACATATTGTAATCGAAAATTCGCCGCTAACTCCAAGGAGCAAAGTTCTAAGCCTCTAGAGGTTGCCGCACCAACAATATCAGAATAAATCGCTCCCGCTTCAAACCCAAGTTCTTCAACACTTAACGCGACTACTGTTACATTTTTTGTTTTTTGATGAGTCAGGAACTTTTCTGACATAAACAGAAGAACTGCATAAGCATTGAAGCTAGTTTTGCTCTCTGATAGCAGCAACAGCAGTTCATCTTTTGTTTTACCGCCGACTTTAATGTCCCATTTTCTATCAACCATAGCTTTCCCTTTCTATAAATGCATTACGCAGGGCTCAGCTGCCGGAGGCTATTGGCGCCTTTTTTTCTGCGAAGCGCAAAAAAGGTGATAATGGCCGGAGCTCAGTTGCAGCCTCTTGTTAGGCATCTTTGTATATTTCCCAAACTCTCTCGAAAATACCATCTTCATCAAAGATATTTCCAGAATGTTTAAGCTCGTAATTTGAACAGTTTTTGGTGATTTTTTTAATAAGCTCAAATAAACCCTCAATTGCTTCTAATGTCCATTCTGGCCCCATTCGAATATCGATATTAAAGCTCTCGTGAAATACGAACACTCCAAGAACTGGAATCTTCTTGCCTGTTGGACTCACTGTTCCGTCGAAACAAACATGAAAAGGCTCAGCTTCTTCCGATATGACCAAACTAGCAGGATTGTCTCCGTACTTGATATTTATGTCTTTGTTATGTCGAAGTGACCAATAGTAACACTCCTCTGAAGTAAGGTTTTCACTCGCATCTCTTACAATCTCATACGCGCGAACTACTTCCTCACCTTTTATCTCATTGATCTCGATATCTGGTAGTGAGCCATCATTTTCCTTGAGTATTTCTTGGACTTCTTTCAAATGCTCGATCATAACTGATGCCTAACGCCGCCAGTAGGGGCCGAAAACCAGAGTGCAGCGGCGGTTTTTGGGTCCCTGGGTCCCTCTGGCTGGCCTTGTTAACTTTTAGCCAGTGAAGCGCATATCAGTTTGCGGATCATATAGTGGGCAACTGAACTCTTTGCCTATATCGATAAACACATTCATCCACTCTCCTGGCTCACCATAGCAGTCGACTCTTACGTGCTGGGAGCTTGAAGAGACTTGAAAAGAGTTTTCCTCACCTTCCCAATCAAGAAATCCGTTACTTTCCTTTGTTCCGGGAAACGCCTCAATGATTCGTTTGTAGAAACCGGCAACATTTATCTGGTAAAGGCCGTCAAAAGGAGAGCCATCTGACAGGGCTCGATAAATCTCTAGTGGATCAGATTCAAAACCCTTCGGCTCGGACCAGAAATTTAAATCGTAGCTCATGATTTCCTCGTGAAGTTAACGCCAAAAACAGCCGCCGCAGTAAGCAACGGCCTGCATTTCAAAGCCGATGCTTACTGCGGTCGGTTGCTTTGTCTTGTTAACTGCTGTATTCATTGGCAGCGCTAATATTAAAAATGAAGTAAGCTGATTTAATATACCACTCACTCCACGGAACAGTATTTTTGAAGCCAGAAAACATGTAGTAGCCATTTTCGTATTTTACTTCCATTATTTCATCCAATGGAAACTCCGGTTCTGGATGAGGTTTTGGAGCCTTAGTATCATCCCAGAATTTTGCGACTTCTTCTGATACATACTCAAAACGTAATTCCGCCTTTTCGATTGACCAGTCTTTACCATTCGATTGCGGGTGGTTACTACTCAAGAATGCGCCGCTGATATTAAGTACTAGATCTCCATCATCACGAGAAACACTATCTATTGATGCATCATGAAAGTGAATAAGCTCAAATTGTTCGTCAATCTTCATAGGCAGTTAACAGTATATTGGACACCAAAGTGGTGTATTTACATACCCCATTTTGTCCACCAATAACAAGCCATTGTATTTTACACGTAACTTTCTCTTTGTTTTTAAACGTTATTCTAATCACATTAATAATAACACTGTAAAACACCCCAAAGTGGGTGTACGTCGGTATTATGCACCACACGATACAAAACTATGGTTATAAACAGTGTTACTTTTGATAATTGCGAGCTGACAAGATTCTGAGAAGAGTTCTCTTTCTATCTATGTTCAGTCAGCAAACTTCGGCTTGATGCTTTCATCAATCACCATACGTTTTCGGTCTGCTTCAATTGTTTTCAACGGCTCAACTTGCTGCATAGTCGCAAGGCAACGTTCGGTGAGTTCTATATAGCCATCCGTGCCTAGACTCTTCCAGGTCACTTCTTCCTCTCGAAGTTCACGAATGACTTTGGCAGGGCTGCCAAGGGCGAGCATTTTTGAGGGGATATGTTGTTGGGAGGCCACAAGGGAGTGAGCGGCGACGATGCTATGGACACCAACCACCGCGCCGTCCATTACCACGGTATTCATGCCAATTAATGCACCTTCTTCGATAATGCAGCCATGTAAGATGGCGCTGTGTCCGATATGACCTCGCTCATGAACCACGACATCGATACCAGGGAAGGCGTGAATCACGCAGTTGTCTTGCACATTGGCGTTGGCTTTGATGTGTATCCGACCAAAATCGCCCCGCAAGCTGGCAAAAGGCGCAATATAACTGCCCCGTTCTACAATGACATCACCGATTAAAACCGCTTCCGGGTGAACATAAGCACCCTCTTCTACCACAGGCGAAATACCGTCCAATGCATAACAGGGCATGACTACTCCTTAGTCTGTTTAGTGTCAGTTCAGCGTGATGCCTCCGAAGCGTTCACAGAACTGTTTATCTGCTTTTGGAAGAGGCCCATCCGCCGCGCGGGCAACAGCATCGACGTGTTGCTCGGCCGGATACGCCACCAGATTGTAGATATTGTGTGTCAGTGTCCTCGCCGCCTTACCTGGCCAGTTTCCCGGCAATAACTCTTCGGGTAATGGCGGGTATTTCAACAGCGCACGACGATAGATGTGGATCAGCAGTGTGCGTACCTGAAAGGCTTGTGCAGGCTCCAGTTGTTCACCATTTTCCAGCAACGACAGAACCGGCCTGAACTGGCTGAGTAAGGTTTGAAACCTATCTTCCACTTCTTCCAGTTGCCAAAGCTTTGCCACCAGCGATTTCAAGTTGGCTTCGTTACCTTCCGAAAGGTCACAAGAGGAGGCTTCGAACACCAGCGCTTTATCGTTCAGCTCATGTTTGCTCAACAGCTGCCGTGTCGCATCTTTGTCTGCACGCGGATACAGCATGACGGAGGTCGAAAGAATTGCGTAACCTGCCGACTCCAGTTGCTTTCTTGCCTCCATCAACTCACTGCCACTCAGTGAGGGCAAGGCGATCATCTGCCACTGGCGGTTCCATTCAGCATCATGTGCACTGTATATCCGCTCTTCCGCTGCCGTGAATCGGTCCATCGCTTCTTCGGTCACGTGATAGAAGCTGTAACGACCACTGCGCTCTGCCGTCAGCCAGCCATCTTTGACCAGACGAAACACCGAAGTTCTGACAAACCGGTCAGAGACATTGAAGACACTTAACAGCTCAATCAGGCTGGAAAGACTGATTGAGCCACCGCGACGGGCAAGGATGTCACCAAAGACCGTCATGATGAGCGAGGTGCCGCTGACCGAATCAGCGGCGAGAATGTCAGAAAGCAGCTTCCCTAATTTTTGGTTCATACGTTTTTATCCATAAACATAGCGCTTTGTTATTTTGTACCTTCAGGGCACTTAGCTTCATGTTACACAATCACAACAAAACAGCAAAAATATGAATCTGTTAATTAGGGTCTGTCGCGTTCTTGCATCGATTCTCTGTTACCGCTTCTATCGCTTATCGATCACTCGCTTGGCTTTGCCCTCTGAACGCGGCAATACGCCGGCTGGCACGACTTCCACCTTGGATGAAATGCCAATAAAGGTTTTCACTTTGCCTGCCAGCTCATTCGCCAAACCATTTAACTGAGAACCATGAACTTCAGGTTGTTGTTCCACCCTGATTGTCACACAGTCCATATTGCCCTGCTTAAACAGCTCAATCAGGTAATGGGGCGCCAGGCCACGGGTATTACAAATTTGTTCTTCTATCTGGGTAGGGAAAACATTCACACCCCTTATAATCAGCATGTCGTCGCTGCGACCGGTGATTTTCCCCATTCGGCGCATGGTGCGCGATGTGCCGGGCAGAAGGCGGGTCAAATCACGGGTACGGTAGCGGATAATGGGCATCGCTTCTTTGGTGAGACTGGTAAATACCAACTCCCCTTCTTCGCCATCTGGCAATACTTCCCCGGTTAACGGATCGATAATTTCCGGATAGAAATGGTCTTCCCAAATGGTTGGGCCATCTTTCGATTCCACGCATTCCTGCGCGACACCTGGGCCAATCACTTCAGATAAACCATAAATGTCTACCGCATCCATCGACAAGCGACGTTGCATCTCTTCACGCATGGCTTCTGTCCAGGGCTCTGCACCAAAAATACCTACCCGCAGGGCAAGTTTTTCTGGGTCCATACCCTGCCTCGCCATTTCATCGGCGATGTTAAGCATGTACGAAGGCGTCACCATAATGATGTCTGGGTCAAAATCCCGAATCAGCTGAACTTGCTTCTGGGTTTGGCCGCCACTCATTGGAATCACAGTACAACCCAACCTTTCCGCCCCATAGTGGGCACCGAGGCCACCCGTGAAAAGTCCATAGCCGTATGAAATATGCACTTTGTCTTTAGGTCTGCCACCCGCTGCGTATATAGAACGGGCTACCACGTCCGCCCACATATTTACGTCGTTTTGTGTGTATCCCACCACCGTCGGTTTGCCCGTCGTACCACTCGAAGCGTGAACGCGAACCACCTGCTCCATTGGCGTACAGAACATGCCGAATGGGTAGTTATCGCGAAGGTCAGCTTTTGTGGTCATAGGGAACTTACTGAGGTCAGACAGTGTTTTTAAATCGTCTGGATGGACACCATGGGCCTTGAATTTCTCGCGATAAACCGGCGAGTTTTCATAGACGTGGTTCAACGTGTTTTTAAGACGTGATAGCTGAAGTCCGCGTAACTCATCAATGCTGGCATTTTCAATCGCGTGCATCCCTACCTTACTGCTCATCTTGCTCTCTCCTTTCAAGGCTTTACTTCCAGCTCCATCGCTTTTCAAGGTTCGCCTCTTAAAGCGTAGTCGCCAATTCGATTATTTATTCATGTTACACATTATTGATCATTTACATTTATTGTGTATCATAAAATTTAACCATTCATAAACATTTTTATTAAACCTCGACAACAATTGACCGCTTTCGCAGGGATTGATTTGGGTCGAACGCGAATGCGACCACGTAGAAGGACACGTGACATGAAGGCAAAAAGTTTTGTTTACGGCGCATGGCATGAAGGAGCTGCAGAAGGGGTTTCTGTTGCCAATGCCATCACGGGAGAACCGATTTGTTCTGTCAGCTCTGACGGCATTGATTTTGCGAAAGTAGTGCGATTTGGCCGTGAAGTAGGCGGTCCAGCCCTGCGCGCGATGACCATTCATGAACGCGCAGAAATGTTAAAGGCTCTCGGTTTGAAGCTGCTGGAAAACAAAAAGCGTTTTTACGATATTTCTCAATGGACGGGCGCGACCAAAGTAGATAGCTGGGTAGATATTGAAGGTGGTCTCGGTACCATGCTGAGCTACTCAAGTATTTCCCGCCGCGAACTGGGCAATGAACCTTTTATTGTTGAAGACAAAGCACAACCACTTTCTGCAGACGGCTCTTTCGTCGGCCGACACATTCTCACACCAAAGCCCGGCGTTTCAGTGCACATCAATGCCTTTAACTTCCCTTGCTGGGGCATGCTGGAAAAAATTGCGCCGAGCTTGATCGCGGGCGTGCCTGTGATTGTTAAACCCGCCACCCAATCGGCTTACCTCACGCAAGCGATGGTCGAGGATATGGTCGAAAGCGGTCTCCTTCCTGACGGCTCTCTACAACTTATTTGCGGAAGTGTGGGCGATCTTTTGGATCAACTGGGCGAACAGGACAGCGTGACTTTCACAGGCTCAGCTTCTACCGGCCAGATGCTTAAAGTGCACCCGAATATCGTTGCCCACAGCATTCCATTCAACATGGAAGCAGACTCGCTGAACTGCAGCATTCTTGGTGAAACGGTGAGTGAAGACGATCCGGAGTTCGATCTTTTCATCAAAGAAGTCGCAAGGGAAATGACGGTCAAAGCGGGCCAAAAATGTACGGCCATCCGTCGTGCTCTGGTGCCACGCGCCAAAGTCAACGCAGTGAGTGAAGCGCTTAAAGCGCGCCTTGCCCGCGTGTCGATGGGCGACCCTTCTATTGAAGGCGTCAAAATGGGTCCTCTGATTGGTAAAGGCCAGCGGGATGATGTGGCGACTCAGGTCAACAAGCTTTGCGAGCAAAGCGATGTGCTGTTGGGCGGGAACGACGCGGCAATGGAACTTGTCGGTGACCATTGTTCTCAAGACGCTTTTTATCCGCCGACCGTGCTGCTCTCCAAAGCACCAACCGAAGAGGGCTCCGTACACAGCGTTGAAGCATTTGGTCCGGTTTGTACGCTATTGCCCTATGACGACGTGTCCCAAGCAGTTGCCATTGCTTCACTGGGTAAAGGCAGTCTGGTGGGTTCAGTCGTGACTAACAATGCATCAGAAGCATCAGAGCTTGTGCTGAAAGCAGCCGCCTACCATGGCCGTATGCTGATCCTGAACCGTGACAATGCCAAATCCTCAACCGGACATGGTTCGCCGCTCGCGCCGCTTGTTCATGGTGGCCCCGGACGCGCTGGTGGCGGTGAAGAGTTGGGTGGCGTCCGTGCCATCAAACACTATATGCAGCGAACCGCGTTGCAGGGTTCACCCACCATGCTGACCGCGATTACCCGCGAGTACACCGCAGGCGCTGAGAAAATCCGAACGCCAGTACACCCTTTCCGTAAGTACTTTGATGAACTGCAAATTGGCGAAAGTCTGACCACGCACAGACGCACGGTCACTGAAGCTGACATCGTGAATTTTGGCTGTCTCTCGGGCGATCATTTCTACGCCCACTTCGATGAGATTGCCGCGAAAGATTCACTGTTTGGTCAGCGCGTGGCTCACGGTTACTTCGTGCTTTCAGCAGCCGCAGGCTTGTTTGTCGACCCCGCGCCAGGTCCGGTACTTGCCAACTACGGCTTAGAGAATCTGCGCTTTATTGCTCCGGTCGCGATTGGCGACACCATTCAGGCGGACATTACCGTGAAGCAGAAGATCAAGAAAACCCGCCGCCCGGATGAGGAACGCGCAACGGGTGTGGTGGTGTGGGACGTATTGGTACGCAACCAGAATGACGAGACCGTCGCGGTGTACGACATCATGACTCTGGTCGAGCGTCAGGAGGGTTAAATATGAAGAAGCCAATAAACTTCATCACCATACTTTTCACCGTCCACAATGGTGTCGCGACCTTGGTGCTGAACCGACCGGACTCGCTCAATAGCTTCAATGCGCAAATGCATGAAGAAGTAAAAGCCGCCATCCGAGAAGTGCGTGAAAACAGTGAGATCCGCTGTTTGCTCATCACGGGTAATGGTCGGGGCTTTTGTGCCGGACAAGATCTGAATGATCGCGCCGTGAATGACGCCAGCGCCCGCGTTGATTTGGGCGAATCTGTCGAGCGCAATTACAACCCATTGATTCGCGCCATCAGCACACTCAATGTTCCCGTAATCTGCGCCGTTAACGGTGTCGCCGCTGGCGCTGGCGCCAATATCGCCATGGCTTGCGACATTGTCTTTGCTGCCCGCTCTGCCAGCTTTATTCAGTCTTTCGCCAAAATCGGACTGATCCCGGATTCCGGCGGCACCTGGAACCTTACCCGCGCACTTGGCCTGCCCAGAGCAAAAGCTTTGGCGTTGTTGGGTGAAAAGCTTCCGGCAGAGCAAGCCGAGGCTTGGGGAATGATTTGGCGCTGTGTTGACGATGAAGCCTTGATGGAAGAAGCCAATGCGGTAGCAGAAAAACTCGCCAGCCAGCCGACCCTTGCTCTCGCCAATATCAAACGCCTGTTGAATGCATCGTTTACCAACACGCTCGACCACCAGCTTGAGCTGGAAAAAGAGACCATGCGTAACCTCGGCTATTCAAAGGATTACGCAGAAGGCGTGGCTTCATTTCTTGAAAAGCGTGCACCGCAGTTTAAGGGGGAATGAGCATGGATGCGGACCAATTGGCGCAAGCCTGCGCGCAGCACATGTTCGGTCATGACAGCGTCTCCCGCAACATGGGCATGGAAATCATGCATATGGCCTGTCGGCAGAGTGAAGTCACCATGCGTGTCACCCCAGAGATGTTGAACGGTCACCAAACCTGCCATGGCGGCCAGATTTTCAGCCTGGCGGATTCAGCATTCGCGTTTGCTTGCAATTCAGAAAACCAATCTGCTGTGGCCTCAGCCTGCTCTATCGATTTTCTGCGCCCCGCTACAGAAAACGATGTACTCACTGCTCGTGCGCACGTCATGCATCAAGGCAGAAGAGCCGGCATCTACATCGTCAATATTACTAACCAGAACCAGGAGCTTGTGGCCATTTTCAAGGGCAACTCAGCACGCCTGAACCAAACCGTACTCCCATCAGATCAAAGGAGTGATTCATGAAGCATGCTTATATCTGCGATGGCATTCGCACCGCATTTGGCCGCTACGGCGGCACGCTCTCCGCAGTGAGAGCCGATGACCTGGGCTCAGTACCTATTCGCGCTCTGATGGAGCGTAACCCGCAAATTGATTGGTCCCAGATCGAAGAAGTCTTCTATGGCTGTGCCAATCAGGCCGGTGAAGATAACCGCAATGTGGGCCGCATGAGTGCCCTTCTGGCAGGCATGCCAGATTCTGTCCCCGCAACCACCATCAACCGCCTTTGCGGTTCAGGTATGGACGCCGTCGGCACAGCAGCCCGCGCCATTGACTGTGGCGAGATTGCACTGGCGATTGCCGGCGGCGTGGAATCTATGTCCCGCGCTCCCTTTGTGATGGGCAAAGCGCAGACCGCTTTTTCCCGTCAGGCGGAAATCTTCGATACCACCATTGGCTGGCGTTTTATCAACGACAAGATGAAGAAGCAATACGGCGTCGATTCTATGCCTGAAACAGCAGAAAACGTCGCGGAAGATTTTAAAGTCAGTCGTCAGGATCAAGATGCTTTTGCCCTTCGAAGCCAACAACGTGCCGCCAACGCACAGCAAACAGGTGTTTTCGATGCTGAAATCACACCAGTTATGATTCCACGCCGTAAGCAAGAACCGCTTTGTTTCGAGAAAGACGAACATCTTCGCACTACCACTGCTGAAGCACTGGCGGGATTGCCCACGCCTTTTCGTGAATTTGGCAGCGTCACTGCTGGCAATGCCTCGGGTGTGAACGATGGTGCGGTAGCCCTGCTGCTCGCATCAGAAAATGCCATTGAGAAACATGGGCTCAAACCCCGTGCCCGCATTCTTGCTATGGCAACCGCTGGCGTACCACCTCGCATCATGGGTTTTGGCCCCTCTCCAGCAACCAAGAAAGTGCTGAAACTGGCGGGTCTGACCCTTGATGACATGGACACCATCGAGCTCAACGAGGCTTTTGCCGCACAGGCGTTAGCGGTAACCCGCGACCTTGGCCTGCCGGATGATTCACAGAAAGTGAACCCCAATGGCGGTGCTATCGCGTTGGGTCATCCTTTGGGTGCCAGTGGTGCACGACTTGTGCTTACCGCCCTGAACCAACTTGAACGCACGCAAGGCCGATATGCCCTTTGCACCATGTGTATTGGTGTCGGTCAGGGCATCGCCCTCGTGATTGAACGTGTTTGATTTTCTGCACCTGAAAACGGAGCAATGACAATGAAAAAATTAAGACAGGAAGCCCAGGAAAAAGCACTGCTGGAAGCCTTTCAACAGAAGATTGATCGTGAAGAAAAGATCGAACCAAAAGATTGGATGCCAGAGGCCTATCGCCAGAACCTGATCCGCCAGATTTCCCAACACGCACATTCAGAGGTGATTGGTGAGCAACCGGAAGGTAACTGGATCACCCGCGCGCCATCGCTGCGCCGAAAAGCCGTGCTGCTCGCGAAGGTACAGGATGAAGCCGGTCACGGCTTGTATCTCTACAGCTCTGCAGAAACGCTCGGAATCAGCCGCGCAGAAATGATCGAAGCACTGCAAACCGGAAAAGCGAAATACGCCTCTATCTTCAATTACCCCACCCAGACCTGGGGCGACATTGGCGCTATTGGCTGGCTGGTTGATGGCGCGGCTATCTGTAATCAGGTTTCCTTACAACGCACCTCATACGGCCCTTACTCACGCGCCATGATCCGCATCTGTAAGGAAGAAAGTTTCCACCAGCGTCAGGGCTATCAAATCATGCTGGCACTCGCCAATGGCAGCGAAGCGCAGCGCCAGATGGCACAAGATTCACTCAATCGTTTTTACTGGCCATCACTGATGATGTTCGGCCCGCATGATGCGGAATCCGCCCACTCAGCACGTTCTATGCAGTGGAAAATCAAACGCGAAACCAATGATAGCCTTCGTCAGAAATTCATTGACCAGACCGTGCAGCAAATTGAGTTTCTTGGGTTGGAGCACCCAGACAAAGCCATTAAATGGAACGAAGAACGCGGCCATTACGACAGCGGCGAAATCGATTGGGAAGAGTTCTACAACGTGATTAATGGCAACGGACACTGCAACCGCCAGCGTATTCAGCACCATGTGAACGCTCACGAAGAAGGTGCCTGGGTGCGTGACGCGCAGAATGCACACTCTGAGAAAGTTAAGCAACGCCAACAACATGCAGTGGCTTAAGGAGAAGCGCAATGACTCTGGAAAATCTCGAACTGTTTGAAGTCTTTGTTCGTGGCAAGCGCGGCCTTGACCATAAACACGTAGGCAGTCTCCACGCGGAAGATGCCGCCCACGCTCTGCAATACGCACGCGACTGTTACACACGCAGAAGTGAAGGCGTGAGCATTTGGGTGGTTCGCTCGGCCGATATTTCTGCTTCACAGGAAGATGACAACGACGCTTTCTTCGACCCGTCGGACGACAAACCGTACCGCCATGCCACCTATTACCCACTTCCGAAAGAAGTCGGCAACATGTAAGGAGGCATGAATATGGAACAACAACAAGATTTGCTCCGCTACGTGTTGAGCCTTGGCGATGACGCATTAACGCTCGGACACCGTTTGTCCGAGTGGGCGAGCAATGGGCCTTTTCTGGAAGAAGACATTGCACTGGGTAATGTCGCACTGGACTACATTGGCCGTGCCCGCATGTTTTATGGCTATGCCTCAGAACTGACCAACGGTGAGAAAAGCGAAGATGATTTTGCCTTTCTTCGGGGAGAGCGGGATTACATCAATCACCTCATCAACGAGCTTCCACGTGGTGACTTTGCGTTCACCATCGCAAGGCAACTTATTGTCGACATTTACAGCCAATTGTTTATGACCCAGTTGCTGGAGTCCAACGACCCAGTGTTGTCAGCGATTGCCCATAAGTCGATTAAAGAAACCCGTTATCACCTGATGCGCAGTAAGGATTGGACCATCAAGCTAGGGGACGGCACAGAAGAGAGCCACCAGCGCATGCAGACCGCCTTCAACGATTTGTGGGGTTATATCCCAGAGATATTTGAGCCGGATGACACAGAACAGCGATTGGTTGCCGCTGGCATAGCCGTAGATACTTCTGCGCTTAAAGCCAGTTTTGACGCCCAGTTAAGCCGCGTTTTGGAAGAAGCCACGCTTGAGGTTCCCGCTGATGAATGGGCAGTGCGTGGAGGCCGAAAAGGTTATCACACGGAACATCTCGGTCACTTGTTAGGCATTATGCAAAGCGTACACCGTGCTTATCCCGGTTGTGAGTGGTGAGGTATGGAAACCATCCCAGTAACACCACATGCCCGGTTTGAGCGGATGAGGATGCGGGCAGAGTCTACGCTACCAGACGTTTGGCAGTTGCTAGACGAAATTGCTGACCCTGAAATCCCGGTGCTTTCTATTTGGGATATCGGGATCCTACGTAATGTCAGCGAACAGGACGGTAAGCTCCTTGTCACCATCACCCCCACGTATTCCGGCTGTCCGGCGGTGGAGACGATTAAGGAAGATATCCTGACTCTCCTGTGTGAAGCCGGTTATGGCAGGGTTGAAGTCAAAACCGTGCTTTTCCCTCCTTGGTCAACCGACGACATGTCAGAGTCTGGCCAACGAAAGCTGAGGGAATATGGTATTGCACCGCCCTCAGATTCACCTGATGGCTGCCTTCGACTGACACCCGAGCAAGGAGTGCGCTGCCCTCACTGCGGTTCATCAAACACAACAAGGATCAGCGAATTCGGCTCAACAGCCTGTAAAGCGCTATTCCGTTGCGAGAGCTGTCATGAGCCTTTCGATTTCTTTAAATGCTTGTAGTAAAGGGAATTGACCATGAGTGAAACCAATTTCTATTCATTAAAAATAAAACATACGCAGCCCCAGACTGACTCTGCTTTGTGCGTCACTTTCGATATTCCTGACACGCTGACTGAGACCTTCCACTTTGTTCAAGGGCAGTTTCTCACATTACGCGCCAACATAGATGGGGAAGAAGTACGACGTGCTTACTCGATTTGTTCCGGTGCCGATGAAGGCCTGTTACAAGTCGCGATCAAACGCGTGGATGGCGGTAAGTTTTCCAACTTCGCCAATGACACGTTTGAGGCAGGTCTTACAGTTGATGTCATGCCACCGCAAGGCAGCTTTTACACAGAGCTGAATGCATCTAACCAGCATCATTACATGTGTATCGCCGTCGGCAGCGGGATCACGCCGATTTTGTCGATCATCAAAACCGTACTTTCTCAGGAGCCCAATAGCCGTATCACCTTGATTTACGGCAATCGTCAGAGCAACACCATGATGTTCGCTGACACCCTGGGTTATCTGAAAAACCGCTACATGACCCGATTCAGTTGGATAAACATCATGAGCCAGGAAGATCAGGGCTCAGACCTGTTATCCGGCCACATTGACGTGAAGAAAGGTGCCGCACTGCAAAAACATCGCCTGATTGATATCAACAGCACCGACCATGCCTTTATCTGTGGCCCTGAATCCATGATGGCGGAAGTCTCCAGAGGGTTCCGTATTGAGGGGCTTTCTGATGACCAAATTCACTACGAGCTTTTCTCTTCATCGTCTGAAGATGCGCAAGTTGCGCTGGAAAAAGCTAAACAGCGTGTCGCCAACTATGGCGAGGAAAAAATGAGCAAAGTGACCGTCACCGCTGATGGGCGCTCTATCACCTTCAAGCTGGCGACTGTGGGTGAAAACATTCTCGATGCAGGCATCGACAATGGCATGTCACTCCCCTATTCCTGCAAGGGCGGTGTCTGCTCCACCTGTAAAGCCAAGCTGGTCAAAGGAGAAGTCGAGATGGACATCAGCCACGGCCTTGAACAACACGAGATCGATAGGGGCTACATCCTGACCTGTCAGGCTCATCCGCTTTCCGATGACGTCACCGTTGATTTCGACCAGCGATGATTTCGATCAGTAATAGTCGGGTCTTTTGACCGCTGTTTCGAGTTTTCGCAGCAGCTTGTGGTGGCTTTATACAAAGCAGGGCTTCGATATGCAGCCGGCCTGCGTGAGAACCTGTAAAGCAGAAGAAAGTGGCCACAAACGCTGCACAAAGGAATGAACTACCACGCAAGGACATATTATGTTTCTTTCAGACACCGTGAGTCTTCTCATTGAGGATGGGGTTGGGGTAATCCGGGTAAACAACCCACCGGTAAATGCGCTCTCCCATTCAGTAAGGTCTGGCATTTTGACCGGACTGGAACAGGCAAATGCCAATCCAGATATTTCCACCATTGTTATTGGCTGTGACGGCAACACCTTTATTGCCGGCGCTGATATCAGAGAGTTCGGCCAAATGCCCAAAACACCTCACCTTCCTGATGTGTTGCAGGCGATTCGAAACAGTGTGAAACCCGTGACGGCAGCACTTCATGGCACCGTGCTTGGCGGCGGTTTCGAATTGGCGCTGTCCTGCCACTACCGGGTTGCCATGATAGGTACAAAGGTTGGCTTGCCCGAAGTGAACCTCGGCCTCATACCGGGTGCCAGCGGCACTCAGCTTTTACCCCGTTATGTAGGTGTAGAGAAGGCCCTTTCCATGATCACATCCGGTAAAATGGTATCGACAGATTCCTTGACGGATCTTATCGATATGAAGGTCGATGACGGCAGGTTAGGACAAGCATCTTCAACGCTACCCGAACACGCCTCTCTGGTTAACCAAGCGTCGATTCTTTTCTCTCAAAGCACAGCTAACGATGTCTTTGTTGCACCGGACAAGCGGGGTATTCCGGATTCTTTCGAAGAGAATACCTTCGAAAGCTGGCGTAAAAAGCTCGCCAAAAAGGCCAAAGGTCAGCTCGCTCCTCAAAGAGCCATTGATGCCATTGAAGCCGCGACTAAGCTCCCCTTTGACGAAGCCTTGGCACTGGAAAGAACCCTGTTTCTGGCCTGCCGGGATTCCGAACAATCCAATGCGATGCGCTATGCCTTTTTTGCTGAAAAACAGGCAGCTTCCGGCTATGCCAAATCGACGTTTGACGACGATATTCAATCGGTCGCCGTCATTGGTGCAGGCACCATGGGAGCCGGTATTGCCATCGCTTTTGCAAATAGTGGTTACAGCGTCACTTTAGTGGAGACCAATGAAGATCTGTGCGTCTTGGGTTTAGAGCGCATTCGTCACCAATATCAGAAAATGTATGATCAAGGCCGAGTGTCAGAAGAGCAAAAAGAACATGCTCTCTCGCTGATTTCTGGCACCAGTGATTATGGCAACCTTGCCAATATTGATTTGGTGGTCGAAGCAGCATTTGAAAAAATGTCAGTGAAGAAGATCATTTTCTCTTCTTTGGATGCCGTTTGTAAGCCGTCGACCATCTTCGCGACCAATACCTCCTATCTGGACATTGACGAGATATCCACCTCTACCACCCGCCCCGAGCAAGTCATCGGCATGCACTTTTTCAGCCCCGCTAACGTGATGAAACTGGTTGAGGTGGTCAAAACCCGATCGACATCCGAACAAGCTGTCAGTGCAGTCATGAAGACTGCCAAGCGACTGGGAAAAGTACCGGTTTGTGTTGGGGTTGGCTTTGGATTTGTTGGCAACCGAATGTATGCCGCTTATGGCCGGGAAGCCAATATGTTATTGCTGGAAGGCGCAAGCCCAGCGCAAATAGATTCGGCGATGGAATCCTGGGGCATGGCGATGGGACCATTGGCAGTGAACGATATGTCCGGTATCGATATCGCCTACAAAGCGCGCCGCGAGTACCCACCGATTTATGATGATCCCGCCTACTTTCTCGCAGCCGACACCATGGTTGAACATGGACGACTCGGCCGAAAAACGGGTGTGGGCTTTTACCGTTATGAAAATGGTAAAAAAACCAATGACCCAACGACAATGGCACTGATTGCTATTGAAGCAGAACGTTTAGGCATTGAAGCCAGAAGAATCAGTGATGAGGAAATTCAGAACAGACTGGTGCTTGCATTGGTCAACGAAGGAGCAAATTTATTAGAAAAAGGAATTGCCAGAAACAGTGAAGATATAGATACCATTTGGCTAAATGGCTACGGATTCCCCCGTTTTCGAGGTGGTCCAATGTATTACGCTAAAGCAGCAGGAATAAGTAACACGATTGAAGGCATCAATTATCTTTACCGTAAAACAAATAAAGCATGGTGGCAACCTTCCGAGAAATTAGAAACTATTTAAATTCATCTTATGTACTAATAACTCCATTTCTCCCGCATTAATTTGCGGGCTTTTTTATGCCTAAAAAAAGACCTTAACTAACGTTAAGGTCAAAATACCTATAGTATTGCTTATGTTTCGTACTAAATGCTAAGTACAAAGTGCTAAGGATTAATCAGTAAAGCTTTCCTATATTCTTAAAAAGAATATTTAGAAATAAGCAACCGCATTGAGTAGTGCGACAAATTGATCATCTGACGTACCACCGGCAAACAGCCCTGCGCCATTGCCTTTATAGGTGTCATAGCGAAGTTCAGGGCGGATCTTGAAGTGCTGATTCACATTCCAATCAAGGTTGGTGGTAACAGAGTAAACATCGCCACCTGTTGCACCGACTGAACTCCAAAGCACATTTGCAGCATTCTCATCATCAAACCATTCGGCACGGGCTGCAAAGAAGAGGTTATCGTCCAGTTTGTACCTTGCGCCTAAGTTCAAACCCATCCAATCACTGTCTTTGGTGATAAACACGGGAGCCGCAGCCACATCTCCGCCCTCCTGAAAACCATAAACAAATTCAGCAGCCAACTGGAGGTCTGGATTGACCTTTTGGGTCAACGTGGTGGAAGAGTGAAAACGGTCGAGCTTTTCGCCTGTCGAGCTAACAGCAATATAAGGTGAACCACCTTTGGCAGCGCCAAATGCGTCACCTTCTCCATCACCGTAGATAAACTCGAAGTCTAACCAGCTTGCTAAATCCGGGCTGCGCCAGCGCGCGGCACCGATAAAGGTTGGGCGTTTTTCATCCCAGTTATTCCAGCCCGCCACCAGACCGGCATCAAAGCTCAAAAGCCCAAAATCTTCATCAGTCGGTACTTTGATACTGGCAAGTGCACCAACATGTTTAGAGGGACCATGTTGTGCAGCATAAGTGAGCGTGGCAAACCAGTTAGGTGGGGTAAAAGGAGCACCGACTTCATTGCCGATAAAAGTGAAGAAGCTACCTACCATCAACGTCATACCATCAAACACCGGGAGATAAGCATCAATATAAAACTGCGGGATGGCGAACTTGTTTTCGTCATCGTCATCAAAGGTGTAGTCGTCGATACCTGCAACGCGGAAAAACTGAATATCCTGACCGTACATTGCCGTTACATTAAAATCGACACGTGCTTCACCCATGGGCCCAGGAAAAGGCCCGACGCGGCTTAGTACATTTTGTGCCGGCGCGAAAGCACCAGTCGGCAGACAACCCATGCCCTTGCAAAGCATCAAGCCAATTTGATCAAGACCAAGGCCGTCATTCTGATTCAGAAAGGCACCATTGCTGATATTGCCATCGCCAATTGTGTCCGAGGCATGAAGTGCCGTCACTTCTGCCCAACCCGCGACTGTGATTTCATGCTCATCCAGTGCGTTATTTGTCACTGCACGAAACAGCGAGCCGCCAGCAGGTTCAGCGTTCGCCATTCCTACCGTCGGTAACATTAATGCCATAGAGACTGAAAGTCCCAATATATTCCTTTTTAATCTCATACTGCTTTCCTTTGAAGGTTTAATTATCACATCAAGCGGTTGTAAGTTTCCTTAATGTTTAAATTCGTCTACTCGCCAACTTAACAAATAAATAGCCGACACTGTTCCCCGTAAAAAACGGAGATTCAAAAAATTAGTGTTTTTATTATTTAAACAGAGTGGACACTGGAGCCGAATTGGACAATCCTCAAAATTAAGGAGAATTGCCCAAGTTATACTTCGCTATATTTTAACGCCTGCTAATAAACCAATTCTTTTTGAGCAATTAATATATTCCCCATACTGGGAACCCGCTGGTAATACAGACACTTCGTGCCAAAGTTGCAGCTGGAGGTCAGGGCCGTATTTGGGGGCAATTTCCAAAAAGGTATTAAATATCGCCACATGAGTAGGATGGCTTTCAGACCACGCCTCTAAATCTGACATAGTACGGAAGAAGGCAAGACCGAATGTGCACTCCTGCTTACCTTTAAAGGGGACAAACTGCGTCATGTAGCGGCAGCTGTAGCAATTCACCTCATCACCCTGATCCCGAAGGAAATTCATACCTGCTTTCAGCACAGGTTCAATTTGACCTAGGTACTCTTCCCTTTGCGATCCTGTTGTGTGACTCCAATCCTGACCTGAACGGATAATACAAAGGTTCTCATGTGCCCGAACTACAACACGATTTCCTTGCTGCTCAATCATTTCAAGCGTTTGGTCGGCTTCAAATGCATTCTCTGCGGAAAGCGGAATACGGTCACGCATGCCTCCCCAATAGCCATGACGGTCAATAGGGCCTTCGATGTCCTTGCGTATCTGACTAAAGCCATGGTTGTGCACCGGGCCAGAGAACAGGGTCTCAAGACGTTCAAAAGGTACATTGAACACCTCTCTGAAAATCCCGAAGTTCCATTTTTCGTCAGAGTAGAGTTCCCAGAACAAGGCAAAGGCATCGCTATTCAACCAATCTGCGCAGGCTTGTGCGTCGAGCCAATAGACAATCGCGATGGTCTGGCTGAACCCGTCTTTATCTTCACAGGTTGCGAAATCACAGACATCCGCGTTTTTAGCGAGGCTGTTTAGTGCGCCCACAAATTCGCTGATGTAAGCGTCAGAATTATGCTGACACCCGATAATACACATACTAATTTGTTGCGGATTTTCGGCAAATACCGAACTCCATGCTGGTACAGGTGGCTCCCAATCCGGTGGCATTCTCAGGGCCAGTTTTCTGTTGGTTGTGTTATTCGCCATGGTAAGTACTCCTTGTGCTTATGGCTTCAAATTGGTGACATCGGTTGTCTCGCCTTACCAAGGTTTAAGTCGGTGCAGTAATGAAGAGTGCTCGTTCGTGACTTCAACCTCTTCCTCCTGCTCCATTGTCGCCTGCTCTGACGTCGCCATTTTTGACGCATCAAGGTCTTTTACTTCCACAACTGCACATCGTTTTTCACGATCTATCAGTAAACGTGTAGCATCTTTCTTCGCATAGTGGCCCGCAGGGTCAGCCACAGCTTTGGCATAAGGGATCATGCTGAGGTCGATATCAGCCACCACCAGCCCCTCTTCCGCTTCTCCAATTTCAGAACCTATCGACTGTCCATCCGGTGCATAGATTTTGGTGTAACCACCACCGACCTGGCACATGGCTTCTTTCTCGGGATCACCCTGACAAAGCATTTCCTGCTGCGCTTTACTCACCGTGGCGCATGGCGCAATAACGTAACAGCCACCTTCCACGGCATATATCATGCTGGCTGCGTTGTTCACTACGTCGCCAAGGGCATAGGCCATTCCACGGTATAGAGAGAAATTCGGCCACGCCGCGCAATGGATCTGTTCATTCTGTGCGTACATCGCATACTTGGAGAGAGGCTGAAGGTGCTCCCAACAGGAAAGCTGCCCGACGCGGCCAATTGACGTTTCCTTTACTACTAGGTCGCTGCCATCACCTTCACCAAACACAGTGCGTTCGACATGAGTGGGTTTTAGTTTTCTTCTACGGCTGATAAGTTCGCCATCTTCGCCATAGTGCCACTGCGAGATATACAGGCTACCTCCATCACGCTCACTCACACCGATCGAAACCTGGATGTTGTTTCGGCGGGCTGCTTCTGCAATGGCTTTGTCTTCCTCGCTGCCTGCTTCGATGCTGCTGTCAAAATAACGCCCCACAAACTGCATTTGCCAAGCAACAGGACCAAGCCAGATATGGTTGGGGTAACCGGGAAGCCAGGTTTCAGGAAAGACCACCAATTTACACCCTTTGGAAGCGGCGTCTTCGATGAACGCTTCTGCTCGCTGTATCCCTTCTTCGAGATTTAAAAAAGACGGGGCTGCTTGTACCGCAGCCACTTTAAATACTTCCGACATCGCGCGTTCTCCTTCTTCGCGTATAGTAATGTGGTTTTAGCCACCCACTCATAAGTGATGTCTGGCAAATGATGAAAACCAGAGCCTTACCGCGGGCTTCTAAAACACTACGAGGCGAACGGGAGGATTGCTTGCGTAAGAAGGCGGCCTTAGTTGTCGTAAAAGGCAGCGGCCACACCGACTCACACTTAAGACAGTGTCAATTTTGCATTTGGTGTTACAACATAAAGGTAGGGTTTAAAAAGAGAGCACGCGGATGAGTAGTACCGTCAAAAGGTTTACCTATGACACAAGCCATTGCCAACCTAGCGAAAAGTTCGCTTTTTGGCGGGAGTCGGTGTGTGATGCTTATGTCAACTTAGGATGTGAAGCTCTATCTCGAAAAGACTTTAAAGGAAGAATTGAACTCTCCAAACATGACGTTATTGACCTTTCCTTTGTGTCTGGGTCGAAACACAAGGTCATCAGGCGTGCGGAAGACATTGGGCGCACATCAGAAGCCGAATTCCTGTTAAGTATTCAACTTAATAACCGTTCTGTTATCGAACAATGTGGCCGCGCGGCGCCGTTATCCCGCTACGATTTTACTCTGTATAGCAGTACAGAAACTTACTCCATTGACCTCGAAGAAGACTTCAAACAGTTAGTCATCAAGTTTCCAAAGAAGGCGCTATTAAGTCGGCTCCCTGACGCCAATATGCTCACGGCAATTCCCATCAACGGGACTTCTCAACTAGGCAGTTTAGTGGCGAAAACGGCATTAAATATTTCTTCGCTTATCGACAGCCAAACCGCGGATTGTAAACTCCTGCTGCAAGAAACATTGATAGATTTGATTGCCACGTCGCTAGCACCGCTTCGAGGTTCACGTGTCGAATTGTCCCAACCTGAGCAGCAACTGCTGATTCGCGCCAAGTCTTTTATTCTCGCAAATCTGCAAGATGCCAGCCTTAACCGTGAAGGCATTGCGAAAAGCCTAGGGTTGTCAGTGCGTCGCCTTAGCGAAGTGTTTACGAAAAATGGGGAAACGGTATGTGGCTTTATCCGAGAGAGCCGAATGCAGAAAATCGCCAATGATCTGGTGGATGAGCGCTTTCAAAAAGCGGGGATCAGTGAAATCGCATTTAAGTGGGGGCAGAACAACCTTCAACATTTCTCACGCACCTTTCGTGATCAATTCGGTTGCTCACCCAGGGATTATCGGCTGCGCAAGGAGTAGCAACACCATAGCTCCACCCCATTGTTAACCTTGCACAGAACTGCTTAGTGTGTGCAAGCTGCTTTCTTGCTCAAAGCCCATTGGATGTGGTTCCATACGAACCTGAAAATTATGGGTTTTAATCCCAGCAGCCTGAAAACGCATTGCGATCCCTGTGCGTATATCACTGCCAAGGCTCCACGCTCTGGATGCAGAATTTGTCCAACCCGCAACCCAACACTGATAAGAATCTTTATCGAGATCCATTACCCAAAAGTCTGGTGGGTCCTGGGAAATAAAATGCTTACTACTTTTTACGGATTCAATCGCCATTTCCCGGACAAGCTCTAAATCATTTTCGTAAGACGTATAAAACTCAACATGTACCCAGATGTACGTATCATTGTAAGTAAAACTCTCCAGCTCCAGAGATAGCATTTTACTGCTCGGAATAATCAGTCGTTTCCAGTTCCAGAGCTTAATAATCGTGTGGTTAAGGCTGATGTCTTCCACCGTGCCATATTGACCTTCAATCACGACCGTATCTCCGACACGGATTGCTTTGGAAAGAGAAAGCACGACGCCCGCAATAATATTTTCAATCACGGGTTTTGCGGCAAAGCCGAGAACAGTAGTGGCAACAGCGACCATGAGGGAAACCATCGCTGCTGGCATTGAATTTAGAAATGGCAGTGACAGTGCGAGGCCCAAAACAATAAAGATGAAGAAAAAAGTGATCTTGCGAATAATCGAAAAACGGCTTTCGATTTTTTCAACTGCCGCATCAATCTCCCCAATCTGACCTTCTGCTTTAGGTAAGGATGTCTGAACACTGTTGAAGTTCTTCAGGCGTCTTAGTCGTTTTTCCCTGTTGGACTTTGACTTCAATAAGGCCGATGTCGCCCACCAGATAACAGCAACCCCTACCACACTGACTGTGCCGAGGTAGATATAAAGATTATCTATCACCATCTCATTCCCTTATCGCTGTAAGTGAAACCTATTCAAGATTCTGAAATTGCCATGTTTAACTACCCAACAATCTTACTTCGATAGAGCTTGATCATTTTTTCTGGCAAGGTACCGGTTTAAGAAACCTATGTTTCATGTACGTGTATTTCATTTCTCACCATTCTTTTCTATGCCAAACATCAATTGCTTACCTATATCCTTCAAATTGATATCAATAGACGACAACCTCTCTTTGATGGGGTCATGCATCGTCTATTAACTAAGCACATAGTATGAAAGCGGAAAACAAACGCCAGCGTCCTCATGTTTCGGGAGTGTCACTTTAGATTGCAAACCGAAACGCAGAGGAGCCTTGAACATAAAAAAGCCGCTGACTTTCATCAGCGGCTTTTCGTACTCTTTTCAGCTATTATGGATTAGTTAGCAAACCCAGCAGCTTGTGAAGCTATAACAAATTCTTCGTTGGTTGGGATAACCATCGCAACCGCGCCAAGCATGTCAGATTTAGCAATAACACCGCCGTTGCCGAAACGTGCAGCTTCGTTGCCTAGTTTGTCTTCAACAAAGCCCAAAAGCTTCAGGTTCTTGAGGATCTCACGACGGATTGGCAGCGAGTTTTCTCCAATACCTCCGGTAAAAATGATCGCGTCGATGCTGTCCAAAGGAATCATGTAAGAACCGATGTACTTGGCAACGCGGTAGGTAAACACTTCAAACGCCAGCTTGGCACCTTCGTGACCACTTTCCATTGCTTCCAGAATGCCACGGGCATCAGAAGTCAGGCCCGAAACACCCAAGAAACCAGATTTCTTGTTTAATGCCTCAAACACTTGCTCCTGACTCCAGCCTTTCTTCAGTAAGAATTCGATGATGCCTGGATCTAAGTCACCACAACGAGTACCCATCATAAGGCCAGACAGCGGCGTGAAGCCCATGGAGGTATCAACAGACTGACCGTTACGAACCGCGCACACCGACGCACCATTACCTAGATGAACAGAAATGAAGTTCGCTTCTTCAACGTTTTTATCCAGCTGTTTTGCTGCTTCTCGGGTCACAAAGTAGTGGCTGGTGCCGTGGAATCCGTAACGGCGGATACCATAGTTTGTGTATAGCTCGTTTAATATTGCGCCAGTAAACGCTTTTTGAGGCATTGTTTGGTGGAACGCGGTGTCAAACACAGCAACCTGTGGCAGCGCCGGGAAGGCTTTCATTGCTGCGCGGATACCCATTACGTTTGCTGGGTTGTGCAGCGGAGCTAGATCGCTCAACGCTTCGATTTCTGCCAGAACATCTTCATCCAGACGTGTCGCAGCAGCAAACTTTTCACCGCCATGAACCACACGGTGACCAATTGCAACCAATTGGCTACCAACATCCATGCTCTCCACCAGCTCTACAATCAGGCTTACTGCTTTCTCGTGATGGTTACCACCCTGTTCCAGCATGGCTTCTTGCTTGTCTTGTCCTTCGCGTATCCAGCTAATGCGCGCATCTTCAAGGCCAAAGCACTCGCCCAAACCAGACAAAATGGCTTCTCCGGTTTGTGCGTTCATCAATGCGAATTTAAGAGAGGAACTGCCCGCGTTAAGGACCAGTACTAGTGAATTGCTCATGAAAAATCTCGTTGGCAAATGGGTGTAAGATTCGAACTCGAGAGCCCATTATTAAATTAAATTTGAACAATTCAACTTAAATTTGAATGAGGCGCGCTTTTTTGACTGTTTACTGTTTCAGATCAAAAACGGGCCGCTAACGCACAGAAAATAAGCACTTTAGGGGAGCTCTCGTGGAACGAAAAAGGCTCCTGTTCAGAGGAGCCTTTTACCCAATAAGATGAAATATTCGCTAGGTCATGGTGAGTAGGGATTTTCCCAGTAGCCACTCCAAATCTTTTTCGAATTCTTCACCATATCGGTTACAACAAACATCATGCAGTTTTCTACTCGCGTGACTGGTAAACTCAACAGCGTTTTCCGACGAGACAGTGTGCAGAAAAAAGAGACGGAGAACAGCAATGAAGCGATTGTCTGAACGAAGTGCTGTCAACCAACTTTCTATAAAAGAACGTTTGTCCCCTTCAAGATCCAGCCTGTCAATAAGAATGCCCAAAAGCCGATCATCTAGCCGCGTGATGAAATCCGTCTTCTTTGGGAAATGATGACTGATTCCTGTCCTTGAAATCCCCGTTTGCTGGCTTAGCGTGGTGTAAGACATTTTGTCGTACCCCAAGGTAACCAGCTGATCAACCACTGCATCCAGAATTAACCTGATGGTTACTTCTGTATCTTCTTTGCTTCTCTTTGGCATAGTTTTATCCCTGTTTTTTGGCTTCCGTAAGCTTTAACAATCAAGACATCACTACTACCGCTGTTAACGCTATTGTTAGTATGGATTTCACGTACGTAGAGCTTGATTATGTAGGTACAAAGAGGGTTTACCGACTACCGACCCTTAACTTAACAGTCTTAAAGATAGTACATACGTATAGTTTATGAGCCATTTACATATAAAAAAATGAGAAGCGTGAAGAGGATTGCATAAGGTAGACCAACAAGTGTTATCAAGGTGTAACATACTGAAACGAAAATGCTATTCTTGTCAGTAAAACCACGAAGCAGAGTGGTACAGCGTTACATACATCAAAATTTGAACAAGCGTTTGAATGAATCGCTTGACCATCGTCCCTCAAGACACCTAATTTAACATGCTAGTAACATACAATTAAAAATAACCTCTTTTCCCTACAGTTATACGGGGTCCTTTATGGCTCAACAAAAACCATATCTACAAATGCTGCGCTGGGCTGAAGAACGCCCAAATGAAATTTTCCTGAGACAGATTATTAACCGTAAGTTTAACGATTTCACCTACTCCGATGTCGTCGACCAAGCGTTACGTATTGTCACTGCACTGCGCGGTATGGGTCTCGAGCCAGGAGACCGTGTTGCTCTCATCTCTAAAAACTGTGCTGAGTGGTTCACCGCTGACCTTGCCATGATGCTTGGCAGCTATATCAGCGTGCCGATTTTCCCCACCGCGGGTTCTGAAACTATTTCTCACGTGCTTGACCACAGTGAATCGAAGGCTCTGTTCGTTGGTAAACTCGACGACACTCAAGCCCTGAAAGATTCTTTAGTAGAGCGCTCAGACATCCCAACCATTGCCTTCCCTTATCCAACCATCAATTGTGGTTACGACTGGAAAGACTTGGTGGCGCAAAACGACCGCGCAGACGTGAAGCCCGATCATCAAGACGATGAGCTGATGTCTATCGTTTATACCTCTGGTACCTCTGGCCTGCCAAAAGGCGCAATGTTGACTTACGGTGCGCACGCTTGGTCCGCGCAGCAGTTGATTAACCACATTGGCATGCGTGAAGGTGAGCGTTTGTTCTCATACCTGCCACTGGCGCACATCACTGAACGCGTATACATCATGGCGACAGCAATGAATGCCGGTATTTGTACCGCCTTCCCTGAGTCTCTCGATACTTTTATTGAAGACGTGAAGATGCATCGCCCCACTTTGTTCATTTCTGTGCCTCGTTTGTGGACACTGTTCCAACAACGCATTCAGGAGAAACTACCGGACAGCAAACTCAACATACTCCTAAAGCTACCGATCATTTCTGGACTGATTAAGAAGAAAGTGGCAACCAACCTTGGTTTGGATCAGGCACGCGTCTTGGGATGTGGGTCTGCACCTGTTTCAGCAGCGCTGCTTCGCTGGTATGAAAGGCTGGGACTGAACATTACCGAAGCCTGGGGTATGACGGAGTCCTACGCGTACAGCACTCTGAATTACCCATTCCGCAGTGACAAAATTGGCTCTGTGGGTAACGCAGGTCCTGGTGTAGAAATTAAAATTGCAGAAGACGAAGAAATTCTGGTTCGCAGCCAAGGCTTATTCACCGGTTACTACAAAAATCCGGAAGCCTCTGCGGAAACTATCGTGGACGGCTGGCTGCACACTGGCGATATTGGCTTCTTAGATAATGAAGGCTTCCTTACTATTCAGGGCCGTAAGAATGACACCTTTAAAACAGCAAAAGGTAAATTTGTCGCCCCTGTACCGATTGAAAAGCGCTTGTTCGAGCTGAGCAACATCGAAATGATGTGTCTTGTGGGCTCTGGTATGCCTGGCCCAGTGCTGCTCGCGTTACCTCATCAATTCCCGGACTTTGACCGAGAGCGCTATGAACGTCGCGTGAAGCATGTGATTGAAACCATCAATGGTGAATTGGAATCACACGCAAAAATCCGTGGTGTATTGATGATCAAAGAACCTTGGAGCATCGAAAACGGATTGCTAACGCCAACCCTCAAAATACGTCGACATTTGCTCGAGAAAAAGTATCACGATACTGGTGCAACTTGGCCATCAGGAACACTGGTTCAGTGGGAAGATTAAAGCCCTTGAACAAAATAGAAAGCGTGGGTTTCGACCCACGCTTTTTTGTTTTCGTCTTTTGAAATTGAACTAGCAAACTAAAGGCTAAGCCTACTTGAATAAAGTTCTTTGTTAAAAGCCCTACTTTTACCATGCTTAAATGTAGTAATATTTCTTAAATTCCAACATACAGACGGCTCGGGATGTTTCCAAAGTGCGGCTGCTATTGAGAGAGAAAACGATGAGCCAAGAAGAATACCAAGTATGCGATGCATGCGGTGTAACAGCGGAAATGGGCTTTGTTATCGGTGAAGGTGATGAAGTTGCAGAAGTAGAGGTCTTCGCAGAAGATAAAGCGACTGCTGTTGCTGAATTTCAACGTTATCTGGATCTGGCGAAGCAGGTAAACGAAAAGGTTATTCATGACCTTGATGAAAATTCCAAGCTTTCATTGAACCCACTCACAGTAAAATTGAAGTTCGAATGCAGTGCTGAAAAGCTGATTTTCGAACTGCGCAGTCGCTCACTGTAAATCGCATTCAAAAAAGCCGCGTCCACACGCGGCTTTTCTTTTGCTGTAATTCGGCCGGCAAATCAGAATAACTCAGGTGTTTCATCTACCTCATCTACACCCAGCGATTCAATCACAACTTCTAACTTGCTCGCCGCAGCCTCGTATTCAAACTTACGAATCGCATCTTCCACACCAGAAAGATCCACATCCATGCCCTTCGAATTCTCTTTGATACCTGTGATGAAATCGACAGCCTGAGTATCGAAATTATTCAGCAGGATTTTTAGCTGTTCAAGCTCAATACGGAACTCTCTCGGTGTGTACCCTGCAAACGCCTGTACCTCGTCTGCTTTCTCTTTTTCAGGCTCTGCACTTGGAATGTAAGTATGGATCTCCTGAAGGCATTGCTCGATTTTATCCACCAGCGACGCTTCCATCTTCAGGTCAGAGCCAGCCTGATCTTCCAAATTTCCGGCCAACACTGCTAACCCTTTCGCAGAGACATTTGCCGCAGCGCCTTTTAAAGAGTGAGCGAACATCTCAACATCTTCTCGCTCTTCATTGGCAAGTTGTTCGCGGATTTTATCTATGACGGCGAGCTTGGTTTCAGTAAATGCAGTAATGACTTTCCAATACGCATCAACGTTACCACCAATTCGGTTTATGCCCTCTTGTGCATCCAGCACCAGGGGATCAATATCATCCAGAGCAGGTATGGAAGGCTCGTCTTCTTTCTTGCCATTCAATACAACGGAAGATTTCACCGCTTCTTTCGAAGCAGACGTCCAACGCTGAATCGCGCTGATCAACTCTGCCACGTCAATGGGCTTGGAAACGTGGTCATTCATCCCCGCTTCCTTACATTGTTTGACGTCTCGTTCCATGGCATTTGCGGTCATGGCAACAATAGGCAAGCTGGAAAGAGAGTCAATTTCGCGGATTTTACGTGTTGCCGTTAACCCATCCATCACGGGCATTTGCATATCCATAAGGACGATATCGAACTGATCTTCCTGCACCATATCCAGTGCAACTTGTCCGTTATCTGCCACTTCAATGGTCGGATTGAATTGCTCCAGTATACCTTTCGCTACTTCTTGGTTAATCATGTTGTCTTCAACCAACAAGATTTTCAGGCCAGTAAAGTCGACGTCTTCACTTTGGTCTTTTTCAGCCTCACGGCAATTGGCAAGTTTCATTTCCTCCCTGCCGAAGGCTTCCATCAATGCATCAAACAGCGAAGAGGGGTTTATCGGTTTCACTAAAGACGCATCAAAGACTTTCTGCACTTCTTCATTGATCAGCCCAGAGTCCTCACCATAAGCACTGGCCAGAATCACCTTCGGCATTTTATTCAGTGACTTATCGCGGATTTGTAGTGTCGCCTCATCACCGTTGATGCCCGGCATTTTCCAATCCATGACAACCACATCGAAGCCATCATTGTTGTTATCAGCAGACTCAACCTCATAAACGGCTTCTTCGCCGTTAGATACGGCTGCCACACGCAGATCCAGGTTATCCAACAGCGCATACATGATATCCCGTGAAGCCTGGTTGTCGTCGACCACCAAAACGCGCTTGTCGTGCAGGATGGTGGTGCGCGCAACTTGTTCTTTAATGCTCGACTCACTGCGACCACATCGGATGGTAAACGAGAAAGTAGAACCTTTACCCGGTTCACTTGCCACCCAGATACGACCACCCATGAGCTCAACAAAGCTCTTGGAAATGGTGAGACCCAAGCCTGTACCGCCGTATTTTCTGGTAATCGAGCCATCAGCTTGTGAGAACGACTGGAACAGGCGGCCAAGCTGCTCTTCGTTCATACCGATACCGGTATCCTGAATATCGAACTGAACTTCTATAATCTCGTTGGCATCGCTAACTTTGCGGGCGCGAATGATAATTTCGCCCGTTTCGGTGAACTTCACTGAGTTACCAGTCAGGTTGATGATGATTTGACCCAAACGAAGTGGATCACCGACAAGGTCGTCAGGAAGGTCAGGGTCAATATCGAAGATAAGCTCCAGATCTTTCTCTTTCGCTTTCACCGATATGATATTGCTGATGTTGTCCAACACTTCACTGAAGCGGAATTCAATGTGTTCGACAGTCAACTTACCGGCTTCAATTTTCGAGAAGTCCAGAATGTCATTGATGATGCCAAGCAGTGATTTACCCGCTTTCTCTATGTTACCTACATAGTTACGCTGCTTGTCGTTTAAGTCGGTTAGCAAAGCGAGGTGAGACATACCGAGAATCGCGTTCATGGGTGTACGGATCTCATGGCTCATATTTGCAAGAAACTCACCTTTCGCCTTACTCGCCTCTGTGGCCTGATCTTTCGCTGCAATCAGGTCAGATTCGAGGCGTTTTTGCGTCGTCACATCAACGAACAAGCCTACAATGCCGAGAGGCTCCCCGTCGCCACCGTAATAGGTTGCTTCATACACAGTGAGAATACGCACATCACCGCTCGCGTTGGCCAGTTCGATGTCATAAACCGTCGAGCCCGGATTATGGAGAAGCTCTTTCTCCTTTTCGATAAACATTGTGGCGACATCACTCTCAAACAATTCCTGCGGCGATTTGTCTACGACATCAACATAGAAAAGGCCGAGAAAATCAGTGAACGCATCATTAACGCCAATGTATGTGCCTTCGGTATCACGGAAATAGGTTGGGTTCGGAATCGCATTGATGATTTGCTGATTAAGTTTCAGTTGCTCAGAGACACGCTGCTCTGCTTCCATTTGAAGCTCAGCATTGAGCGTAAGCTGAATGCCCACCGCTAAGTCTTCCTGAACCTCATTGAGCCAATCGATTTCCTTGTCAGAGAGTAACCTTACTGACCCCAACTCAAGCACGCCCACCATTTCGTTGTTTACAATCAGCGGAATGAAATACATCTCGCTCAGTGAAAGTCTGCCAACCGGCAAAGTGAGTGCGAACTGCTCTTTGTCGTTGCGTATTCTCAGTACTTCTTTGGTAACGAGAATGGTGCGATGGAAAGAGACCGTTTCCTTTTGCATCTCTTCAGATTGCTCGTCGACACCTACACCGCCAACAAGGCTCATATTATCCCCACGAACGACATAGAGCGCCACATACGGCAATTCCAAGCGCTGGGAGAAGAAGTTCGCGACCTGAAATCCAAGCTCACCCAACCCAGAACAACCACGAATCAAATCAGAAAACGCTTTAACCTGACGACTGAACTCGAAGCGTTCTGCGATTTCGCGTAATACTTCGTTTTGCGCATTGGCGAGATCCTTTAATTCGCCTTGCTTGTTGACATCCAGCTTGAACTCAAACTCTTTGTTGCGCACTTTGTTAACGATAGTGCTGCGAATATTGTCGAGTGGTTTAAGGAATCGATACCAGAGCAGGGTCGTCGTTGTCAGTACAGCTATAAGCAGCATGAAAGCCATGGTAATGGTGATTCCATCCATGGTTGCACGTTGTTGCGTGAGTTCGTTTAATTCTTCTGCTGTCTTCTTATCAATCGCATCGTAGAACGCCCCAATAGGGCCCATGATTTTGCTTTTCGCATGAATGTAGTCCGGACCAAACAGCATCTGCTGCGCAAGCTCAGGGTCTGGAATTATCCTTTCAATACCGCGAGCTGTACGCTTACGTCCCTGGGTCAAATCCATAGCGGTTTGCTCGATGCTAATCAAGTCTTGTGAGCGGGAAAGAGCCTGAGTCAAGAAAGACATATGGGATTCACTGATCCCAGCATCACGTAAACGGCTCAATAAAGAGGGATAACCTGGACGGATAGGGATATCAGGCTCACTCACTTCCGTATCGGGAGCGGACAATTGCGCCCAGTAGTCGAAGTTATAACCGCTTGGCAAAGGCAGTTGACCATCACGTACCGCTTTGACTTGCTCATATAGGTAACGCCACCGGTTGCTCGTGGTCACCGCATAGTTTCGTGCAAACTGCGTCAGGAGATCTGAACTTTGTTTTAATTCGATCGCCAGTCGATATTGCTGATAACGCTGCTCATAAATGGTGTTGATTTGGTTTGTTAACTTATCAGACCGCAAATGCGCAAGGATGATTGCTACGCCGAGAAACAGGATTAATCCCATCAACGCAAAAAAGATGTGGCGTATAGATCTCATTTTGTCTCCAAATTCTTTTTATGGTGACACTCTTATCACATAAGAGTAGACCCCACTTGCAGCTTGATAAAGTGAGAAAGGACAAAACCTGTTTGCACTTATTGACTTAACTAAAAATAAATGGGCTACTGTCATCGAACAAAAATCAAACAAAGCGTTTATATCACCTACTTAGCTCGTAAGTTTGGTGGTTTGCCCGTTGGGAATTGGGCATAAAAACAAGGAGAAGCAAGCGTGACACCGATTTTCAAAGGCACGACAGCCATGTTGGTGGGGATCACGATCCTCAGTGTTGATGCGCTGCTCATTCGGTTGATTGAAGCGTCTGGTTGGACACTATTGTTCTGGCGTGGACTGCTGTCTGCGCTCATCATCGCGACTTTTATGATGCTGACTCGACCTTCCCAGACACTTTCAGCGCTCAAAAAGCCTTCCAAAGCGTTGCTGATAGGCTCGTTTGCATTCTCCATTTCGACAGTTTGCTTTGTCCTTTCTGTCGACCATACACAAGTCGCCAGTACCCTTATTATCATCAACATCAGTCCGCTGATATCTGCCCTGTTTGCTTTTCTGTTTCTCAAAGAGCGAGTTGATAGCCGAACCCTCATCGCCATCGTGGCAGCAATGGTTGGCGTTGGTTTCGTTTTCTATGGAAAGGCGATGCCTACGGCCTCTTTTGGCAATTTGATGGCGCTGATAACAGCATTTATGCTGGCAACTTACTTTGTGATTTTAAGGAAAAGTAAAAGTGCCAATGCGCCGCTCTATCTGGTTCTGGGTGGGCTTTGTACTTCAACGATTTCACTGTTTGCTGGCGCAGAGCCTTTTTCACTGACTCCCCAGGAATGGAAATACATTTTGCTGCTCTGCGCCGCCGTAGTACCTATTTCATTTGTTCTGATCTCAATCGGGCCCAAATACCTTCCCGCTGCGCACGCAAATTTGTTCATGCTCCTTGAAGCGATTCTTGGGCCACTGTTTGTTTGGGCCGTATTGGGAGAGGTTCCAAGTAACAATGTACTGATTGGTGGTGGGATTGTACTGTTGACTTTGGTTGTGTTTACCTTGTCTGCGGCCAAAAAGCATCACGCATTAAACAAAAAACCCAGCTAGGTATAAGCTGGGTTCTATACATATCCGCTTTGTATCATAAGCGCAGGCTCTGCCAAGCTTCACACATGGTACGGAAGGTGGCTGCATCGCCTTCGGGTCTGTCTGGGTGCCATTTTAGGGCCATCTTGCGCCATTGGCGTCGGATTTCTGAATCTGAAGCATTTTCAGCCAACCCTAAAGCTGCAAGTGCATTTCGACGCTCAACGGTCGTTTCACTGCAGTGGCCCACATGCTGCTGATAGCGTTTCCAGAAAGAACTCAATAGTTCGCGAACGTCTTCCGTCTGCGCATCATAGTTATTCCAATCCATGTAGTAGCCGCGAAGTGGGTCGTCGGTGTTCACTTCATGTTGAACAAAACCCGTTCCCGCGCCTCGCCACATGAGGCGGATGTCCATCGACTCTACTTGTAGCCATTGCTGAGGCAGCAGCATTTCCTGCAATTGGTAGAGCGCGTTCATGATAAGAAAATTACGCTTGAACAAGTCCAGTTGAGGGTCATCATCAAGATGGTCCATGATGGTATTTTTCTGTAACTCAGCCATCAAATAGTGCACTTTCCAACTTTGGTTTGACGCTTCAAGTACACTCAAAATCGGCCAGATCAGAGGGTTATCAATATCATCCCGTTGTTCCGCAAGCATACAACTCTTTCTCCTATCGACCTCATGTCGTACATATAAGACATTAATCCATAATCCCGTGAATCGCCTGCTTTATTGACGCTTTCTGCACGAATTCACAGACGCTTGCTTTCCACATCCAGAAATTTACGCCCTTACTGATAGAAAGCTCACTTAAACAGAGAGCATAAGTGATGCCAGTTTTGAGACAAAACGTTAAATAATCCGACATAAATTTCGGTCTGTTCTCCAGCCTACTGACAAATAAAAGAAAAAGGCCGATGACAAGCACCGACCTTTCTTAAACTGCTCACATTACTGAGTTTTTACCATCACCAATGCGGTTTGCCGCTTTCTCAGAATGCGAACATTTTCTTACTATTCTTCAGCCAATTAGCCGCGGTAATAACGCTGAGGCACAAACGGCATTTTTTCGACGGTCATCGGCAACTTCTTACCGCGTACTTCCGCAAAGACTTCTGTTCCGATAGCCGCATTCGCAGTAGAAACATAACCCATGGCAACAGGCTGGCCTTTGGTTGGACCAAATGTGCCACTGGTCACGATACCAATCTCATTGTCGTCTGCATCAAACAATACCGCACCTTCACGCACTGGCGCCTTGCTTGAACCCAGCAGGCCAACACGCTTGCGGGAAACGTCTTTTGTTGCGATTTGATCAAGGATGATGTCAGCGCCTGGGAAACCGCCTGCACGCTCGCCATCTGCACGGCGTGGTTTGCTGATTGCCCAGAGTAGACTGCCCTCTACTGGCGTTGTGGTGGTATCAATGTCGTGCCCATACAGACAAAGGCCACACTCAAGGCGCAATGAGTCGCGAGCGCCCAGACCAATCCACTCGACCTCTTCTTTCAGCAGCAGTCGACGTGCAAACTCCTCGGCTTTATCTGCAGGAACAGAGATTTCGTAGCCGTCTTCACCGGTATAGCCAGAACGGCTGACCAGACATTCAATGCCTGCCAGATCCATTTTCGCGGCATCCATGAACACCATGTCAGCAACCGCTGGGTTCAGCGTCGCCAGCACAGCAGCGGCTTCAGGGCCTTGCAGTGCCAGCAGAGCGCGATCTTCGATAACCTCAAGCTCAACATCTGCCGGAATGTTTGCACGCAGGTGTGCAATGTCTTGCTCTTTACATGCGGCATTAACAACCACAAACAGATGGTCGCCAAAGTTAGTGACCATCAGGTCATCCATCAGGCCGCCCTGCTCATTCGTAAACAATGCATAGCGCTGTTTGCCTTCTGGCAAATCGATAATGTCTACCGGTACCAGAGCTTCCAGTGCTTTCGCTGCGTTCTCACCGTGCAGGCGCAATTGGCCCATATGAGAAACATCAAACAGGCCCGCGTGTTCACGGCAATGAATATGTTCTTTACGCACACCCAGCGCGTATTGCACTGGCATATCATAACCAGCGAATGGAACCATTTTCGCGCCCATTTCGATGTGAAGGGCGTGCAGTGGGGTTTTAAGTAGATCCTGAGACATGTTTCACTCCATGATCACGGCGCTTGCCGACTTGCTAATTAATCATCCGCGGTATCTGCGGGGATAAAATCCAATCTTAAGATGCCGTAACCCAAAGGATCTGGGCATCTTCTTCACTGAGAGAGGTGAGCATATGCCCCATCGCAGCGTCATAGTACACGCTGTCGCCCTCATTCAGTTCAATCGCTTCGTAGAACTCAGAGTAGAAGGCAATGCTGCCTTCCAGCACTAAAAGAAATTCTTCACCATCGTGACGAATCCATTCGTCATATTCTTCAAACGAACGGGCACGCACTCGGGACTTGAAAGGGAACATCTTTTTGTTGGTGAGCTGGGTCGCCAACAGTTCATGTTCATAAGTGCCCGTCGGTCTCGACTTCCCCTCTCCCGCACGGGTAATGTCACGACGGCCTGTCGCCTGGCGTGATTTTGGCGGTGCGAATAACTGTGGAATGTCGATCTTCAATCCAACTGCCAGCTTTTGCATCGCCTGAAACGTCGGGGAAATCTGTTCATTTTCAATTTTTGAAAGCGTGGAGCGCGCAAGCCCGGTTAGCTTACTGGCTTCCTCCAGCGTCAAACCGCTTTTGGTTCGGATCTCTTTCAGCCGTTCACCCAAACGCAGCGGCGAAATAGGCGTATCAGCCTGCACACTGGCTCGTTCAACGGTTACTGACGGATACACGTCCTGTGCATCTGACTCTGACATAGTTCGATTCTCACCTTGCAATTACTGGGTTCATTCCCGAGGGCCTGTTGACCTTTGGTGATTAAATTTTGTTCTCGCTATAAGCGTTTTAGGCGCGGCGAGGTGTGTGCCGCCTAGTCACTCTAAGCAAATACACCTCAACAAAGCATAAAACGCTTAGAGCAGAACCCTTCAGGCAGCGTTTGTGGGGCATTTCTGCTGCGTTATCAGCTTCTCATGTAGGCCAGCTACACATCGAAGCCTCTGCCTTGCATAAAATCCCCACAAACTGCTGCAAAAATCATCACCAAAGGTCAACAGGCCCTATAACTCGCCATTCTGACACAGACAATGCTGCGACCAACACGAACAAGTTAACACTTTTAACAAAAAGTTTCCTATTGGAAACTTGAGCAAATCTTCACCACTTGGCAAGACGTATGATAGATGGATTTCTTTCCACCCGTCCAAGTGCTGACTTTTTCACAAAAATGCACCCTGAAACCCAATTAAATATAAATCATTGATAAACAGTCAATTAGTGATTGAATAGGGATTTAGAGTTTGCAATCTTGCGTGTAAAAGAGTAAAAAAGCAAACGTTTGCGCAAGGTGAGTATTTTAAGAAAGTCTGATATTGAGCAAATTGTCAGAACTGTTCGCGGGATCACATCAAGAGTTTCCTATAGGAAATTTTGTTTTGCAGGGCGCAAACACGTTTTGTATGTTACGCAAATGTTGAAGTTCAAATAACAATAAAACGCCACGCTTGCTATACCCAAAGTAATAAGCACTTCAACGTGACAACTGGGCAAGCGATGACGGGATAGTCATCAACCGGCACCCAAGCCAGAACGGTGGTGCGTAACCTACAAAAGGCAAGGAGACGTGCAATGAGTCATAGCATGTTTGACCTGTTTAAAATTGGCGTTGGGCCATCCAGCTCCCACACAGTGGGGCCCATGGTCGCCAGCGCAAGATTTGCTGCAGAATTGCGCGATAAAGAAATACTCCACAATGTGGAAACCGTGACAGTCGAGCTATATGGCTCTCTGGCACTGACTGGGAAAGGTCACGCCACGGATGTGGCATGTGTGATGGGCTTGATGGGCGAATGGCCTGATAGCGTTAATCCAGACGATATCCCAACCATGACCAACATGGTGAAAGGCAGCAAAGAACTGCCATTAGATGGACACCGCTTTGTTCCTTTTGACTGGGACACTGATCTGGTCTTCCACTTCGACAAGGTACTGCCAGAGCATCCAAACGGAATGACACTGACAGCGAAGGGAGACAACGAAGAAGTATTGCTTTGTTGCACCTACTTCTCAGTTGGAGGCGGTTTCGTTGTAGAAAAAGGTGAAACTGATGCCCTTGCATCAGATTTTACGCCACCGTTTCCATTTAATAGCGCGGTGGAACTGCTCGAACATTGTGAAAAGCAAGAAAAGAGCATCGCCGACATCATGTTTGCCAACGAGCTTGCCCGTGCCAAAGCGCAGGACAAAAAGGCATCCATGAAAACGGTCAATGAACAGATTGATGCTATATGGCACGTGATGAACGCCTGTATTGAGCGTGGCATCGAGCAAGATGGCGTACTGCCCGGAGGGCTCGCTCTGAAGCGCCGGGCAAAAAAGCTACACGAGTGCATTATCAAGAAAGACTTGGACGGCCTGCCCCTGGACACCAATGATTGGGTCAATATGTTCGCCATGGCCGTCAACGAAGAAAATGCAGCGGGTGGCCGCGTAGTAACAGCGCCGACAAACGGAGCAGCAGGCGTGATTCCTGCTGTGCTGGCTTACTACAACAAATTTGTGTCACCCAACAATGTGGAAGGCATAAGAACCTTTCTTGCAGCCGCAGCAGCGATTGGTTCTCTCTATAAAACCAATGCATCTATTTCCGCTGCAGAGGTGGGTTGTCAGGGTGAGATAGGTGTTGCCTGTTCAATGGCAGCAGGCGGATTAGCCGCCGCCATGGGCGCGACCTCAGCACAAATAGAAAATGCGGCAGAAATCGGAATGGAACACAACCTGGGACTGACATGCGACCCCATTAACGGTCTCGTTCAGGTTCCCTGCATAGAAAGAAATACCATGGGTGCAGTGAAGGCAATTAATGCCACCAGACTCGCACTTAATGGCGATGGAGAGCACCACGTTTCGCTCGATAGCGTGATTAAAACCATGCACGAAACAGGACTCGACATGATGAGCAAGTACAAGGAAACGTCCCAAGGCGGACTGGCAACCAACGCAATCGCCATCAACGTTGTTGCCTGTTAATAGCGTACTTGCCAGACAGGAATACTAGACGGGTTCGGAGCAGCCCCCGGCCTGTAAAATTTTTATGCTGCAAGCAGCAGCGACGATTTAACTCGTTTCACACGGAGAAGTAAAAATGGATGCAACCCTGAAATTTGCTGAGAGCCACGAGTGGGTAAAAGATAATGGCGACGGTACTGTGACAGTAGGTATCTCTGATCACGCACAACAACTGTTGGGTGACGTGGTATTCGTTGACCTGCCAGAAATTGGCACCGAAGTTGAAGTCGGCGAAGGCTTTTCACTCGTAGAATCTGTAAAAGCAGCATCAGACATTTACGGCCCGGTAAACGGTGAAGTGGTTGAAGTTAACGAAGATCTGGAAGACAGCCCAGAACTGGTTAACGAAGCACCATTTGAAGGCGGATGGATTGCGAAAATCAAGCTGGCTGACGACAGCAACCTTGATCATCTGATGAACGCTGAAGCTTATCAGGCAACTATCGAAGACTAATTCAGGACGAAGGTCATGACAGAATCACGCTTACTTGATCAACTGCAGGCTGACAACGAGTTTGTCACCCGTCATAACGGCCCGCGCGAATCCGACCAGCAAGCGATGCTGAACACAGTGAATGCCACCAGCCTTGAGCATCTCATTGAAGAAACTGTGCCAGCAGCCATTCGCCTGCCACAACCTTTGGATCTTGATGCGCCACTGAGTGAAGTGGCTATGCTAAGCAAGCTAAAGGCTATTGCGAGCAAAAACGTCATCAAGCGCAGCTTTATCGGTCAGGGTTACTACGGCACCTACACACCAAATCCAATTCTCCGTAACGTGTTGGAAAACCCAGGTTGGTACACGGCGTACACGCCATACCAGCCAGAGATTTCACAGGGTCGCCTTGAATCGCTGCTGAACTTCCAGCAAATGGTAATGGACCTGACTGGCATGGAGCTGGCTAACGCTTCCCTGCTTGACGAAGCAACGGCTGCCGCCGAAGCCATGACGCTATGTAAGCGCGGTGGTAAGAGTAAGAGCAACACTTTCTTTGTGGCAGACGACGTTCACCCGCAAACACTGGACGTGATCAACACACGTGCAGGCTTTATGGGCTTTGACGTAGTGGTGGATGCAGCGGATAACCTGCCGCAGCACGATGTGTTCGGCGCACTGCTCCAATACCCTGGCACAACCGGTCAGGTTCGCGATCTGACAGACCTTATTGCCGCAGCACAAGCCAACAAAACGCTGGTAACGGTAGCTGCTGATCTGCTGTCCCTCACCTTGCTGAAAGCACCGGGTGAAATGGGTGCAGATGTCGTTATTGGTTCTGCACAACGCTTTGGCGTGCCTATGGGCTTCGGTGGTCCACACGCTGCATTCATGGCAACACGTGACAAACTGAAGCGTACTATGCCTGGCCGTGTGATTGGTGTGTCTATCGACTCGAAAGGTAACCAAGCACTTCGCATGGCGATGCAGACCCGTGAGCAGCATATTCGCCGCGAGAAAGCGACCTCGAACATCTGTACTGCACAGGCACTGCTGGCAAATATGGCTGCCTTCTATGCGGTATACCACGGCCCAGAAGGTCTGAAGAAAATCGGTCGTCGCGTACATCACCTGACGGCATTGGCAGCAGCAGCGTTTAACCACGCAGGCATCGCGCTGGCATTCCATGATTTCTTTGACACCATCACGCTGAACACCGGTGATCAAACCGACGCGCTTTTCCAAAAAGCGCAGGATGCTGGTTTCAACCTTCGCAAGCTGGATGGACAGTTGGGCGTGAGTTTCGATGAAACCACCACACTGGAAGAAGTCACCGCACTGGTAGCTGCACTGACGGACGAAACAGACGTGGCGCAATATGCCTCTTCTGTAGAAGCGGACGAGTATGCGGCAATTCCGGAATCATGCCGACGCACCAGCGATTACCTGACGCACCCTGTGTTCAACACTCACCAGAGTGAAACCCAGTTGATGCGTTACATGAAGAAGCTGGAAAACAAAGACTTCTCTCTGACTCACGGCATGATCCCCCTCGGTAGCTGTACCATGAAACTGAATGCCGCCGCAGAGATGATCCCGGTCACTTGGCCTGAATTCGGTGCCCTGCACCCATTTGTTCCTGCTGACCAAGCACTGGGTTATGGCGAGTTGGCGGAATCACTGAACAAGATGCTGTGTGAAATCACTGGCTACGATGCCATGTCGCTGCAGCCTAACTCAGGCGCACAGGGTGAGTATGCAGGTCTGATTGCGATTCAGCGTTACCACGAAAGCCGTGGTGAAGCTCACCGTAATGTTTGTCTGATCCCAAGCTCTGCGCACGGCACCAACCCAGCATCTGCTGCCATGGTTTCCATGAAAGTCGTGGTTGTAGGTTGTGATGACAACGGCAACATCGATGTTGACGATCTGAAAGCGAAAATCGAGAAACACCGCAACGAGCTTTCTTGCATCATGATCACCTACCCTTCTACACACGGTGTTTACGAAGAAGCGGTTCAGGAAGTGTGCGAACTGGTTCATGAAGCGGGCGGTCAGGTTTACCTCGATGGTGCAAACATGAATGCTCAGGTTGGTCTCACCAGCCCAGGTTTCATCGGTTCTGACGTTTCTCACTTGAACCTGCACAAGACTTTCTGTATCCCACACGGTGGTGGTGGTCCAGGTATGGGTCCTATCGGTGTGAAATCACACCTAGCACCCTTCCTGCCAGGTCATGTGGTTGAAGGTACTAAATACGCAGTTTCTGCTGCGCAGATCGGTAGCGCATCAATCCTGCCAATTTCATGGGCATACGTTGCCATGATGGGCGAGCAAGGCCTGACGGAAGCGACTAAGGTTGCCATCCTGAGTGCAAACTATGTGATGGAGCGTCTGCGTCCTTACTACCCGGTTCTGTACCGCGGTACTCACGGCCGCATCGCGCACGAATGTATTATCGACATTCGTCCTATCAAAGATGCTTCTGGCATCTCGGAGGAAGATATTGCGAAGCGTTTGATGGACTTCGGTTTCCATGCGCCAACCATGTCCTTCCCGGTTGCTGGCACATTGATGATTGAGCCAACAGAAAGTGAAGACAAAGCCGAACTGGACCGCTTCTGTGACGCCATGATCGCGATTCGCGAAGAGATCGCTAAAGTTCAGGATGGTGAATGGCCACTGGAGAACAATCCACTGGTTAACGCACCACACACGCAGAATGACCTGATGGCTGCCGATTGGGAACGCCCATACAGCCGTGAGTTGGCTTGCTTCCCAAGCGCACAATCGAAAGGTTCGAAGTACTGGCCAACAGCTAACCGTGTCGACAATGTTTACGGTGACCGTAACCTGATTTGTTCTTGCCCGAGCATTGAAAGCTACATTGAAGACTGATCGCTAAATGATCACCTAGACAGTAAAGCGAGCCAAATGGCTCGCTTTTTCTTTTCAACGGTTCCGTCGACATCAATTCTATGTCCCAGAATACGGCCTCTGCGATGCACCAAATCACAGAGGCAAGCACTGAACTGACGAAACAAGCCAAAGCACTGGAAAATCATACCAGCCAGTTTTCTATCTAAATTCTTCCGCGCATTACCCTCTAAAGCCACTTCTGAGCAAGTAGCTTTTGCTATTTTCAAACACACTGATGATGCTCATTTTCAGGTTGGCTGTGCGCAATTACATTCCACAGAATGTCTAACTCCTGCGCTCAAATATTTTCTAAATTTGACGTTAAATCCTTGCCTGTCAAAAAAAACGAAACTTGTACAATTAATAAGACATCTTTATTACAAACCATTGTATAAAGTTTTTTCAGGGACTACCTCTACATCTAATTATATTAGAGAAGAATCAATTAAAATGAAACTGATGGCATAATAACAAATTAAGATAACTCAGGGACTTGGAAAGCGACTAATATATTTCAAGAACCGAGGATAAAAATTCGAAACCAGCAGGTGAATTAACCAACTTCCTATTCAATATTTATTTAAAATATGAAAGGAAAATTCACCGCACAGAAAATAATAAGGCTGGTACCGAAACGTTTGGACTAGGACAGCAATTATCAAAAGTATGGAAGCGGCATTTCGCAAGGTATACCAGTACGCTGAGCCTAACCTGACATTGGTGGGCTGGATGGGGCTAATCGGCTTTCCTCTATATTATTTCATCTGGACCTACTTTCTCCCCCAAACATATGAAAACCTCTCATTGCGGCTTTTCTGTTGCCTGTTTTTCATTGTTGTTCTGGCAAGAAAACGTCTAAAGTCGCCACTTAAAGAATACATGCATTGGTTTTATCAACTGGCCATTACCATCGTCCTTCCGTTTTTCTTCTTTTACATGCTGCTGATGAACAACTGGTCAACAGTTTGGTTACTGTCATTTATGGCCGCGATTTTCCTCCACATCCTCTTGGTTCATATCACTTGGGTGATGTTTGCGCAGACCATATTAGGGCTTAGTATGGCAGTGCTTTGTGCTTGGGCATCACAGGGGTATCACCTTGAATTCACGATGGATTGGACGTATATGCCTGTATTCCTTTTCATCTATCTATTTGGCAATATTTTCTTTTTCCGAAACCAGCAAGAACATGAAACCAAGGTTTCTATCGCAAAAGTCTTCGGCGCGGGCATCGCTCATGAAATGCGTAATCCACTGAGTGGGCTGTGCTCTACCATAGATTTAATTCGCTCCACCATCCCAGACCCTTCTAGCAGCCGCAGCAAGGTTTACCAGCTTCAGGAAGAAGACGTGCAGTTGCTTCGGGAAGTCAGCAACGATGCCATGAACATGATTCGCGCAGGCAATGAAACCATCGACCTGTTACTGACTTCGATTGATGAAAGCCGCGTTTCCCGTTCAACATTTAAAAAACACAATGCCCAAGCCGTCTTAAGCAACGCGATAGCGAGCTTTGGCTACAAAAACGTTTCTGACAAAACAGCGATTGCGCTTCGTAGCACCAATGATTTTGAGTTTCTTGGCAGCGATACGCTGCTGAAATATGTAGTCTACAACCTGTTTAAAAACGCATTCCATCACCGAAGTAGCGAAAACTTCACGATTGATGTTCTTTTAGAAAGCGACCAGTACGAAAACCGGATTATCGTACGGGATAACGGTCAGGGTATTCCAAGAGAAATTCTCGAGGCCATTTTTGAGGACTTTTATACCACCGGAAGAACAGGAAATTACGGCTTGGGGCTCCCCTTCTGTCGTAAAGTGATGCGCTCGTTTGGGGGAGAAATTAGTTGTGAGTCTAAGCTGGGCGAATGGACCGCCTTTACCCTCACCTTCCCCAACATTGAGTCCCCCCTCGTTGACGACATCAAGCACAAGCTCATCAAGCTTAAATCCATGCTGGTTGTCACCGATGAAGCCGACCTGATTGCTCGCGCCGTCAAAATCAGCAAAGATCTCGGGTTTAAGCTTCAAACCCTCGATGTGCTGCAAACCCTTCAAAAGCGCGATTTTGAATTCGAGTATGATGTCATTGTCGTTGACCTGGAGAGCGTAAAGGCCAACGGTGATGTGCTCAGCCATATTGAGCCCCTGTTGTCTTTTACTAAAGCACAGGTGGTTTATCTACACCATGGTCCTGCCAACCATCATCAATCCCACTCGGTATACCAACCAACCTGGATAGAAACGCTAGTATGGCGCATCAACACATCCGCTGTGATTGAACAGCTGTTCTTTGACACAGAGGAAATCACCACAGCCCACCCAGTCGCGAGCAATGAGACCGAAATGCAACAAACCATCATGGTTGTTGATGACAGTGAAACATTACGGCAATTCACCTCGATACTATTGGAAAAACAGGGCTTCAAAGTCGTTCAATGTCCAAACGGAAATAGCGCATTGGAAACGCTCAATGATGAAGCGCAATGCATAGATTTGATCCTGATGGATATTGAAATGCCTGTCATGGATGGGCTGGAAACCTCCCGCAGAATTCGCGATTCCGAACAGCAATATTCTAACATCCCGATCATCGCACATACTGGAGACAACTCAAAACCTACACTGGATAAGATCCTCAATTCTGGTATGTCCGACTTCATTGTCAAACCTTCAGACCAGCGTAAGTTACGGGACAAAATCACCAATTGGTTGCAATAACAAAGCCCCGCCTGGGGCTCTTGCTAATTTTTTGAGTATGTCCGTTAGTAGAAATTCAGATCAGGCCGATCGTAGGCCGCCTGACACACCGTCAGCACTTTATCAATCTCCAAGTCACTCATGTTAGCGCTCAGGGAAAAACGGATGATGGCTTTGTTTTTTGGTGTTGCTGGTGCACAGAACACAGCACCAAATACCCCATTGGCCTCCAGAAAATCACGAACACGCTCAGTGTTTTGTTCATCGCCACATTCCAGGGAAATGATTTGCGAATCACTACGGATCTTGAAGCCAATATTTCGCAAACCTGAACGGAGTGAATCTGATATTTCAAATAATCGCCTTCGCTTTTCATCAGAACTTCGTATTACATCAAGCGTCGCATCCAGGCGCGCAATCTCTTGTGGCAATACTGTCGAGCTGAATATGGCCGGGAAAGAAACAAACGGCATTGCAGTGATCAGTTTCTCCGGCCCTAAAACTGCGCCTGCGCGGTAAGCAAATGCTTTGGCGAGACTGGTAGAGACAAAATCTACCCTGTCCCGAACGCCCATCTCATTGATCAGACCTGAACCATTTGGGCCATGCGTCCCCAGTGAGTGAGACTCGTCGACGACCAAAGCACAATCGAACTCTTCAGCCACTTCGTAGATGGCGGGAAGAGGAGCAACAGTGCCAATGGTGCTGTAGACAGAATCCACCAAGATAATGCCAGCTCCATGCTTTTTAATTTGGCGTTTCAGATTATTCACACTGTTATGCATAAAAGGGATGATCTGCGCGCCTGCAATACGTGCACCTTCCCACAACGACATATGCGCAAAGAAATCTATATAAACCCGTGTTTCAGGTTCACAAATCGTTTGCAACAGACCTATGTTTGCCGCCCAGCCAGATTGAGATAACACACAGCCGTCCATACCGACAAAATCAGCAAGACGATTTTCGAAATCAGGTTTATGGTCTTCATCCTGAAGAAATACTGCTGACATCACGACATTTTCTTTGGAAGCCGCAATGGCATTCAAATGCGCCGATTGAATTGAATCATTCAGACTCAGTGATAGGTAATCGTTACTTTGCATGACGACCGAGCCTTCTCCTGGCCGGCTACTGACAGGTAGCGGCCGCGAGTTTTCATACGGCTCCGTCATATCTCGCAAAAACGAATTGAGACGTGTTTCGATAAAAGAAGGGAGTTTTTTTGTAATAGTTGATTGATTTTCCATAGCCAAGCCTCTTCTTGTTAAAGAAAACGCCGAAATCGGCGTTTACTTTTGAGCGCAAGCGAAATTGATTGGTAGCTCGCTTGTAATACCCAAAGCAAACTAAAGAGCCTTCTATGAAAAGTGGTTAGCTACTTTTTGCTGCCTGAATATATGGCTGATTATGAATGAGTCTTGACTTGTCATAATTTTTAAGTTTGCGAATTTTCACAATTAATTTATGAAAGTATGTGTATAAAACGATAGGCATAAGAAAAAGCGCACTCTGAAAAATCGCGCCTTTCTAAAATTAGATGATAGATTAAACGAATGTTATATTTTACTCTCCTGAAATATACCGCCAATATATCGCAATCCCCGATATACCTGCTCAACCACTTTATCTGTGTGTCCGCCAATAAAAACGTGGGATGTAACGTTGAGCTCCAGCGCCTCAAACGTCGTTATCATGGTGTTGAAGTTATCTAATATCGGTTCACCGACGGATTCACCTTCGTTATCACCAATCTCGGTATAGATGGGTAAGTCGCGGATCCGGTCAACTTGTCTCATTGCAATATCGGAAAGCTGGAAGTCCTCCAATTCCGTCACAATATCGTCAATATCTTTAGAAATATAAAGAAGCGGGTTGTTGATGTCTGGGGCAATTGCACGAATGATGGTCAGGTAAGCATAAATAAACCATTCAGGTTCACCACCATTAATAAGCTTTTCCAACTCACTTTGGAAGAACGCCGCATGCTGCTGATAGTCATGCCTTTTCATCATCATACCGGCGGGGCTCAAACCCACACAGGTGCGGTATAAAGTAGGATTTTCCATTGCAGCCAACATAGCGCCAAAACCACCCATTGAATGACCAAGGATCGCCATTTTTCCTGGTAGGGTGCGATAACGGATATCAATTTCCCTAACAACATCTATCGTTAAGTAATCCAGAAAGTTTCCTGAAATTGGCGAGTTGATGTACCAAGAGCCATTGAGTGAACTTCGTCCATCAACAGCTACGACAATAGAAGGCTCCAAATCTCCTTCATTAATCACTTCATCCAGAATGTCATCCAGTCCAGCTTCATCATTCAAGCCCTCATCAAACCAGGAATTCGGCTCCCCTTCGTAGCCATGTAACACATAGATCACGGGAAAGGTTTTATTTAAGTCGGCGTAATAGCCAACTGGGAGATAAACAATGATCTCCCTGCTGGCATTCTCTCCCGCCACATTACCTTTTAGTGAAGGAGCATCGAAACTAAATTGCTCTAGTGTGCCAGCAGGAATGACATCAGGGTTTTCGTTCGCAAGTACAGTCATGAAATACACACTTAATTAATTGGTAATGTATTGATTTCAGCACAGAAATGTCATTTTTCATGTTAAGTAGACTGCAATGCGAACTAGTTAACAGTTAGTTTCTTTAATTCGCCTGAACATGATTAAGCTCATTGATAGGTATCTACCTGCAACTTCGTCATCTCAAACAGCCTCTCAAAATCAGAACACTTTTTCCTGTTGCGGTCTGAGTCGATAGATATACCCAAGCAACCTGAAGATGCAGAGTTCAGCGAGTTTGGGTATTAGCCTGTATTTCCTATTCCGCAATTCCTCTCTTTTCACTCGGGAAATGCAGGTCTCTCGCTCATTGATTAAGGAGAAAGAGCAAATGACTAAGCTTGTTGATATCGAAGGTATTGGTGAAACCTACGCTGAAAAACTCGAAGCGATTGGTATTTCAACCATTGAGCAGCTTCTGGAAAAGGGTGCTCAGCCTTCAGGCCGTAAATCCATAGCGGATGAGAGTGAGATCAGCAGCAAACTCGTGCTGAAGTGGATTAACCTGGCTGATCTGGCCCGAGTGAAGGGGATCAGTACGCAATATGCCGATCTTCTGGAATTCGCCGGTGTCGATGCAGTCCCTGAGTTAGCACAACGTAATGCGGCAAACCTAGCAGCCAAGATGGCTAAGGTGAATGAAGAGAAAAACTTAGTTCGTCAATTACCAGGTGAAAGCAAAGTTGAAGACTAGGTTGCTCAGGCAAAAGATCTTCCTCGCGCGATCCACTATTAAATACAAAAAAAAGCTGGCATTGATACCAGCTTCTTGATTTGGATCCTTTTGGATATTGAGAGATATTAGTGTGCGAATACCGCGTTAATTTCCGCGATCTCTTCGTTACTCAAATATCGAAAGTTATCATTAGACGCCTGCATCCTTAGCGCTGCTGTTTCTTCCAGCTCTTCAACATTACACAATGCGTCTTCGAGATCTTCTCCCATTACCACCAAGCCGATAGTATCAATTAAGACCGCATGATGATTTTTAGCTTTTTCGACAAGAAATCGGGATCCAGAAGATCTAAATAATGGGATTTTTGGAAGTGTCGTTGTTCTCATTGCCACGATTGGAGAAAGCGCTGGTAATACATTCTCAACGTTAATGTTTTCTTCAGAGATCAATTTAGAGATATGCTTTGGTGTGATTGTGAATATAGCTTTGTGTTTTGGGTTGGCATTATAAATATCTAAATGATGCTGGAATTCCCATTCCGGTAAATCACCGGATATTAGCTCCCCTTTTAGAGAGACCAAAGAGAAGTGTTCTCGCTCCAGCTTTCCCATCCTCAATCCATTGGTGGTAATGACGACAGTCCCATCTTTCATCTGGGCTGAGAGGTTTCCGCTTTCGCCAACATCATGTCCTTGCAAAAAGAGTTTACGACCGTAATTTACGAGCTTATTTCGCAGATCGCCTTGCCCAAACATTTCACATCTCCAACAAATTCGCTTCCAGTGCACAACTGCGTTTTCATTTGTCATTCGTTCAGGGTATTGATTATTTCCAGAAGGATCTAATCACTGATCGCTGAACGATACACTTCAATTCACATTAAGATCCTTTTCATGGACTAAGTGACAAAAGGATCCAAATCACCGCCAAGAAATGATCCCTTTTCTTTTTGGAGACAGTGATGATTACTAAATGGCTGAATTCATTTTTTGTTGTTTCCTCGCCGTACCTTGATATTTTTTATCAATTTGAGGATCACGCAACAAAAAACGCGATCTAATTTAGATTTATTTTATTAATGAGACTTATATCAACATTTATTTCATTATTTTCTTTAGATATTCCTCTTTATTCTCATCAAAGAATGTTATTTGTTTTTTTGATACTCACGATTTTTGAGTTTTAACTACATAACATCAGCAAGAAGTTGATCGCCTATTAACCAAATTTAATAGGATCCAAGCCAAAGACGTTCCTTACCTCTAAAAAATCTGACAGGTTGGCGAAAAAGAAGACATTTAGGGCTCAATACTTCGAATAGATTCACATTTTTACTTACCCGCCTTCATTTCACCAATCAGCCTGAAGTAGGCTGATATTCAGTGTGAACGGTGTTTTCACAGGGCTTCAAAGTGAAAACAACTAAGGAAGGTACATATGGCAGAACAAGAGAACAAACTTTACTGCAGTGATTGCGGGAAAATGACTGCCCACACACTGGTGCAACTTGAGCCACGAAAAGCTGAACCGGATGCCACTTTATTTCAACGCGCAACGATCGTTCTTTCGAACTCTGTGGATCTGATGCTTGGCAGTTCCTATCATCAATGCGATTGTTGTGGCTCCACATTTGGGCATACAGATAGCATCGGCGGCATTTAATGGATTTAGACAAACTCAGCCAACACCTCAGGGAAAATGGATTTAACGCAGTATTAAAAGATGGCAAGGTACGTGTGAAATGGGGATGGAGTACTTTGCCCGTCAATATTGAAAACGATCCCGCCACGGGGATCCTTGCCATCAATTACAACCAACTGGCTCAACTTTGTTTGATCGGCCTTTTTTCGTTTATGACCTTTGCTTCCTTTAGCTGGGGATCATTTCTATCGTCAGGCGCCTATTTTGCCATCGCGATGGTCTCTCTCGCCAATCTCTTACTGACAGAGTCGAACGCGAAGGAGCTTCGACAGCATATTCGCCAAATGGTAATACCCACCGAATAGCGCGATAAATAGAAAAATCGCGCAATTTTGTTCAAGTTTTCGTTTCCTCTCCCTTCTATATTTTGCAAAGATGTTAAAGAGATCAATGAGGGAACGGACGTGGACACAGACAATCGCTTCCAGTTTGTAAACAGTGAGCACCTTGAAGGTGTCGCTGTGCTTGACGCAAATATGAGCGACTTCACTTACGACAAACACGCCCACGAAGAGTTTTCTATTGGTGTGACGCTTAAAGGCAGGCAGGATTTTTTCTGTCAAAGCGCTTTCCATAAAAGTCCTGAAGGCGGGGTTATCCTATTCAATCCGGAAGATGTTCATGATGGGAGTTCGGGAGGAGACCAAAACCTCGAGTATTTGATGCTCTATGTCCACCCAGATAGTATTGCCGCTCAAGTCAAAGCGCTGGGCGTGAAAGTACCATCGTCGCTGCGAATCAAAGGCTGCTTACTCAACGATGTTAAACTCCGCAATCAGGCGTTGATCCTTTCCAGCCTAATTAAAGATCCCTCCTGCCATCGTATTGAGCAGGAATCTGCACTCTTTAACCTCTCACATACTCTGGTGTCATTAGCTGGCATGTTAGATGAGGCCACGCCAACAAACCGCAGAGATACCTTGCTAATACGCGCCAAAGATTTTGTGCAGGACAACCTCGCTAAAGATATCGCTATTGATGATCTTGCTGATGCTGCCAACATGTCGAAGTTCCATTTTATCCGTCAGTTTCGGGCGCAATTTGGTATTACACCTCACCAATACGTCATCAATTGTCGTATCAATGGTTCTCGCAAAGCGCTGGAAAGCGGCCAGCCTGCAAGCGATGTTGCTCAGGAATTCGGTTTTGCCGACAGTAGCCACTTCAATCGAAGGTTCAAGCGCGTCTATGGTATGACACCCAAACAATACCAGCTTCAAATCTCTGACTAACTTCCCTCTCTGATTTCTAAAAAGGACTTCCTATGTTCGAACTTTGGGCATATGCCTTTGGCATTATGTATTCTCCGGGTCCTGTAAATCTTCTTGGCCTGAATGGCGGACTCCAAAATCGCACGCGAGAGGATTTCGGCTTCTTCGCTGGTGTCGCCACCGCAATGCTTATCCTCTTCATTGCAATGTCACTGATTGGCGGTACGCTGGTTTCCAAGACGTCCCTTCCCTATATCAGTGTTATTGGTTGCGGCTATATTCTTTACATCGCGTGGAAGTTGGCAAAGGCGAAAGTGGATATCGATGAGAGTTCACGTAATGAAAATATGATGACGTTCCGCGATGGATTAGTGCTGCAATTGCTTAACCCCAAGGGCATCATTGCGACGCTCCCCATTGTGACGATTCAATTTCCTGCTGCTGACATCCACGGGATAGAGAGCCTTTTCTGGATTGGGATCTTGACCATACTGGCTTTTGGCGCTCCCGCCTCCTATTCGCTCATCGGCAGTTTGCTTGGTAAGCGCATCGCGACCCCCGTTTATTTCCGGTTGTTCAATATCAGCATGTCGATTCTGTTGGTCTACGTTGCATTAGACATCGCCCATCAGCAAGTTTATCTCCCTTGGTTTGGACAATAAAACCAAGTAAGAAAAACCGCCGGAAGGCGGTTTTTATTTATCATTCGATTAACGCGTCACGTAGGTGCGCACAAATTCACTGATAGCAACCAAGTCTGCAATGGCGATAAACTCTTCTGTCGTGTGCACTTTCGCCATACCCGTAGAAAGGTTAACGGTTTTCAGGCCTTTCTCGTTAAAGATATTCGCATCAGAGCCACCGCCTGTTGGTTTAGTCATCGGCTCGATACCATTGGCTTCGAAAGCTGCTTTGATCGCCACAACATGCGGATCGCTGTCTGCAACCTGGTAAGCGTTGTAAGAGCGGGTAGATTCGATCTCAATACCGGCACCATGTTTTTCCGCCGCGGCTTCGAAGGTTGAAACCATGTGTTCAACCTGCTTCGCCAGCTTGTCGTCATTCAGCGAGCGTGCTTCTGCTTCTATATACAGTTCAGGCATGACAATGTTTGTCGCTTGACCGCCGCGAACAACACCAATGTTAGCCGTAGTTTCTTCGTCGATACGGCTCAAATTCATTTGGCTGATCGCGTCAGAAGCAACAATGAGTGCATTGATGCCCGTTTCAGGCGCAAGGCCAGCGTGCGCCGGTTTTCCTATGACGGTGATTTTCAGGCTTTGCTGACCAGGCGCAGTCGTAATAATGGTGCCAATCGGACCGCCTGAATCCAGCACGATCGCTTGCTGGGATTCTATCTTACTCATGTCAAAGTGCTTAGCACCTTCCAAGCCCAGCTCTTCATAAACGGTAAACGCAACTTCGATGGTCTTATGCGCTTCCCCATTTTCCTGAATGGTACGAACCGCTTCCATAACAGCAGCAATACCAGATTTGTCATCGCCACCCAGAATAGTGTTGCCTTTGGAGCGGATAATGCCGTCTTCAATAACCGGCTCAATGCCATTACCCGGTGTAACGGTATCCATGTGGCTGCTGAATATAGTGCTGCCTTCCAGTGAGCCCGCCAGTTTGCCATAGATATTGAAACCGTTAGTAATATGCTCAGGCACAGGAAGCTTGCTGACTTCAAAACCCATTTGACCCAGCTGTTCTGCCAGCGTTTCTGCCATGGCTTTTTCGTTGCCAGACTCGCTGTCAATTTTCACCAGCTCAATAAAATGCTCAACCAGTCTTTCTTGATTAATCTTTGTCATCGGAGTGCGACTTCTTTTCTGCGGGATGAGGCAACACCTTAAACCTAAGCAGCAGAACATTTTGATGGGCTATATCAAAGAAAAGGCCGATTTGGTTGTCTATCCGCCGAAATCTTCCAGTTATCAGGTCCGTCGTTACCAAAAGCCTCAACTTGCTCCTTACACATCGGTTTTGTCCATCAAGGCCATCGAAATATCCCTCTTAAAAATAGAAATATTAATGACTAGAATGACATGCAGATAAAAGAGCCCTTTTTATGGTGGAAAAGTAAATTTTAGGAATGACATAAAAATAACAAAACCATGACAATACAGTAGAAAGAGAATCCAGAAAAACAGTGTCAGAAGTTTATTTTCACACCTTTTCTCGAATTTAAGCAAGTAATGGCATTCAGTTAAAACCACATTCGAACCATGCAACCTATTACACCCAACATACTGATAAATATAATATAATAGATTTATGATTCACCTGGATATTTTTCAAACACTTAGAGGAATCATGTCATAACCACTTTATTAATATATTAGTTAACAATGAAATTTAAATATAAACACCAAACAACAAATATATTTTCAACGTTGTAAATTTCGCTTTAAAAATCAACTAAAATCCCATATAGATATCCTTTATGGAGATTCTATTTCTTATGCATCTGTCAAATTTACAATGCAAGCAGGAATGCAAATGATAAAATTTGATCCAGTAGAAAACCGGATATTTACTGATACACGAAGTGTGGGTATTGGCCACCGGGAAGGACTGATTCTCGAGTTACTGCTAGAGCGCGCTCCGGATGTGCTCGAGAAGCAAACAATTATTACCCACGCCTGGGGAAACGTCTGTGTGGGTGATACCTCACTGGCCAAATCCATCAGCACTTTAAGGCACGCTTTTTTAAAACTTGGTGTCAAAGAGAGCCCAATCGTTACGGCTCCAAGAGTGGGATATCGCGCGTTACCGGGCAGAGTACAATGCATTGAGATTCCATTGGAAAGTACCCTCGAGCACAGCCATTCAGAAGCATTACCCAATCCAAAGAAGGATCTCGATTCCTTGCCCGAGCAGCAACAAGTAGCTTCGGAGAGCAATCATCAAAATCATCAGCTCCCCATCCGCCCTAGCTATATTAAAGCAGCACTCAACGTACTCTCTATCGCCTTGGCATTTACCACACTTGCCATTCTCTCCGTCAAACTGGATTTCACTCCCTGGCCAGCCCCCCACTTAGCATTAACCAAACAGCATGTTGGTGAATTGGTGCTGATTAAATCACCGTCTGTAAAACTCTCTTTGCCTCTCAGGCGATTACTCGCTTCAAACCAGTGTGATTGTGTCGTTTTTGTCGGGCTCGGAGGTGGTGAAAATGAGCTTTCATGGTTCCATCGCCAAGCACAAGATGCCATCAACCTCACTTATCGCTCGGGGCAGTTTCCCGTCGTCGCCGCTCAAATCACTCAGTTTGTGGAGCAACGAAAATGAAAGTCACCATTGCTTTTCTCGTTCTTAGTACCAGTGTGTTTATCGGCGTACTGGCCTTGCCTTGGCAACAACAATTAATGTCGGGTCATTACCAGCACTTCCTCGTGCAAGTTCATCCCGATCGCAGTACTACCATTGCCAAAGGCCAGACTGCTGTTGATGGTCGTTCCATCATTCATGTTTCCAGCATAGAAGATGGTAGTACTGAACAAACCAGTCTGGTGAAGCTGACAGGACACTTAGCATCAACACTCGATTCCAGTTTCCTTCTTCAGTGTGAAGTCGAATTGGTCTATGTCGATAACCTAAACAAGACCACCAATTTTTTGCATGCGACTCCTTACTTGTTTTTCGAAGAGGGAAGCTGTCTGGCAAAACTGGATGTCATCTATGAAGATCCAGAATTCTTACTCATCAAGGATGAAGTCTCCGAGCATACCCAGTTAATTACCCGCTTATAAAGCAAGAGTAAGTTTGAAAATATAGTCGTAATACGATGATTTTATTGGTGATTAATTTTCATTGTTTTTCAGTTAGCACCTCTCGAGAGCGGTGCCATGCTGACTCTGCGTTACCAATAACGCAGGAACACAACATCTAAAAACAATGGAGAAAAAGCCATGCCTAGAGTCACCCTGTCGCTGATCACCCTGTCTCTGTTTTCAGCGTTTTCTACACCCAGTTTTGCGAAGATTTTTCCTGATCAGCTTGTTGTCGACTACCAGGGAGAAGATGTATGTCGCTCTGGTTATCGTCCTATCACACGAAGTGAAGCCACATTACATCGCGACTATCTGCTGTCGAAAATGGGTCAGTGGCAAATTACCGGTTTGAAAGATGACTGGGTCATCATGGGAACTGGACATGAAGGACGAATAAAACAGGATTTACCCAACTACAGTACTTGGTGCCATCCAACCAACACGGGAAATACAGGGATTCCTGACGTGGCGAAACATACTTTGCCTGAAGGAGAAGAAATCGATATTCAATACAATCTGGTTTCGGATGAAAGCAAGTTTATCCACCCGCTAAGCAGTCTAGCCCACCACCTCGGATACGCTTGGGTCAGCGGAAACAGTAGCCCTTATGTTGGCAGAGACATGTCGGTCCGACAGGAAGGTGACAAATGGGTAATTCAAGGCAACAACCGTGGTTCCTGTGACGGGTACCGGTGCGACGAGAAAACGGCTATCAAAGTCAGCAACTTTAATTACACACTGAACAGTGATGATTTCTGGCACGGTGATGTAACTGAGTCCAGCAAGCAGTTGGTGAAAACCGTGTATGTAACGGCTAGAAACCGCAGCGACATCGCACAGCAGGTGGTCATTGACCTCAAAGTGGATGAATCCACCAACTGGTCGAAAACCAACACTTATGGTTTTTCACAATCCGTGCAAACCAAAAACACGTTCCAGTGGCCTTTGGTCGGCGAAACAGAATTGACGATCAAACTGGAAGCTAACCAAAGCTGGGCGAACACCAATGGTGGTGCAACTTCTGAAGCGGTTACACTTCAGGCTCGCCCTATGGTACCTGCCAATTCTGAAATTCCTATTCGCGTGGAACTGTACCGTTCAAGTATCTCCTACCCTTACCGGTTCAGCGCAGACGTGAGTTATGATGTCGAATTCGACGGCTTCCTTCGCTGGAGTGGTAACGCATGGCATACCCACCCAACCAACCGCCCTACCCACAAACATACTTTCACCATGGGACGAGCCAGTGAGCCTTCTGCCGATATTCGGCACCAGTGGAATATTCGTCATATCCCGGGCGCATCACAATGGTGGGATTGGAGCTGGGCCATTCAGGAAAATGGTTTACAGAACATGCAGAGCGTCACCAGCCAAAGCCTTCGTCCGTTCGAAGCTGTTGTTTCCGGTGACTTCTATGCAGAATCCCAGTATGCAGGCACCATCGATATTGGGCAGGCACAACCTATCTCTGAGTCGCGTCGCTCTAAACGCAGTGTGACGGAAACGCTTCGTCAGGGTGATATTGAGCTGGAAACCAATTTGGATACTGATGAAATGCGTGCGCTTGGCTTTGGTGAAGTAGAGATCAGCATTCAACCTGCGCAGTAATGGATATTGTGTATTGAATGAGAAACCGCCGCTTATACGGCGGTTTCAATGTTGGATTTGTCAGAGCTTCAATCGGGCATTCCGACGTAACGCTCACTGTCGGCGATAGCATTTATCCAACGCAGAATGTTTGGATAGTTTTCCAAGCTGAACCCACCCTCGTGCGCCACGTGCGTGTAGGCGTATAGCGAGATGTCTGCGATAGTCATTGTATCACCAACGAGGAAAGCTGATTTTCCAAGCTGCTGATCCATCAATTTCAATGCTTTGTGTCCACCAGCCTGCAGGGAATGGTATTCGTCAAGCCGCTCTTCAGGCATTCCCTGATATTTCTGAATGAAACGGGCAACCGCAATAAATGGCTCATGCGAGTATTGTTCAAAGAAAAGCCATTCGTAGACTTTGGCTTTTAAGAAGTTGTCTGTCGGCAGATAAGATGTACCTTCTGCAAAATAGCCCAGAATGGCATTTGATTCAGACAACACGCGGCCATCATCCAAAACGACGGCAGGTATTTTCCCATTAGGATTCACCACCAGAAATTCCGCCGTTTTCGTCTCGCCTTTCAAGATGTCAACATGTTGCCAATCGTGCTCGATATCCAGAAACGAAAGTATCAGTTTCACTTTCAGGCAATTTCCGGACTTCATATCTCCGTATACAAGCATTCCTTCCTCCTAAACCGTGATCTCTTCGCCAGCTTCCCCCTGCGGAACTACAACCGTATTCAACTTGGATTCCTCAATCCACTGATTCATAGTGGCATCATCCAACACTTTTTCCATGTAGCGCTGTGCTTTAGCGGACACAGAAACACCATAAGTCAAAAAGCGCAACGCGACAGGTGCATACATCACATCAGCAATCGAGAAGTCACCAAACAGCCAGCCACCTTTGTCACCAAACTGTGCCATTTGCTCAGTCCAAATGGCATCTATACGCGCGATGTCTTTCAAGCACGCTTCCGACGCTGAGACGTTGCGGCGTCCTCGAATATTCATCGGCATCTCTTCGCGAAGTGCGGTGAATCCAGAGTGCATTTCAGCAGAGAGTGCACGCGCCTTGGCACGTCGGGCGACGTCTTCAGGCCAACCTTTTCCGTTGAGATATTGTTCGTTAACGTACTCACAGATAGCCAGAGAGTCCCAAACGGCAACATCACCATCCACCAGCACAGGGACCTTTCCCGCGCCTGGGTGTTTTCCCACTTCTGTATAGAAAGCATCCGTGAACAAATCGAGAACAACTTCTTCAAAATCAAAATCAAAGCCTCGGAGAACCAGCCAACCACGCAGTGACCATGTCGAATAATTCTTGTTGGCGATTATCAGTTTCATCAGGCTCTCCTTTCCTTTTGCTTTTTGTTGATGTGAACGAGTATGCTCACAAGCAGGACAGGTTTCTAACGCATAGTTTTGATACCTAGTATTCGATTCGATGATGCAAGGACAGATCGGGAATGGATATCGATTCACTGCGAAGCTTTTTAGCTATCGTGGACACAGGCAGTTTTACCCGCGCCGCTGCACAGATTCACCGCACACAATCTGCCATCAGCATGCAGATAAAAAAACTGGAAGAGGAGCTGGGTAATCCGCTGTTTGATAGAGACAAACGGCCGCTTACCGTCAGCCTTGCTGGTCAACGTTTGGTCAGCCACGCCCGGAGACTGGTTGCCTCACACGACGAAGCATTGGACGCTTTCAAACGTGAAGACAACGCCCGACCTATCCGTATTGGATGTCCTGACGACTATGCAGAATCACTGCTGCCTGAGCTGCTTGAGGCTTTCAGACAGCAACTCGGCAAGGTGACCTTTGATGTGCTTTGCGCTTCCAGTGTGCGTTTGCGTCAACGGCTCGACAGCGGTGATTTGGACTTGGCCATCGTCACCCGAGCCCCCGATTCTGACGAAGGCTGGCTGCTAAAGCATGATAAAGGTGTCTGGGTATGTGGTGATGACCCAACGTTGGTGGAACGCCGCCCCTTGCCACTAGCCTTATTTGATAAAAGCTGTAAGTTCCATACCACCGCACTCGATGGACTCGGCAAGTTTGGTATTGATGTCGATTTGGTCGCGTTCACCACCAGCGCATCAACACTGGTAGGTTTGGTGAGAAGCCAACAGGCGCTTTCCGCCATGGCTTCTGGGAGCATACCATCAGATCTGAAAGTGCTGTCGGGTGCGAATTTACCGCCACTTCCTGCTATTGATATCGTGATTGTGGCCGCGACCCATTCACATCCAATGATCACGCCGTCGATGATTTCTTCCATTTCCCATCAGTTCACGGCAGCGCAAGCCAAAATCGCCTGATGAGATTGCTAGAGACAAAAAAGCAGCCTTAAGGCTGCTTTTTGCATCCAAATTCTTAAGCCTAACGACTGATAACCAAATACGCTCCAGCACCAATCATAAGAGAACCGGCACTGCGATTCATTCGCTTAACCGCTTTTTCCGTTTTGAGTAGCTTTGCTGCGCGATCTGCGCCCACAGCGATCATCATGACACCACTCATCAAGGCAAAACCTGCCAGCACATTCGCCAATACCACGTCACCCATGCTCAGAAGCGTCACATCCATAAAAGTTGGCAAGAACGCAATATAAAAAAGAATAACCTTAGGATTTGAAGCTGAAATCAAGAAGCCTTGGGCAAAATCAGCTGCTACACCGGTGGATTTCTTAACGGTTTCTTCAGATAGCTGCGCAACCTGCGGCAAAGCTTTGAACATCTTGTAGCCCAAATAGATCAGATAAGCAGCCCCTACATAGCGAATCACGGTAAACAACCCTGCATAATTTTCTGCAATTGTTGCCAGACCAAAACACGCTAGCGTCAGGTAAATCAAATCACTTGCTACCATGCCAGCAGAAATCGCCACACAATCTCGCCAGCCAGTCACCATAGCTCGAGCCAATATCGCGAAAATGCCTGGGCCGGGAGTAATTGCAAAGACGAATATAGCGATGCTGAATGTCATCGCTCCTTCCAGAGTCATCTATCCTTTCTCACGCTGCTTTTCACCGTATGATCGACACTAACAAAAGCCAGCATGGCCCTCAGTTTGAGTTTTGACTGAGTTTTCAAACTTCTTCCATCCGCACAGCAAAGTTCTCAGATAAAGAATATCTATTCTTACCGTTTGCTTTCGCGTCATACATGGCCTTATCAGCTTGCTCGATAACTTGTGTCAGAGATGACGGGTCCTGCGCAGACCAGTAACGAACACCTATACTCGCACTTACTCTTGGTTTGCAGTTATTTATCACGATTTCATCGCTGAGTTTTTCCAGAAGTCGATTGGCAACCGTGTTGACTGGCGCACTGCCATAAAGCGCAATCAAGAACTCATCTCCAGATAAACGGGAAACAAAATCACGACGTGAAACCGATGATTTCAGACGCTCAGCGACTACCTTCAGCAGTTCATCGCCGACCTGATGACCGAACTGATCGTTCACCGACTTAAAGCCATCCAAATCGATAAACATCACGTGCATATCGCGCTCTTTATCATGGTCTTGCGTCAACTTATCCAAAGCATGAGCGCGGTTTGCCAATCCCGTTAGCGCGTCATGGTTTGCTATGTAGTTGAGGCGCTTAATTTCCATTTCCGCCGACAAATCAACAATGGTAATCACGAAACCTTCAACACGCCCCCGATGGTTGGTCAGCGTCCGGGCGACGACCTGACAAGGTATATCAATACCGCCATGACCAGACAGCATACGATGCCACTCCATGTTTCCAGTCGCGAGCAAGGTTTTGAGCTCAGCATAGCTTAATCTGTAGGAGGCATCTGTCGACATTGTGTGCCATGAATGATGGACACCGAAGGTGTGGATACACGCCGCATTTTGCGTTTTAATCGTTAAATCGCGAGACATCACAAGTGTCGCATCCTGACTTTTATCAAAGATCAGTTCAGCGAGTTTCCGGCGTTGCTCGGCCTCTCGTTGATCCGTCACATCATCAAACTGCACCAGAGAATGTTGTGCTGCTGCCATCGGCTGAGTACTGACCTGAAACACTTTACCTGTTGCGGTATGAGTCAGTTCAATTCCCCTCATTGGCTGATGTTTATCGATAGCGTGAGAAAGAGCATGAACCCGGGACACAGGCTCAAAGGTTCTCAACAATTTGGTCAGATTACGTGGTGAACAGTTCACACGACGCAGAAGATATTCAGCAGCCGGATTGAAATAGGTCACTACATCACCGGGCGCTATAACCATGACGCCATCTTCCATCGTATCGAGCACTTCACCGATATATTGGCTCTTGTTCTCCAATTGATTCAGAGTCTGCTTGAGCTGGTAATCGCGCTCGGACAGGTTTGAAATCAGATTGTTAAAACAGGCTGTCAGTTGTCCCAGCTCATCCTTGTGTTTGACCGGAATAGCGCGGCCAAACACACCCAAACGCAGCATCGAAGACATGGACTGATGCAGTGACGCCAGTGGGTGAGAGACCAAGCGGTGTAGCATTTGTGCAAACACGAGTGCCAATAAAGAGAGCAGGCTAGTTCCTGCCGTTAAGTATCCAACCAGGAAATGTCGCTCTTCCTCAATGGCTTCTCGCGAGACATACACCTCGATGAATCCCAGTATCTCTTGCCCAAGAACAATCGGCTTCTTCACACGCTCGAAGTTGGTATCGCTGCAAACAATCGACGCATCTGTTGGGCGGCAGTCGGATGGCAAATCCATCACTGATGCAAATTCAGTACGATTCGATTTCCGCACTCGCGCACCAATCAAATCTGGGTCCACACGGAGGGCTTCTAATTGTTCGAATGCAGTGCGTTGGTCTTCAAACGCCAGCGCTGCAGTCAGGTTAACCGTAGCTGCATTGGTCAGAATCTCAGTGCGGCCAATCAAGCTTTGTTCCATCTTGTCTTCTGCGATTTTCTCAATGGCAAAGCCAAGCAAGACAACGCCAGAGGTCATCAAGAACCAAGTTGGTAATACCAGTTTGACTCTGAGAGGGAGGTTATTCAGCCAACGAAGGATCATGCCTTGTCCTCCCCTTCTATCACTGCAATGGAAAGCAATTGAGAACGAAGGGAAAATGGAGCTCCCGCCAAATTGTTTCTACTGATAAGAGGTTTAATGCGGTTGTTCATGCGGACAAACGCCATCATGCCTCCCGCCCTTGTGAACCGACGACCTTCCCCTACCAGAAGCGCATTAGGGAATGACGCTTTCAGTGCAGAGACTTGATCCGCTTCATTTGTGGTGGTGTAAACGATATGGCAGCCCGGAGTCGGTATTTGTTCATTGCGGATTTGGTGAAACACAGCTTGAGGCTTGCTTAGCGCGATTTCCTCGAGCTTCTTACTGACACCATTGTCCGCATCTACGCAGAAATGATATTGAGACGACATACCATGCGAAGTCTTCCAGTCGACCAGCATGGCAAAACGGAATAAGTAAACAGCTTTTAAATCATCATCTCGGATATCATGTGCACGAACGCATGTGCTGATTGCAAAGACAATCAAAGCCGAAAGCCAGAGCGCGATTGCCCTGGCTTTATAACTGTAATAGAAGTGGTGGATTGACCGTTTCATCATGGAAGCTGCCAATCTATCTCGAGCCAGTATTGAGTGCCGTTGTCGAAGCCACCGTAACTAGCAGGGAATTCATTCACTTGATCGTTGAATAGGTTTTCCACCGAGAAGATGAATTCAGGGAAGTTTTTGGCAGGTTTCCAGCCTGCTATAAAGTCCCATGTGAGCACTTCTGGCCATCCATAATCTTCCTGACTGCCTACCAGCTCATCCGGCTTGGAAGCCGCCACGTAATTCAGGACATTGCTGACCCAAAAATCCGGCGTGATATCCCACATGATTTGAGCATTGGCTAGATGCACTGGCTCGTTTTCGTAGCTGCGAAGTGGCCCTTCACTGCTACTACAAACATCACCATGGCACTCAGCTTTAATCTTACGGTACGAGTAGCTGGCGTTAATTTGCAAATCGCTCGATGGCTGCCATTTCATACTCAACTCACCCCCGTGGGTTCGTGAGCTCAAAGGAGCTATCTGCTTATACTTGTATACATCGACGATTGTTCCGACGGTGCCAGGAGAGGAGTTTTCCCAGATGTAATTACGATCAGCACTTTCCAGTAACCAAGCAGGAATGTCGGTCTCTTCACTCAGGAACAGATTGGCATCAAACTGCACCGTTTTATCCGCCCAAAAACGGTAACCCAGCTCAAAAGTTTCCACTTTAGGCACAGGCATATCTTCACTACCCTGACGCTCAATAATCTGCATATAGTCAAAGGTATAAGGCAAGCAATTACCTGGATTCCCTGCTTCGCAGAAAGTCACGTTGCTCGCATAAGCATTCTGATGAAAATCGGTCGTTTTCCCCTGCCGTGCAGGCGTAATAACAGAGCGACCCCACCCAGCCCAAATACGCTGGTTATCGCCTAGCTCCTGCATCAAACGTACCTGTGGCTGAGCAAAGGTATCTTCGACCAGATTGAAGTATTGCCAGCGATTACCCAACATCAGTTGAGTGGTATCTGTTAGTGGATAGGTGTAGTTGAGATACAAGGCAACACTTTGGTTAGTGAAGCCCGCTTCATCCGTCACTCGAACATAGGGATATGTATATTGTTCATGCTGAGAATAAGGGCGGAAATACTCGTCAACCAGACGATAGTTGAAACCCACCATAAAGTGACCACCAAACACGTTGTTATCTGTGTAAGTGGTTTCCGAATCGAACCGGGTGAAATACGCATTACGATCATTGCCATTGCTACTGCTGTACGTCAGCCAAAACTGCTGTTCCCAGTGCGTATCTTCACTCAAATCCTGAAGGTATTTGATACCTGCGAAGTACTCTTCCGCGAGCATTTCAGTATCAAACGCAACATAGTCGTCGACATCCTGACCTGGAAACAGGAAGTGAGGTTGATAATTCAGCCACTGGTAATCCTCGCGCGAGCGAATGCCACCCACCTGAAAGGAAATGGTACGGTCAAGATTCTGGTAGTCGCCACGCATACCGAAGCGTTCTGTGTAAACGCGGAAATGCTGCTGCTCTTTGACAAGTTCTTGGTCTGTCGTCCATGGCATATGCTGAACAAACTCGGCATAACCGCTCAGGAACAAATTATCAGCAACCTCACCACCGTGACGAACCTGATATTCCTGATAATGGTAATTACCGACAGAAGCAGAAACCCGCTTTCTTGGCGCATCTTCTGCATCCAGAGTGATGATGTTAACTACGGCATTTGCGGCGTTTCCTCCCCAAATAGTGCCAACAGGGCCAAGTACCACTTCAATACGATCGATATTATCCAAGCTTACCGGGATTAAGTCCCAATCAACTCCTGAGAACATGCCATTGAAAACGCTGCGTCCATCAACCATAACCAACATGGTATTGCTCAACGCTTCGTTGGTCGTGCGGGCTGCAATACCCCAGTCGTAATTTGAGAATTTCGCCACGTGTAAACCCGGTGCTAACACCAGCACATCAGCCACTGACCTTGCACCAGAGCGCTTGATCTCTTTTGAAGTGATCACATGAACCGCCGCCGGAATATCGGCAAGACTCAGTGAAGTGCGTGTTGCAGATACCACCTTAGTGTCCGACAAAGACTCGAGCGGCATATCTAACAGCGCGTCAAGATCGACATCGGCCAAAGAAGGCAATGAAAGAGGTAGGCTTAAACAGGCAGCCATCGCGGCTCGGCGGGCTTTAAGCATTTCGCATATTCCAGAAAATCGTTACCGGCTCAACGCCATAAAACTGCATCCGTTGGGTGACAAATCATCCGTGATTTTTTGGATTCAAAAAGCGGTGGGAACGCTCGTTGAATTACAGTGTACTTTTACTGGCATTATACGTGCGACAGGTGGGATAAAATAGCAATTTGGAAAGCAGAAAGTAGGGTTTTTAGCGCTCTAAGAGGCATATCTCTTTGCAAGTCAGATAAATGACGCAAAAATCAATAGTCGCGTCATTTATCCGTCGTCATATGAATTTTTCGGTCTTTATTTTTCAATCATTTATTATAAAAAAACATTTTTCTATAAAATCATCATTCAAACTAGTTTTTTCAGTTTTGCCAACCCATAAGCAGCAACCGTAACGTTATCCTTTATCTCTCCATCTACTATCATGCGCTCAAACTCATGAACAGGGAAAGGACGCGAAATCAGGTCTTCTTCCTCCGCATCCAACAACTTGCCCACATCAGTCAGACCGCTGGCAAGATAAATGTGGCAGGTTTGATTTAGAAACCCATAGGCAATGTAATGTGCGCCGACATAAACCATCTCTTTGGCATCCATTCCCGTTTCTTCACGAAGCTCACCTTTTGCCAATTCAAGATGATCAGCATCCGGACGGGATTCCCACGCGCCTTGCGGTAACTCCCAACAACGCTGTTGGACGGTATAGCGAAACTGCTGGACTAGGTGAATCTGTCCATTATCAATCGCCATGATCACGGCGCAATCAGGTTTATCTACCACACCATAGATACCCTCTGCGCCGCTAGGGCGAAGGATTTTGTCTTCACGCACAGTCATCCATTTGTTTTGGTAAACCACTTTAGTACCGAGCTGTTTAATCATTGTTCTGCTATTCCGTCTTGAACCATTAAATAGGGGCTGTTGACCTTTGGTGGTTAAATTTTGTTCTAGCTATAAGCGTTTTAGGCGCGGCGAGGTGTGTGCCGCCTAGTCATTCTAAGCAAATACACCTCAACAAAGCATAAAACGCTTAGAGCTGAACCCTTCGGGCAGCCTTTGTGGGGAATTTCTGCTGCGTTATCGGCTTCTCATGTAGGCCAGCTACACATCGAAGCCTCTGCCTTGCATAAAATCCCCACAAACGGCTGCAAAAAATCATCACCAAAGGTCAACAGCCCCTAGCATCTCATTCTTCACTGATGATACATGCTGTCACTTGCCAAAATTAGGATTCGTGATATTTTCGCATCAGTTATTCTACTGGAACAGTGACCATGCCTAAGGCAAGTGAAATTAAAAAGAACGCCGTTATTGAACGCAACGGTAAAGTACTGGCAGTTAAAGACATTGCTAAGCTGACTCCGAGCGGCCGTGCGGGCAACAGCCTTTTCCGTATGCGTTTATACGATGTAGCAACCGGCGCGAAAGTTGACGAAAGCTTTAAAGCAGACGACATGATTACCTTGGCGGATTTCAGCCGTCACCCCGCTGACTTCTCTTATATTGATGGCAGCGAGTACGTGTTCATGGATTCCGAAGACTACACGCCTTACCACTTCAACAAGGATGATATCGAAGAAGAACTGCTGTTCATCACTGAAGAAACCAAAGGCATTCAGGTACTGGCTGTGAGCGGTAAACCTGTGGCTCTGGAATTACCATCTGCTGTGGATCTGGTCATCACCGAGACTTCACCGTCTATCAAAGGTGCGTCCGCAAGTGCACGTACCAAGCCAGCAACCCTGGCTACAGGTCTGGTTGTTCAAGTACCAGAATACGTGGCGCCTGGCGACAAAATCCGCGTTAATACAGCGGAGCACAAATTCATGAATCGCGTAGATTCCAAATAATTCGATAGGCGTTTCCGATAAGCCCCTACCGGGGCTTTTTTATTCGCATTTCTGTCCCATTTCTCCTGAAAAGCCTTCCACTTTCGCAATTGATAATTTGATTGTCATTTGATGCCTCCTCTCCTTACCACGAAATTTGCAATAACAATCGATCGTGAAAATTGAGAGTCACTCGCAAACAAAAAAGACTCTTACTTTGCAACTTGTTAGCAAATAAAGGCCGTTGCTTCCTTTTAGGGGAGCATGACGCTCGCTTTGAAAACCAAGGAGCAACAATTGAAAAACAAAATAACAATGGCGCTTGCCATGACACTGATGTCACCTTGCCTATTAGCTGCTGAGACAATCAATCAGGACCCTGCTGAAGTATCTCCACGCATCGTGGGTGGCGTAGATGCTAACCCTGCTGATTGGAAGTTCTACACACAGATTGTGAACTCATACAGTAACCGCTCTTTCTGTGGTGCCAGTTATATCGGTAAAGGATTTGTGCTCACTGCTGCGCATTGTGTCAACAATGATGCACCAAACGATATTGACGTTAAGATCGGTGGTTATCGCTACAACGGAACCGATGGTGTTCGCGTGAATGTGTCGCAAATCTATGTTCACCCGAATTTTAATACCCGCAACCTTTCGAATGACATCGCTCTACTTAAGCTCACCGATGTTCCAGCTGGCCTGACACCAGTAGAGATTGCCGATGGATCACTTTACCAATATGTCTCTGATGGTGATTTTTTGACGGTAGCTGGATTAGGCCGAACCTCAGAGGGGGGAAGCTCTCCTTCTGTTTTGCAGGAAGTAGACGTGCCTTTGGTTTCTGATGCAGTCTGTCGTCAATCTGGTGGCAACTATACCTCAGTGGGCGATGTCTCCTTCTGTGCAGGGGTGCCGCAAGGTGGCATTGACTCATGTCAAGGTGACAGCGGCGGTCCGATTGTTGTCAACCGAGGTGGTGTCACTACACAGCTAGGTATTGTCAGTTGGGGGATAGGTTGTGCCCGTCCAAATAAATACGGCGTTTACAGTGACGTGGCAGCACTCCGCCAGTTCATCAACGACACCATTTACGGTATCGACGACAAAGTAAGCTTGAGCTTTCAAGAAAATGAAGTACTGGAAGACTTTGTTGTAGGCGAAACAAAGCAGCATACCTTCATCGTTCGCAATACCGGATTTGCGCCTTTCACTTTTGAACGCTTAGATGTTTCGGGCGCAGGTGTTGCCAACGCTCCCGTGATCACTGATGATCGATGTTCTAGCACTACGCTCAATGGTGAAGACTTCTGTCTCGTAGCTATAGAATTTGGTGCGTCACAAGCCGGCACAGCAAAAGCCACAATGACATTTGAAATAGATAAAACCACCACGGAATATCGAGCCAATGTTTCCGCCAATGTGAAGGACTCAATCGGATTATGTCCGGACGACTGGCAGAAGAGCACCGTTTATCTGCCGGGTGACACTATCATATGGGACGGTAAGATCTGGAGAGCTAAGTGGTGGACACAAGGTGAGCATCCGTCCAATAGCGGCCAATGGGGCGTATGGGAAGAAGTTGGCATTGCTGACTGTGGTCCCGTCAATCCTGTTGAACCACCAGTACAACCACCGGTTGAACCTGAACCACCAGTAACACCAGAGCCACCAATTGGCTCAGACAGCTATGTGGCAGGCACGTCATACTCGGCTGGTGAGTTTGTTAGTAATGGCGGGTCAACGTACGAGTGTAAGCCTTGGCCTTATAATCTTTGGTGCGGCGCAACCCCAAGCGCCTATGAGCCAGGTGTCGGTACTAACTGGCAAGACGCCTGGATTCTGCGTTAATTAAAATTACCCCGATGTTTTCATCGGGGTAATTTTATTCCCCCGCACCTCGCATTGAGCGTTCACTGTCTTCAACCAACAGTCTTGATGCGTAGTGTTTTAACGCCTCCCAATTACTCAGGCGAACACTAATTCCCTGCTCCCATGCGGAGTTTGCCGCTTCATTTTGCTCATGACCAGAAATCGTTGGTACCGATGCATTGTTGGAGGCAGAAAAAGGGGCCAGACTTAACTCTATCTGCATGCTGTTTTCCTCGAGACCCAGCTCCTTTTGAAGGTAAATATCAGGATACCGGGAGCCCGCATTCAGAATGCACTCGATATCATCCGGCGAGTCATTCCTGTGCCAGCGAACACGCACTGATAGCCCTTTACCTGCGAGTTTGAGAAGCTCACCAAATGCCAGCCAGCGGTTGCGGCAATCTTTGACTGACATAGACACCTGCGGGAAGCCAATCAACCTTTCAACTGCCACATCAATCAAAGCGGGCAAGTGGCAAAACAAACTGCCACCATGAAGGTTAACTAAGATACTTCCATCGCTGATGTCGCACTGCGGAGCATGCGCCTCTCGCTCTTCATCTAAGGTAGGTAAAGCATCTACAAACATCGAAACACCATTCAACCCGGCCATTTCCAGATCAACGACAGTCTCTGCGATAGTATCTGACTCACCATGGGGGTGTTTCAACGCATCGAAAGCCTTGGTACATAGCCCCACCAACTCATTGTGAGAGACCTGGATCATAGCCCATCCCCTTGCTCTGAAGATGAGGTTAAAACAGGAAACAGCCAAGAGTCAGTATTCGGGTCATTACCCAGTTCCGAAAACGTCGGTGCGCCCTGGAAAAGCGTCACTCTCACCCACCGATCAGAGCGGGGATCGAACTTGGTGGCGCCGAACATCGAAAGCTTGCATCGAAGCAGATGCATCGGTAACACATTTTTCGCCAACGCATTGATTTGAATATCACCCATAAGACAATTGCCAAGCGTCCAAATACGGCGGGCAATCATTCTGAAACCTGAGTTTTCCAGTAAAAATTCTGCCAGAGACGTTGTTGCATCCGCTTTTTTCAGCGCATGGTATAACCTTGAAGCCTGCCTGCCGACGTCGAGCCCCAGTTCTCTCTCTTCTCCTGGCTCCTCACCTCGCACCGCCATACGAGGTTCTTCTTTATCCTGTGAACGGTACCAGAACCAATATTGATTATCTGGCTTAGAAAAATCGATGTCTAAAGCCCACTTATAACGCGTTTCCAATAAAGAAATCATGGTCGACACTTTAATGCCTGGTGTCAGTGATAAAGACTCATCGGCATTCATTTCATTACAAAAGGGATCAACAACGTCAGGGAATGTTTCGAGCAAACAAGTGACCAAAATTTCCTGTGTTTCGAAAGAGTATTTTTCTGCCACAGAAATGACGTCAGCCCAGCTCGCGCTTGTGTTGGAAAGCATCACAATGTCGTGCTCCAGGGATGGAAGTTCATCCACACTCTGAGCGTTTAAACCTTTCTGGTGCTCGTCAATGGTGACGACTTCTTGCAGGTGCTTTCTCGCTTTACGCAATAAAAGCAACACTCTTACTGCGCTCTCTTCGCAGATAGGTTGCTGCGATACAGCCGCCAACGCCATTTCTCGGTGAGTCAACCAATTGTCTACCACTCTTGGGTGACGAATAAGGTAAGGTGCCATACCCAAACCGGTGGCATTACCAACCCCAATATAGCGCTGTAACTCAGGCGACAAGGTAGTCGCATGAACGCCGCCTTTTTGCTTCGCCAGAAAATGAACCCAGTCCAGGCTAAACTCGCGGAGTATATAAACCGCACACATCTGCGCACTGAATGAGAGACGGAAATCTGGGTTTTCATTCAGCGTTTCAAAGTCCGCAATCCCAAATTTACCATTGCCATAAACAGCAGTGGTGCGGAGGATGTACCCCACATTTGCGATTTCCTGAGCGTCAGGTTGTTGCCCAAGCGACAACGCATCAATCAGATGTTCAAACACGCGCACGCTCTTGTTAGCCCGGGATAACACAAGTACCTGAGTGGTATTTCTCCCTGCTTCCTGCAGCGGAACATTCTGACGCAAACGCTCCAGTTCACTCTGATCAACCCGTCCCTTGACCAGCGCCATGGTCACGTCCCACTTTTCCGCTATAACACGGTCATTGCGCTCTTCATCAGCAATTGCCGTTGAAAAAACAACCAGTTGATAAACCCCATTTGGTGTCAACAGCTCATAGACTGCAGTTCCAAATCCTTCCGCAGCAATGTCCCACTGAACGCATTCAATCTTCCACTGCTCAGACTCCATTTTTCTCAACAAACTACGCACGAAACTAAGACGGGTTTGATGCATCGCACCCAATCGATAGGGATCCATCACTACAGCCGGATCACGCAGCATAGTTACACTTTCCATAGCAGTTTTTGCATTCATGACGCCACACCTACAAACGCTTTGCATTGTTGATTATTCGGGGACAGCGTTATTCATGCTGTCCCATATTTGCCTCGTAACTATCAATTCACGACGATTAATCCAGTCCTTGGTCTTTCGCCATTTGCAGAGCGATTTTCGGACCATTCCACAGTGATGGCAGCAGGATGAGTGATACCGGCACCGCAGTGATAACAATGAAGGATTGAAGTGCAGACACACCGCCAGAGCCTAGAGAGATAAGAATGATGGCGGTAGCCCCCATCATGACACCCCAGAAGGTGCGCATCAGACCATTGGGGTTGAGGTCACCGCTGATCACCACACTGATGGTGTAAGTCATGGAGTCACCCGTAGTAACAATGAACACCGTGGTGAGGATGAGGAACAGAATGGAAATCAGCATGGGGAAAGGCAGTTGCTGAGTGATTGCAAGCAATGATGCTGGCAGGTTAAAGCCTTCAAATGCCTGACTAACTGAGCCAGGTTCTGCCATTTCAAAAGCCAGACCCGAGCCCCCCACAATGGTGAACCAGAAGCAGGTGATAAGCGGTGCAATGATGCTGATCGTGGTGACCAGTTGGCGAATCGTTCTGCCGCGTGAGATACGCGCAATAAAGATGGCCATCATTGGACCGTAGCCAAGGAACCAACCCCAGAAGAATACTGTCCACCAGCTCAGCCAACCCATATCGCCACGGAAGGTAGCCATAGGAATGAAGTTGTCGACCATGGTGCCTACGCCTTGCAGGTAACCATTGATAATAAAATCAGTTGGGCCAACCAAAAGGATATAAGCCATAAGGCCCACAGCCAGAATCACGTTGTAACGGCTCAGGATCTGGATACCTCGGTTGACGCCACTCAATGCTGAAATGGTGTAGATAGCGATTGCACAGAGGATGATGATGAATTGGGTCGTGAAACCATCAGGTAATGCGAACAATGCGTTCAGTGCATAGCTGATTTGCAGGCCAAGGAAACCAATTGGTCCAATGGTTCCCGCTGCAACCGCAATGATGCAGCAAGCATCAATCAGGGCACCAAACATACCTGTCATGGCACGCTCACCAAATACCGGGTAAAGCAGAGTACGTGGCTTCAGTGGCAGCCCTTTGTCATAGTGCAGGTGCATGAGCACAATGGTGGTTAGGGTGCCGAGGATGGCCCAGGCAAGGAAACCCCAGTGCATGAAGGACTGTGCCAATGCATTAAATGCCTGACGCTGTATATTGCCTTCTGGCACGCCATATAGCGGAGGAGGATTAACGAAGTGAGCAATCGGCTCTGCTGCCGCCCAGAAGACACCGCCGCCGGCCAAAAGGGTACAAAGAATGATTGCCAGCCATTTGAAGCCTTCCATTTCGGGCTTGTCCATCGCACCTAAGCGCACTTTGCCGGTACCTGGGCTGAACGCCAGTGCAAGGCCAATTAAAAACGTTGCCAACAATAGCAACTGCCAGTAAGGGCCAAAGAAGGACACACTCCAACTGAAGCCAGTATTAACCAGCGAAGACAGAAGCTTGTTATCAACAAGCGCTGTCACCACAAACAGCGTGAGAAAACCGCCGCTCATCCAAAAAACCGGATTATCAAGACCCAGTTTCACCCAGACACTTTGTTCCTTATTTACAGTGCTTGTCTTCTCTGCATTGAGTAATTCAGACATCATCTGTCTCCACGTTGTCGTTAGCTCCTGAACCAGCGTCCAAGAACCTTGCTCCTTGTGAGCGGGTTATCCCGCCTCGCGAAATGTTTTTAGATTTATTCCGGCTTTAAGCCATCTTCCAAAAAAGTGAGCCAATTGCGGCCGAGTATCCCTGCCACTTCCTGTTCACTGAATCCAATTTCGCGCAATCCCTGATAAATATTTTTTAACCCGCTGGTCTCCGGGAACCACGGCAAAGCCGCGGGCCAGCCAGCGTTTGAAGCCGAGCCTTCTCCATAATCGAGGCTTTTTGACCATCTGCCATTTCGCATCCATTCGAGAACGCTCTGTGGCTGGTTTTGACAAAGGTCACTGCCAATAGCGAGGTGTTCTACACCCACCATCTCAGCAGTATCTGCGACCATTCGGCAAAAGTCTTCCAGGCTGCAATCGCTGCCGCCAGGAAGGTGGAAAGGGTAAAGACTGAAGCCAAGCAAACCACCTCTTTCGCATAAGGCGCGGATCACTTCATCCGACTTATTGCGAAGTGCAGGATGAGCACGCTGTGGGTTTGCATGGCTTATACAGATAGGGCGGGAGGACAGCTCAATCGCTTCTAGCGTTGAACGTTCAGAGCTATGAGACATATCGACGATCATGCCAACACGGTTCATCTCTGCGATAGCTTGCTTGCCAAAGCGAGTCACACCGCTGTCTTCCTGCTCGTAACACCCCGTCGCCAGCAAGCTCTGGTTGTTATAGGTCAACTGCATAATCAAAAGGCCAAGCTTACGCATCACCTCAATCAGGCCGATTTCATCGTCGATCGGCGAGCAATTCTGGGCGCCAAAGAAGATCCCCACTTTGCCTTCACGTTTCGCCTTGAAAACGTCATCCATAGACATAACAGGCATGATCAAATCGCTGTTTCGCTCGAAGTGTAAGTTCCACTCGGCAAAACGGGTCAGTGTTTCACGCGCAGTCTCGTGGTACACCAAGGTCACATGAACCGCAGTCACTCCGCTTTGTTTGAGCGATTCAAAGTACGCTCTGTCCCAGAGGCAGTACTGCAGTCCATCGATGATGATTTCGTCCTGATACATAAGCTGTCCCTACCCTGATCAATTAGTACGCGCGCTGGTAAGCCGTTTTCACGATGGTGTAGAAATCACGTGCATACTGGCCCTGCTCGCGCGGACCAAAGCTGGATTCCTTGCGGCCGCCAAACGGTACGTGATAGTCAGTGCCTGCCGTTGGCAGATTTACCATCACACAACCGGTTTGGGCTTGTTGCTTAAAGAGGGCGCTGGTGCGAAGGCTGGATGTCACAATCCCCGCAGTCAGGCCAAAACGGGTTTCATTCACTTTGGCGATGGCTTCATCCAGAGAGCCGACGCGCTGAACGCAGGCCATAGGAGCGAATAGCTCTTCCTGATTGATGTCCCAATCATTCTGGGTATTGATGAACAAGGTCGGCGCCATGTAGTAACCGTCGTTTTCAAGGGTTAAACGCTCACCACCAGTGACCAGCTCCGCACCCAGTTCATGGGCTCTCTCTACCCACTTCAGGTTTGAAGAAAGTTGGCGTTCATCGACGACTGGCCCCATAAACACACCGTCTTCCAACGCATGTCCAACTTTCAGTTGCTGCATACGCGCAGAAAGTGCTTCAACGTAAGCATCATGAACGCTATCAAGGACGATAAGGCGGGAGGACGCGGTGCACTTCTGACCTGTCCCAGAGAATGAGCCGGCTATGGTTGCTTCTACAGCGATGTTGATGTCAGCGTCTTCGGCAATAACAAGGGCATTCTTACTGCCCATCTCAAGCTGGCAGCGAACAAAGTTAGGCGCCGTCGCTGCTGCCACTTTTCGGCCCACATCCACAGAGCCTGTGAAGCTGACAGCATCGATTTCGCTGCTGTGGATCAGGGTGTCGCCCACTTCAGAACCAGAGCCCAGCACCAGGTTAAATGCTCCTGCCGGCAGCCCAGAACGGTGAATGATATCTGCCAATGCCACGGCACTTGCGGGTGTCAGGTTGGCAGGCTTCCAAATTACGCTGTTGCCAAATGCCAGTGCTGGCGCAATTTTCCAAGAGGCAGTGGCCGTCGGGAAGTTCCATGGCGAAATGATTGCAACCACGCCAACTGCTTCACGAGTGACTTCGACCTGAACGCCGGGGCGCACAGATTCGGCCATTTCACCCATTTGACGCAGCACTTCCGCCGCATAGTATTGGAAGAATTGCCCCGCTCGGTAAACCTCACCACGACCTTCTGCGAACGGTTTGCCCTCTTCGCTGGAAAGCAAACGGCCCAACTCATCACAACGTGCAATCAGCTCATCACCAATGGTTTGCAGCACTTTCTGTTTTTGTTCCAGCGGCGTTTTCGCCCAAACTGGCTGCGCTTCACGTGCACTGGCAATCGCCTGATGAACCTGAGCTTGGCTGGCTTGCGCAAAGTCCCCCAAAGACTCGGAAATGTTAGATGGGTTGATGTTGGCAACCGTACGGTTTCCCTGACACCACTCCCCACCAATGTAGAGTGCGTTTTCTCTGTTCAGGCTCATCGTTGACTCCTTGATCTCTATTTTTTATTTCAAATTCATTTGTTATTGAGGAAGCGCGGCATACACCACCAGCTCCACTAACATGCCTTCCCTTGCTAAATCCGCCACTACCATCGCCGCTCGGTTCGGGTATGGCGCATTAAAATATTCGGCGTAGACCTTGTTAACAGTTTGAAGGTAGCTACGGTCCGTCACATAAATCAGCACTTGCAGCACCGCCGAACTAGTCACACCTGCGCTTTCAAGTGTGTGCATCAGGTTATCCATGGTTTGACGGGTCTGCGCTTCAATGCCGCCATTCACCAGCTGACCTTGTTTATCAATGGGGATTTGAGCGGTGTAGAGCGTACCGTTATGGCCAACCGCCCACTCAAGAGGGGCTTTCGAGGCAAACAGGTCAGTTTTAATCACGGATTTCTCTACGTGGCGATTCTCTTGGGGCAACATTGAATTAAGACTCTCTTTGTCAATCTGTTAACAATTGATTAAAGTCTGCCTTACAATTTTTGATAAAACGAACGGTTAATTTTTTTCAATTGTTCAGTTTTATTTATCGTTTATCAGAGAGGGATTTAGGGCGGATGGATATTAAGCTGCAGCAGTTGAAACACTTTTCCTTAGTCGCGGAGCTGCGTGGTTTTCGCGCGGCGGCTTCAAAAGCTAATCGCTCGCAGGCGGCACTGTCTACCTCAGTCAAAGAACTGGAAAAGATACTGGGGCAATCCCTGTTTGATAATGGACACAAAGCAAAGCTGACCCCTTTTGGCGAATTCTGTCTTCCTAAAATCAACCAATTTCTAAAGCTATACGAAGAGTTGAACTCTGACCTATGCGCCGCTGCCGCAGGCCAGTTAGGTCAGGTACGGATTGCCAGCGTCCCTTCGGTCGCCGCCAAGTTAATCCCCACCGTTTTAGCAAGTTACACAGAAAACCATCCCAATGTGGATGTCGCTTTAGTCGATGACAATGCAGCCGGTGTAGAAGCAAGGTTACTCGCAGGAGAGGTAGATTTAGCGCTGGGGAACTGTCTTCATATTCAGGATGAACGCATTGAGTTCACACCGCTACTGGCCGATCCCTTGGGTGTGGTGTGTTTGAAAGACCACCCTCTAACACAGCAGGCAAGAGACATCGAATGGCAAGATTTGGTGGCGCTTCCTTTTGTAAAAAATGGCACTTGTACCTTACTTGAGCCCACGCACGCCAATGTACTTGCTGCCAATGCACGCTACAGCGTCGAAAACATCACTTCCCTATTTTCCGTTTTAAAGCTTGGGATAGGCATCACTACCCTGCCTAAGCTCGCTTTCCCAGATGATGAGAGGGATCTCTGTTGGCTTCCCCTAACAACACCCTATGTGGAAAGGCAAATTGGTATCTTACGGTTGAAAGATCGTTACTTTTCGCCACAGGCTTATGAATTTTATGAACTGTGCAAAGCGCGAATTTCTGATGATAGGAGAAACCAATCTCAACGATAGATGAAATGAAATGGCCTCAAAGCCGGGATACGAATAATCTACACCCAAGCAAATCAAAGGAAAGGTTTTCAAAATGAGTACATTAACCGTGCGTTGTCCACATTGTAATAAGCTGAATCGCATTCCGGCTGAGCGCGTTGATGAGAATCCAAGCTGCGGCATTTGTAAGTCTTCGCTGCTTACAGGAAAACCGATTGAAGGTACTGATGACAACATGGACGCCCTGCTCGCTTCTGGTAAGCCTGTGGTTATTGATTTCTGGGCACCTTGGTGTGGCCCATGTCAGGGATTCGCGCCAGTATTTGAAGCCACAGCAAAAGGTAAGCAAGAGGACGCTATCTTCGTCAAAGTAAACACTGAAGAGCAGCAAGCGTTGGCAGCGAAATATCGAATCCGCAGCATACCGACCATTATGTTGTTCAAGGATGGCAAGATGGCTCAGCAAATCAACGGTGCGCTACCACAAAATGAGTTCAACGGCTGGTTATCCCAGACTATCTAACTCATTTCACTATCCATATCGAGGGGCGCTAAAGCGCTCCTTTTTTGTTTCGATTGAACCGAAATCTTCAATAACGACAAAAACCAAGGGGTTGTTATCAAAAACATTAAATGATAATAATTATCATTATCTAGAAATAAATCGGGGCTGGTAGATGATCGACAGAACGTTTTTATACACAGAGTATTTTCAGTCGTTGGAAAGGTTTAATCATTCAGACATTGTCTGGGGCTATGAACCCGATGTGGTTTACCACTTCATTCAGTCGGGTGTCACGCTCGCTTCCTACCATGAGTTAGGCGCCGAGAATGAAAGCCCGCTGCTCGCTGAGCTTTATCTGCGTCAGGTTTACTTCGCACTGATTGAAGCCATCCGAGACCCCGATCGATCACAGCAATTCCGCCACGTGTGCCTGAACATGATTCATGAGCCTCTGATTGCACTCAAAAGGTTTTATAAACGCCGCCATGGCGGGGAACAGAGATTCCTCTCACTACAACTCGAATTACAACGCCTTCAGGCACCACTGGATTAAAGGCAAAAGGACCCTGTATGACTACCCAAGAATTCAGAACAGAGAAAGACAGCATGGGAGAAATTCGCGTTCCTGCGGATGCCCTCTACCAAGCCCAAACTCAGCGCGCCGTCGACAACTTCCAGTTCAGTAGACACACCATGCCAGCGACTTTTATTCAGGCCTTGGCATACATTAAGCAGACCGCTGCTATCACTAATGCACAGCTAGGCTTGCTACAAGGAGATATTGCTGAGTCTATCTCTAATGCTGCCCAAGAGATCATTGATGGTGAACACCTCGACCAGTTTCCTGTCGATGTGTTCCAAACCGGTTCTGGCACCAGTTCTAACATGAATGCCAATGAAGTGATTGCGACGCTCGCCAGTGCCAAGCTTGGCGATGTCGTTAGCCCAAATGACCATGTAAATATGGGCCAAAGTAGCAATGACGTCATCCCTACTGCGATTCAAGTCAGCGCTGCTTTGACGATTGAAAAGCACCTCCTGCCATCTTTGGCGCACCTCTCCCATACACTGCATATCAAGCGTGAAGATATCGGTGCCGTGGTCAAAACAGGGCGCACCCATTTGATGGATGCAATGCCAGTGACTTTTGATCAAGAACTCGGCGGCTGGCAGTTCCAGGTTGAGCATGCCAAACAAGGTATTGAACGCAGCCTGGGAGCCGTTAAAGCACTCGCTCAAGGTGGTACTGCGGTTGGTACAGGTATTAATGCAGATCCACGATTTGCTTCCGCATTCGCCCACAACCTTTCGCAAGCGACAGGCGCGCAATTTGAAGCCAGCGAAAACTTCTTCTTCAATCTCAGCAGTCAAGACGCCATGGTAGCTTTGTCTGGCCAACTCAAGACGGCTGCTGTTGCCATCATGAAGATTGCCAATGATCTACGTTGGATGAACTCCGGCCCGTTGGCAGGATTGGGAGAAATTGAGCTTCAAGGCTTACAACCAGGATCTTCCATCATGCCTGGCAAAGTGAACCCTGTGATTCCTGAAGCCGCAGCCATGGCAGCAGCGCAGGTGATTGGCAACGACGCCACCGTCACCGTGGCAGGCCAATCTGGCAATTTCCAGCTTAACGTGATGCTTCCAGTCATTGCTCACAATGTGTTGGAGAGCATTGAACTGCTCAGTAATAGTTCGCGTGCACTGGCAGACAAGGCCATTTTCACGTTCACGGTCAGGAAAGAAAATCTGGATGTTGCGCTGGCGAAAAACCCCATTTTGGTGACAGCGCTCAATCCCGTGATTGGATACCTAAAAGCGGCAGAGATCGCCAAAAAGGCATACAAAGAAGGTCGAGCCATCATTGATGTTGCGGAAGAAGAGACAGATTTAGACAGAGAAGCGTTAACGCGCTTGCTCGACCCTACCCAACTCACCCAAGGTGGGTTGGCAGAATAGAATACCAATAACTCAAAGCACTACCTTCACTTGCTGAAATACCGGAACAGCAGTTAGATTCCGGACAACAAACGCCCTCTATTGAGGGCGTTTGTTGTTAATGAAAGAAAAATTTCCAAACTAGGAATTAGTGCTTTTTCGGCCCGTAACGAACCAAATCTTTGCCAGTCTCAAACACCTCTGGCGTTACGTCACGCGCTAGTATCAGTTGATGTTTATCATCCAGCACAGCAAGAAAAGGCTGACCGGTAGCATTGTTGGTTGCCAGCGCAACACCCGCTACACCCGTCAGTCCCAAACCACCGCTTTCAATGGCGATAAGGAAGGTTTCCAGATCTTCGAGGGTGCTGATGATATCAATTTTGTCAGTCATAAATTCACAGTTATTGTGGTTTGAATAATGCGCTGGATTATTCCATGCCACACACGCCATTGGCAACGAGACGCACTTACTTTGTCACGGTTCCAACGGTTTCCGCTAACTCTGAAAAATAAGGATTCCACGTCAAACGGGCATGGATTTTACCTTCTTCCAAATAGTCATAACTGGCATACCAAAGTTCGTCACTACTAGGACACGCTTTTTCTGCTTCCTCACTCTGGCCGTTGTCACAAACCAATTGGCTACCGTTTTTGCCGTAGTAGTCATTGGATGGAGAGAACAACACACTCATGTGAGAAAACGTACTGATACGTTGCTCTGGAATGGATGAAGCCAAAGAGATAATGCGTGTGTCTCCTGTGATTTTCCCGTCCCCGTACCATACAAAGCGGCTTTGAGGGTGAAGAAAGCTCGACTTAAACAGGTCGATGGTTTCAGCAGAATCCAACACACTGTCGCTCTCGCTGATGACCATCAGTACAGGCTTGCGATATGGCGTTTCTGACAGATGATCATTCACTTCACTGACCGACTCAGAAAATAAAACTGCACCGTTTGTGGCCAAGGTGGCGTAACGGGTGTAGTTGTCTTCATGCGGATCAACATCCAGCCAATCCAGGAAGTAGTTAGCCACTGGAGCAATCACATGCAAGGAATCTTTTGGCGCCATGGCCGGAGAGAACAACAACAGACCATCAATATCATCATGTTGAGCAGCATAAGCCGTTACGAGGTTTGCACCCGTAGAGAAACCGCCCAACCAGACTTCATCCACGTCATTTGCCAACAGCTCAGCATGATGCTGAACCACCCGCTTCCAATCATCAAAGGTTGGCAATATCAGGTCGCCGGGACGCGAGCCATGACCAGGAAGTAAAACAGTTCTAACCAAAAAGCCCTGCTCAGAGAGAACCTTGGCAATATCTCTGAAATAGAATGGAGAATCGCCTAGCCCGTGCACAAAAAGTACGCCCTTAGTCGGCGTGACTTGGTCCTTCGGAGCAAGCTCAAACGGCAAATTTGCATCAATTTCTGTCTGCTTGTCGTCCGTCAAAAAGACCCGGTTTTGTTCCAGCCAAAGCTTGGTGTCTTTAATATATTCGTCGAACGACGTTTGCTCATACTCAGGCAATTTCTCTGATGTTTGATACAAAGGCTCATCAGGTGCCTGCAAACAGCCTGTTGTCAGGAATGCTCCTCCCAATAAAACAGCTGCCACTTTCAAATAAGTTGAGTATTTGGATTTCATAAAACCTCTCGCAGAATGGGATGAGCCATCCTTACTGATTAATGAAATCACTTTAAACAACGCAGTGTGAAAAAAATGTCAGCCGTTGTGAAAATTAGCTAAATGCTATTATTTTTCATGATTTTGAAATAGATAAGCTGTGAGCTTTTATGAAGTAAAACTTGCCTCGAGATACTAGCGCTTGGCAACAATTCTCATCTCTACCAACGCATTGTCAGGGATAAATTCCGATACACCAATGGCAGACCAAGCAGGATATGGCGCTTTGATGTACTCATCCTTAACCCTAGAGAAAACATCGATGTGCTTTTTTAGTTCGATGTGAAATGTGGTCATTTCAACGATATCTGAATAGCTGAGCCCTGCCGCATTCAGGTATACACCCAGTTTGTAAAACGCATCGTGAAACTGCTCTTCTGGGTCTGTACTGATTCGCTTGCCTTTTCTTGCAGCAGTCACACCGGAAAGATACACAGTGCCATCGGCATCGATCACTGGTGAAAAATGCCAATCATCGAAGTAATGCTTAAATTCTTCTGGGACGATTGATTTCTTCATGACACCCTCTTCGTCATCAGCACATCAATAATTGTGGTGCCTTCAAACTCTTCCGAAACAAAACCATCTGCATTTTCAAAACCATGTTTCATGTAAAACTGAATGGCTGTTACGTTGTTATTCAACACGTATAAATGGATCGTTCCCACGCCGCTATCTCGAGCTGTATTTTCCAAATTGCGCATAAATAGGCTCCCCGTGCCCTATCCATAGTGGGTTGGGCAAAGGTACAACTTACTCAACTCAATGATCTCAGGGGCATCTGGGTGGACTCGATAGGACATAAACCCAACCACCGTGGAGGCGCTCTCCGCAACAACAACAAATTCAGCATTTGTTTGTATAGTTTCCTCCCACTCTTTAATCCGGGCTGAGAGCGTATAGCCTTTGATATAGTTCTCTGGCATTAACCCCTCGAATGCGACTTCCCAAGAGTCGACATGAATTTTTGCTATGTTCTCCGCATCAGATAACACTGCTTTTCGGAGTTTTATCCCCATCTTTTCTATCCTGAAGCCTGACCTTTTTGGACAGCATAAGGTATCACTTGCCACAATCGCTTACCGACAGGTGACACCCGTAAAATGTAACTTCCCAACATGACTCGCAAATGCCAAAAAGGCCCAATGAAATCCGCTCCTTTCCCATCATTGGGAGTGCTGTCTTTTTTGATTCTTTTCTGCACGTCAGCATGACAGAAATTGTCTTGTTCCTTTCCCTGTAAGCGAATAGTGGTTTTCGGTCGCCTGAATCAGTTGCCAGCACTGGGTTTCGGCTGTAATATCGCGCCGATTTTTTCGGGCTCGGATGTCTTTCTGACCGCCCAACCGACGAGATTCTCTGAGTAAAATCAGATGTTAACGCGGGGATGACGATGTCTCCCTGGAGTATTAATGCGCCCTATCGAGGGGGCCTTTGGAGGTGGAAACCGACAATGAAAAAATGGTCTTCAATTCTGGCCAGCGCTGCATGTGCAGCCGCTATCTTCACCACACCGGCACAAGCTGCTGATGATCAACTGATTTTCGCCAACTGGGGTCCTTACATCTCAACAGAGCTGTTGGAACAATTTACCCGCGAAACTGGCATCAAGGTTATCTACTCAACGTACGAGTCGAACGAAACCCTGTATGCGAAAATGAAAACCCACCCAGACGGGTATGATCTTGTGGTGCCATCAACCTACTTCGTAGCAAAAATGCGCGATGAAGGTATGCTCCAGAAAATCGACCATTCAAAGCTGAACAACTTCACCGAGCTGGATAAGAACTACCTCGACAAGCCGTTCGATCCAAGCAACGACTACTCCATTCCTCACGTGATTGCGATGACAGGTCTGGCAGTAAACACAGACATGTACAACCCGGAAGATTTCGACAGCTGGGGAGATCTGTGGAACCCAGAGCTCGAAGGCCAAATCATGCTGATGGATGACACCCGAGAAGTGTTCCACATCGCACTGCGTAAGCTGGGTTACTCGGGTAACTCTACCGATCCAAAACAGATTGACGAAGCCTACGAAGAACTGAAGAAGCTGATGCCAAACGTATTGGTATTCAACTCAGACAACCCGGCAAACCCTTACCTGTCCGGTGAAGTAGGTCTGGGCATGCTGTGGAATGGCTCTGCAGCAGCTGCACAACGTGAAGGTCTTCCGATTGAGCTGGTATGGCCGAAAGAAGGCGGTATCTTCTGGGTAGATAGTCTGGCAATTCCAAAGAACGCGAAGAACACGGAAGCGGCTCACAAGATGATCGACTTCCTTCTCCGTCCTGAGATTGCAGCAAAAATCAGTGCTGATACCGGTTACCTGACTGCGGTTGAGAAGTCTAACGCCGCCTACAAAGACAACCCAACCTTGTTCCCACCGCAAGAAGACATTGACCGTGGTGAATGGCAAGACGCCGTTGGTCACCTGACCGAGAAGTACGAAAACTACTTCCTGCGTTTGAAAACCGGCGAGTAATTCCGTTTAAAACTATCTTTAAGGGCTGCTGTTACAGCGGTCCTTATTGTATGGGTATATTCAGTATTAGTATGCAAAGTGGGCTAGTCATCTAGATAATGCTACTTACCATGCATTTCCCCCACTTTTCATGAGTAAACCACTTATGATACAACGTCTCATCTCTCATATTTTCACCCTCTTTTAAACGAATTTCAGATCCGTTTTTTACAGTATTGAATACTCTTTGTGAAAGCGGTTTCTTCTATACACCCCAAGGCAGTCGTTCTTGCTCTTTCCCACGCCAACCAACGGGAGTTGCAATAGTTTTTCTTGGGGTGTTTTTTTTAGAATGAAAAAGTGGCGTCAAGCTCTAAGCCAAACTTAACGCCATTAGCACACTACAGAAAGCGACCTCTCAGCGCTAACATATCGTGCTTAATAAACCAGGCGTGGTTTAAGGGTACTCTTCACAACCGTTAGAAAGTGACTACGGCGCCTAACGCGTAGGTGTTGTTTTTCTCGGTGTTACCTTCGTTCACTTCGGTACGGTTATATTCTGCCACCAGGGTCAGATTGCTATTCACAGTATGGAACCAAGCAACCGCTTTGTTTGCGTACTCCAGCGTTTTGGTGCCATCAGTATCGACTTCAGTGTTGCCGTAGGACAGCACAAATCGCTCACTATCAAAGGTGTAAGAGCCTTGCAGCAAATAGCCATCTGACTTGGTCTTTTCTGTACTCACGATAGTATCCAAGCCAGCGACATCACCTAGCCCGGTAGTGCTGAAACCAGAAGCATTCAACGCTAAACCACCAAAACCAACTCGGACACCGCCACCCAGACCATCCGAATCAACAGTACCATTACTGTCTTGCGAACTTTGAGTCACGCCATTGATGTAAGCTTTGAAATCAACAGTATCAAAGTCTCCGGTGTAAGTGATTTCACTTTCAAATCGAGGGCTGTCTTCCGAGCCGTTTGCGCTCTTCTTGCTCGGATCCATCACACCCACCGCGATTTGGAAACCAGACAGATCAGGTGTGCGATAAGTAATTTGAGCTTTCGGGAGTGGATAGGTGTAACCCGAACCAATGTTACCGAAAGAAACGTTTCCGCCATCAATAAGGCCGTAGTAATCACTGCTTTGGCCGTGACCTAGTAGCAACTCATCGGTAAGGATGTTGCTGCGGGAGAACAGACCGAAGTCCTTACCCAGCAATACCTGTCCCCAATCAGAATCGATAGTGGCGTAGAACTGGCGTACATCAATACCAGAGCGGGTTCCTAAACCTTCCGCACCACGCTGATTATCGGTGTCATTGAGCGTGACCCAAAATGACGAGCGGGCACCAATCTTGAGATCATTCACTTCGGTTTTAAAATTAAAGCCAATATAGTTTGGCAAGAAGCCGATGCGGACTCGGGACTGGTCGCGATTCATTTTATTGCTGTTTGGATCGTTAAAGTCCGACAAACGGTCAGAGCTTGAATTGGTGTAGAAGACGTTGACCAGAAGATCAGTGGTAACAGAGTTAGTGTCATCGTCATAGAGCGTCACAGCGGCAGTTGCGTTTGCACACATCATCGCCAAAGTCATTGGCGCAAATTTAAGCGCATGCTTATTCATTAATGGGTACTCCTTACTCATTTTTGCACGAGGCTAAATAACACCACTGCAACTTGGGTAAATTACAGTGCACGCTCATCCTATATCGATGCTAATAACCTAATAATTAAGAGTTAGGATGAAATAAACCCCACCTTTGAATGAGGGACTAAGAAACGCAAGAAATACGCTTCAACGATAATTGAACACTAATTATCCATACGCCCATTATTCAATTAATTGAATAAAACCTATTTGAGACGCCATGTGAATATTTGCTTTTCAAGGAGCAGTGTTAGAAGACAGTGCTGGGGTACCAGAAAATAAAAAAGTGTCGGTCATATAACAAAAAAAGAGCCGACATTATCGGCTCTTTTCTTATTGGGCTATCAGTCGCTCAGGCTTAGCAAATCTGCCCAGCTCCCTCAGAAATGTCTTTCGTGTTCTCGAGAGTCGCTTGAGCTGCCAAACGAAGTCCTTCGACGATAATATCCAGAGACATGGACGGCTGATCGGTTGCTGCTGCTTGCTCTGGTAGCAGTGGGATATGAATAAAGCCGTGGCCGATATCTGTGTCACGCAAAAAGTGCTGAATACCATAAAACACGTGGTTACAGACAAAAGTACCTGCAGTATTCGAGACCTGGCAGGGAATACCGTTTTCCTGAAGCTTGCGGGTGATCGCTTTGATTGGCAAAGTCGAGAAATAAGCTGCTGGCCCCTCTTCGTCGATAGGCTCATCAATCGGCTGGTTTCCGCCATTATCTGGAATGCGGAAGTCGTCCATGTTAATTGCTACACGCTCAGGTGTGATCGCATTGCGACCCGCAGCCTGACCGACCGTTATTACGTAACTTGGTTGATACGCCTCAATGGCTTCACTGATCGCTTTCAATGCATCATACCGCGTTACTGGCACTTCGCAGGTCACAATCATGCCACCTTCAAGCTCAACACCATCTAGTTTTTTCACCGCTTCCAGCGCAGGGTTGATCGATGCGCCGCCAAACGGCTCAAAACCCGTAATCAGAACTTTTTTCATCGCTTTCCTCAGAATGCAAAGCTTTACATAACAAATATGTTGAATGCCAAGATGATCAGCCCTGGGATCACCTGCATCAGAATAACGTGGTGCTTATTTTTCAGTTCAAGCAACGCGGCTGGCACGATATTGAAGTTTGCCGCCATTGGTGTCATCAGGGTACCGCAATAACCTGAAAGCATGCCCAGCACACCAATAATTGCGGCGTTGCCGCCGTTTTCCAACACCAATAGTGGAATACCGATACCAGTGGTGATCACCGCAAAAGCTGCAAAGGCGTTACCCATCACCACAGTGAAAATCATCATACCAGCACAGTAGGCAATCACATTTACCAGCAACATGTTTTCCGGGATCATCATTTTTACGATTTGTGCGACGGTATCACCCACACCCGCTTGGTTAAACAGATAACCCAATGCAGCGAGAAACTGCGACAAAATCGCGGCCCAGCCAATAGAGTCAATTAGGCGACGACCTTCGTTCAGACTGTGTATCGGCTGACTCTTCGTCATGACTAGCGCCACAATGATTGACGCAATCGAAGCAATACCCAGGCCCACCAGCGCGCCCAGCGAGGTAAATTGGCTGATAGCAACGGTTCCCACTGGCACAATCGCCGCTGGGATAAAGAGTTTGTTTTTCAGCACAGACGCGGTTTTCTGACGCTCTTCTTCGTTGGTGGTTTTGTAATTGCCCACACCCATAAATTCGCCAGCAGCCAGCGCGGTCAACGCCAGTACCATCAAGCCTGTCACCCAGTTCGGTATCATCGCACCGAAGATAAAGGTCACACCGTAAATTAACCAGAAAAGGCCAGTACCGACGCGTTTGGGATTGTCTTTGTCCGAAAAGGTTTGAAGTGAGAAAGCCAGCAACAGCAAACCTGTGGTTTGGTAGATATATTCAAGCATGGCAATTACCCTTCGCTTTTAACGTCAGTCGCCGTTGCAGCGGCTTTTTCTAAGTTTTTCAGCAAACGGGCTTCCATAACTTTGCTGAAAACCACGAACACGATGTAAGAAGCAACAGCCGTTGGCAGCGCCCACAACGCCATGGTTTCTAACTGTACATCCAACTTGTTGTCAGCCATCACGCCTTTAATCAGCAGGATACCGCCCGTACCGATAAACAGCAGTTGGCTGAAGAAGTTGCCAAAGTTTTCACTGGCAGCGGCGAGTGCGCGAATGGCCTGACGCTTCTCTTCTTGCAGCTTCGGTGAAACTTTCTCTGCTGCCGCTTCCGCCATAGGCGCAATGAGAGGACGGATCATGGATGGGTGACCACCGATGCTCAAGCCCATGCCATTTGTCACTTTCCGCAGTAGCAGATAAGTCATCAGAATTTTGCTGACAGACGCTTTTTTCATGGAACCGATCAGCTGTTCGGCTCGCTGGCGAAGACCATAACGTTCAAGAATGCCGATCATTGGAAGAATAATGATGAAAAGGGACATATAGCGGTTTTGAGTGAAGGACTGGCCGAGTGTGGAAAGAATATCCATCAAGGCGATGTCAGCGACGAGGCCCGTTGCTACCCCAGCAACTAAAATAACAAGCAAGGTGTTTAGCTTTAGTGCCAACCCCACCGTAATTATTACAATGCCAATCAATGGCCAGAAATCGATCATGTTTGCCCTCTACACGGCGTTATTATTGTGTTTGTGGGCAGGTTTTTACCCGCCTTCCACCCGAGTATACGAGAGCCGAAATTTCTCCTCCAATCAGAGTTTTTTGTTATAACAACCAATAAATCACTTCAATTGCTCCAATCATTCATTTCTACCACTAAAGTTGGAAAACTTTCTTCTACTAATGCAAGAACCCTACTTTGGTCTGCCTATTTATCCTCCTTTTTTCTCTAGCATCAAAGGCAATGAGCACTTCAAATACGGCCACCGGACGAAAAATGAACGAACCGCTCTAAAACCAAGCAACTATTAGTATTATACCCAAATAACCTGAAGATGCAGGATTCAGCGAGATTGACTGGCGTTGTGATCGCGGCGTTCCTTTGCAGGTGTAGTCGTCTCCATCAAAAAGGAACAACAAAGAGCACGGCGTCAGTCAACTCGCCCGAAGGGAGGACATCAAAGCGCCCACTTCTTCGTTAAATTCCACGGAAATAGAACCACTATTCCTCGCGAAATTTGCCTCGAATTGAACGCATTGATGACCTCTGAATGCGAGCATCTTCAGGTTGTTTGGGTATATCGCTTTATCCAGAGATTACGGTGTTTAGATCTCAATTTGAAAACAAAAAGGACCAATAAAGCTATATATACTGGCCCCTTGTTTTGTTGTCCCGAATCGACGCAGTCAATAAGGAAGTATGATGGCACCGACTCGTTCTCTGCTAACTCTGATTTTAACTACCTCAACTCTCTCAGCTTGTACCAACCAGCCAGAACCCATTAAACCCATCCAGCTTTACAGCAATAAAGAAACGGTTCAAATGTCTTACTGTGCTGAACTTGCAGACATGGCATACCTTGCCGCCTCTCAGAAGTTACAAGAACAACCCAAGCAGTCTCAGATTAATCGCTTTGCTACCGGCACTGCCGCGCAAATCAAGCTCAACCTGGTTGAAGACGTTTACGCTGCAGATTTCACCAGCGCGTGGGATTACTCAGTGGCTCTGTTCGACCAATGCGCCGTGAAAGTGGCTAACGTTCCACAGGAAAGATTGAATATCGCCAGCTTTTGTGCGCAGAAATCTCTTGTCGCCGGTGGCGCTTATGATCTCAAACAAGCTGGCGCGCCCAAGCTTGATGCCTACATGGTATTTGCAAGCCACAAAGCGACCAAGCCATACGAGGTAATTGACGCGGTTTACGAGAGGTCTTCTTCCCACGATGCGGTGGCGAAAAAAACTTGGGATAGCTGTATCGACATCCTCGCCGAATAAGACCCCAGCGTAATCATCAGTTTGAGAGCCCCATCCCGCTGATGGGGCTCAATATCACTTATGAAACACCATCTGTTTCACATCCCTTGTTTTACTAATTTTCGACATGCCATGCTGTTTTTTGATGGCCTACAGGCTTCTTATTGCGACTTTTCTGGCGTTGTCACCAATAATGAAACGGAACACTTAAATTGTAGGGATGCCATGAAATCGTTGTTCAGAACGCTGAGTCTGATTTTGCTTTGCAGTGCAGTTTTCTCAGCTAACGGAATGGAAACCGAGCATAAAATCGATTTGGTGAAAGTGGACAAATCTGCTCGTAAGATGTACCTGATTCAAGGGAACAAAATTGTCCGTTGGTACAGCATTTCTCTCGGAGCAAACCCGAAAGGCCACAAACTGCGCGAAGGAGACAAGCGCACTCCGGAAGGCCGCTATTCCCTCGACCTGATTAACGAGCAATCCAGCTTCTACCGTTCAATCCGCATTAACTACCCCAACGAAACTGACAGCAAACGTGCCGCAAAGCTGGGTTTTAGCCCTGGCGGACAGATCATGATCCACGGCCAGAAAAATGGTAACGGTCCTCACCCCAGCATCAAACGGGGCAAGGACTGGACGGATGGCTGTATTGCCATCGACAACGAGGAAATGGATGAGTTTTTGAGTCTGGTGAAAGTGGGAACACCCATTGATATTGAGTGGTGACAAAAAAAGCCTGACGGTATAAACAACGTCAGGCTTTTTCGATTCATAACGTTTTAAATTCCAAGCTTTCGCCCCTGCATGATACGCGCTGAATAGAACGCGCTCAGAAGCAATAACCAGATCGACGGACCACCGCCTCCACCACCACTGCTCCCTGAGTCTCCATTTTCAGGAGCCGTGTCGGGTATCTGCTCTGATTCCCCAGTGAGAGAAATGTATAGCGTTGCGGAATCCACATGTCCCTGCCAAGGGGCTGTAATCTGATAAGTGATCGAAAGCTCCTTGGATTCTGGCATCACGTTAGGCGCAGTAAATTTGATCTGCCCGTCTTCTATCTCGACCAAATCATCAGACAGCACCACGAACCCACTAAAATCGGCGGCAGAGATATGGAAACGGTCGCCATCATGGTCTTCGTCGTTCGCCCTAACATCGTAATACACTGTGGTACCCAATTCTTGGGTAGCAAAATCATCCCTTGCGACAGGTTCACTGTTTTCAACGGTCATACTTAATGCTTGCGCAGTGGCTGCACCACGAGCATCGGTGACTTCAACAGAAAACTCCAAGATATCATCCGCTACCACTGAATCAGGAATAACAAACCAGATAGATTTAGAGTCCAGACTCTGCCTAACCGAGACTTTGCTATCTATCGCCCATTGATAGGAAAGCGAGTCGCCATCAGCATCTGTTGCGTTGGCCACAAGCGTCACTCCGTACCCTGGTTTAAACGCATTGTAGTCTGGAACAATTGAAACAGCAGGTGCATGGTTGGATGGTGAAATTTCCACCGTGACGTTCGCAACGTTAGACTGCAATCCGCTACCTTCTTCAACGAGACGGTATGAAAAGCTATCCATTCCTACAAACCCTGTATTTGGAACATATTGTTCACCTTCAATTTTTCCATGTTGAGGCGCTTCTACAATCTCCAGCGAGTATGATTGGCCCAGTTTATGAAAATCATTCTTACGTAGATTGAGTGATACAGAGCCGTCTTGCTGTACGGTTAAGCTATCGTCTGATGCGAAAACGCCTGCAGACACATCCGGGTCGAAAAGCGCAGCGAAAGGCGTCGTGTAATAGTTTCGCATGGTGAGACCCGTCGTGGATGCTTGCGACTCGTCACCCAGCCATACCCTTTCGACACGACGATTTTCTGCCACGACAGGCTGAGAAAACAGATAGTTTGCCTCAAACATCGCTGTGCTTTCGACCTCGACAACCAGCAAATGTTTTCCGGCACTCAATACCCATGGAGTATCAAACAGAATCCGTCCCCCGTCCTCTGTTTGTCCCTGGTGAATGAGGTCTGCATAGGAGGTGTCTATACTAAGATTGCCAAACACTGGCGCACTGTAAGGAAGACGCCAAACTTTGTAACTATGTTCAGTAAAGATCGATGTTGGCGATACATGGAACTGAACACCATCAAGTCTCGCGTCGTTCGGAAGTTCTAGTGCAAATGCCGCCATATTTGGTCGCTGATTTGGATCGACATATGACCTTTCAAAGGTTGTCAGCAAGCCAAAGCGGTTGCCTGGCTCTGGTTGTTCAACAAAGAAACTTGCTTTGGATGCGTTGGCATTGATACCTGATATGTGAACATTGCTCGGCTGACCAGTAATGGATTGCAAAGACGGCGCAGTGTTATCTGCAATTTCCGTTATTCCATACAGGCCGGGGAAGACATCCCCCGAATCTGAACGTCTGCCAATCTCAAGATCTTTCCTGTTATCGGCTTGAAGAACCTGTACCTGCATTGGGCCTTTGTAATTGAACGCATTATTCACGTTCACACTGGTCATCAGTAGACCTTCTGCCGTCAATGCCTCGTCATAGCCACTGTATGTGCGATTCTCTAGATACAGCTTTGAACCATACTCTCGCAGATAAGGATCAAGGTGAACAATCGCTGCCTCATGATTACCTATTTCGACATAGTCGTCACTCGGTGTAATTTCACGGGGAGTGAGGAAGTTAGCTTGGTGTTTGCTCCATGCCGTCATATTGACTGGCGTCTCGCCGGGATATCTGTCGCCCGGCTTTGTTCCCCAAGAGCCACCTCCCATTAATCCCCAGCTACCGATAGACCCATCATGTTCATAAGAATAAAGATCCGGCAAATCCAGCATCAGGTGACCTAACTCATGCGCGATCACACCCATGGTGGATTGGTGGTCACCTTGGAAGTCAGCAAAGAGGCAGTAACTGCTGATTTGCTTACCATCAACTGAGATAGCGTCGTGAGAATACTTGTGAGGCCAAATGGCAGGGTCACCTGAGAGTGAACCATACGACATGTCGTTACCAGCAAACACAAACATGACCGATAGCTCAGTGGGAGATATAGTGCCATCACTGTTCGTGTCGTACGCAGAGAAATCCAGATGGTTGTCTACAACACTGTAGGCATCTTTGAAAACTTGGTTTAGCTTCAAGTTGCAGTATGAACCGCGATGACAGTCAGGGTGGTCCAGCTCCAAAGAAACCGAAATCACGCCATCATTGACTTGCCCTTGAGATTCGACGGCAGGCACAACGCGGTAGTTATTCATGGAGTTTTTCAGGAAGTAATCCGTGACACTCTGTTTTCCGTCGTTACCGAAGATCAGTGGCTGGAAATCATTTCTCATCACCACGTCTTTAAAAGAGACCGTGACCACAAGTAGAGGTTGGTTCACAGCATTAGAAGCAAAAGAGGCTTCGCGGCGCATTGATGGCGCGGATGAAACATCAACTTGAGAGGGAGAAAACTGTGCTGTTTTATTCGCAAAAAGGTTTGCACGAGCAAGAGGATGAACAGAAACGGCTTCAGGCCGATATTGAGATACTTCCAATTCATGCTCTTCGCTGGTTTTACGTACACCCGTCGAACTTAACTGCGAATGTCCGTTCTCAAGAGTGATTTCAGCGAAATACCAACTGTCGTCCTTTAAGATAAGGGCATTTCCGGCTCTATCCTCATGCCAATGAAACGCTTCATTACCTCTTAATTTCACTTCAATTTGGTCGCCATTTGCCAATTCAATTTTGTGCCAAACTGGCGCTGGCATGGTGGTGGAAAACACACTGCCCGAGAACATGCATCCAAGCATTGTCAGTAACAGGCTTCCTGCCCGATTGCTTCCTTTCATAACACCCGTCTCACCCTTCAATAGCGAAATAAAACGCCTAACTAATATTTTTCTTATCAATAGAAGGGCACTATTTAGGCATTTTTTATCAATATTGAGAATGTGACGTAAAGCATGCGTCGACTGAAATCACCTTTTCAATTTGAGTCGTTTATAGTGGTTAACCAGAGAAATTGAGGTAAATCCACCAGTAATCTTCTGATTTTCAGACAGTTACAAAAAAGCCCGATGCTTTTACCAACATCGGGCTTCTTTTTGCTTCTATGTTCTTTTTGTTATGCCGCTTATTCGCAGTTGAAAGCGCCTTTGTCACTCCACGCTTCTGGCGCAGAGGCTGGGCTGTTGTTGACCCACCAGTTCGCCTGGTACAGACGACCTTCAAAGATCACTTGCTCACCCGCTATATATGCTTTACCTGATGTCCATGCCACTGGCATTTGGCTGATCAGTTTCCACGCATCACTTGAATCCGGTGTAGCGCCCTGAACCCAGTATTTCGCTTCCCATACCAAGCCATTGAAGCTGACTTTCTCACCACCAGTATATGTCGTCGCATTTGACCAAGCTGGGTGATTAACGGCTTCTGGGTCTGTGCCACATTGCTCGCCTTGCTCCAGCAGGAAGAAGTCAAACATTTGTTGGTCGACCAGATTGCCTTCCGCATCCTTCGCACGGGATACCAGCATATGGTGACCGTCTTTAGCGTTTTCCAGCACCATATCAACAGCGGTCGATGTGCCATCAGCCAGAGACAGTTTTTCGTAAGCCAGTGCTTCCTGAGCATGGTTATAAACTGTCATTTCAACGGTCAGATCGCCAGAAGCAGTTACAGCCAGATCCAGCGCCACTTTGCCATCACGAATCACATACTCCTGCGCCACACCATCAATGGTTACTGTGTATTCCGGCTCAGGTGATTCAATCTCGTAGCCCACTTCTACGCGGGTCAAACCGCTGGCTGATTTCAGATAGATTGGGTTTGCGCCAAATACCGGGTTAAATGCACCATTGGCATCGCGCTGACCTGCTTGGACGTTTTCATTGGTCTGGTTGATTTTAGTTGCCAGATTGTAAGACCAGGTATTCGCTTCACCAGCCTTTTCGCTATCGATTTCAACACGGGTAGACAGCTCAGGGCGTTCGCCTTCTGAATCAAACACGCGGGTAAATACTGCATCACCTTTCGCCAGATTGATGCCCGGGTTGATTTGACCGCCTTGCGTCCATTCTGGGAGTACTGGCGTGTCACCATCAAATTGTACGTCAATAACGTTGTAGAACGCCGCAGCGGTATCACCCACATCCCATACTGCAAGAACAACATGATAGCCCTCACGCTCTGGCACATCACAGCTGTGCAGCATGGTTTTCGGTGGTTTCTGCATGTTGCCTTCCACTACACAGAAAGGATTCAGATCGAAGGTGCTGCGCGCCAGCGGCAGGTTCGGATTCCAATCTGCTTTAGTGATGTAGTATTTCCAGTTGCGAGTAACATGGTTAGCCGTAAAGGTCCACTCGAAGTCGTTCATACCCGCTTTGATTGGCTGTTTTACCCAGCGCGATGCCGTTTGTTCATCAAGCGGAGAAAATTGAATCAATCCAGCGCTGGCGATTTTGCCATCTTCAGGGCCGAACTCGGGAAAGCCTTCTGGGCCTTCAACACTCTGAGGCTCCCATTGAACCTGACCGCAAGCAGAGTTTTGTTCCCCTGTTGGGGTGCTGTATTTACAAAGGGCAGCGCGGCCAGCGGCAATGCCACCGTCTTTGGCACTGATGTAACCGTGGGACATAACACTAGCACTAAAAAGTGCTGCTACGACTGGCAGAAGAGTGGTTTTAAGTTTGAGCATTTGTGTGCTTCCTAATGGCTATTTTTGTTTGGTTAACCAAGCACGGACAAACTTTCGCATCGGAACATTTTCTGCCGTGAATACAGGCTGTCGAAAATGGCGGCCCCGCTATCGTAAGTGACGTTCAAATCACTCTTAGACCGGAAGCTTTGCGTCCTACCTTTTCAGGCAGTTTGCCGTTGACTGTGGAATGGCGCGCATCGTATTCAGAAATTGATATTGCACAATCTTTTTCTTCATCAAAATTCGCCCATCGTTACATTTAGTGAATCAAGATCACAATTTAGTCGCCATTTAGGCGATTATTTACCCTGATAGGATAAAGAGATAGCCTGCTGTAATAGAAAGAAAAAGCCAGACATCCTATACAGGATGTCTGGCTTTTCTAACCACGCTACGCTGTCAAGCAATCTGCTTGGTCATCCGGTAGAGTGTCCAGTGCTCTCCCTGAAACTCACGTACTTTTGTTTCATCGGGAAGCAGTTCAAAACCTAATGAGGTGTAACAGCGAACCGCCGCCTCGTTGTGCGCGAAGACGGCCAGCGACGCAGTGCGGATTTTTGGATCTTCGCTCACCACATCAAGCGCCAGTGAAACCAATTGTTTCCCCAGTCCCTGACCACGTGCCGATGTTTCAGCAATCAACACCCGACATAAGCGGAATTCCGACGTCGAAACCCGGTAAATATCGATATAGCCAACAGCAATGCCATCGTGCATCACCAGATAAGGAGTGACCTCCTTTTTTGCGATGTGTTCGCGAACTTTCTCGACCTGCAAAGGATATTCGAAAGCCGGGCCTCCCCATAGGAAGTTATCCCGGCCACTTCTTATCCAATCGCAAAGCTGTGGCGCATTCTCATCGCGAAACGGGACCAGTAGCATCAGGCTGGCTTTTCCTCGGATTTGTCTTCAGCGTCATCGTTGAAGTCGTCGAGGTAATCTTTTGGCGGTGGTGTCCACTCACGCTCTGTCATGCTGTGACGGTCCATTCTGTCTTCGTTCATCGCTTCACGAATGGCTTCTTCAAGTTGAATAAAAAGATGCTGGTAATGGGTATCGTAGCTCTTACTGTCATCACCGCCTTTCCACGTTTCAAACAGCTTCTGCGAACTTTCGTTCTCGACGCGTCTAAATGTGGCCTTGTGCTGTTCAACCACGAACGGGTGTTCGCCCAATGAACGGAGTGCTTCCGCACCCAGCTCCAATGCGGAAAGAAACGTTTCTTTGATCACGTAATCGGCTCCCGCATGGCGCAGCATATAAGCATGACCACGGTCAAAAGCACGGGCAAGTACCTTGACGTTAGGGTACGTTTTCTTTACGTACTCAACCAATTCGGTTGTGGTTTCCTGATTATCCATCGAAACCACAAGTATCGCTGCTTCTTCGATACCGGCCGTATGAAGATGTTCAGGACGTGTAGCATCACCGAAGTAGCTCTTAATATTGATTTGACGAAGATTTTCAATTTGCGCCGCTTCGTAATCGAGTACGACGGTTTTCACGCCATTTGCTGTGAGGAGTCGGTTCACAATCTGACCGAAGCGACCCACTCCCGCAATGATCACACTACCCCGCTCGTCTATTTCGTCTGCTTCCCGATCGTTCGCACTTTTCTCAAAGCGCGGCAGAATCACCTTGTCATAAAGAATGAATAGACCTGGTGTCAGGAACATCGAAATCGCGACCACCAAAGACAGCAACTGGGCAACGTCTATTGGCAGAACATTGTTCTGCATCGAGAAACTCAGTAGCACAAAACCAAACTCACCCGCTTGCGCCAAACTCAACGTAAACAACCAACGCGCCGTTCCTTTGATACGGAAAACCAGCGACAGAATAAACAGAATTGCTGCTTTCAATAGCATCAAACCCGCAGTCAAACCGATGATGACAAAAAAATCATCAAACAGAATGCCGAAGTTAATGCCCGCGCCGACTGTGATAAAGAACAAACCAAGTAACAGGCCTTTAAACGGCTCAATGTTAGATTCCAACTCGTGGCGGAATTCGCTGTTCGCCAGAACCACACCCGCAAGGAAAGTCCCCAGCGCTGGAGAAAGTCCAATCAAACTCATCAGCGCAGCGATACCAATCACCAGCATCAATGCGGTCGCGGTGAAGATTTCGCGGAGACCAGAGCTTGCCACAAAGCGGAACAGTGGACGACTAAGGAAATGCCCGCCGACAACCACACCCGCAATCGCACCCGTGATTACGAGGCCCAACGCCCAACCTGGAAGACCTGCCACCAGACTCATTTCTTCGTGGTGATCCGCCGCCGCTGCGGCAGATTGCGCCTGTTCTACCAATTCGGGCAAAGCCAGAAGCGGGATAAACGCCAACATAGGGATAACGGCAATATCTTGGAACAGCAATACTGAGAATGCGCTTCGCCCGCCTTCAGTTTTGGTCAGACGTTTTTCATTAAAGGTTTGCAGTACAATGGCGGTGGACGACAGTGCGAATATCAGGCCAATCGCCAGCGCGACGCTCCATACCTGATTCAATACCAACGCAATACCCATAACGATGGCTGCTGTCAGGCCGACTTGTAAGCCACCCAGTCCGAGTAACTTATTGCGCATTGACCATAGCATTTTTGGCTCAAGCTCAAGGCCAACCAAAAACAACATCATCACGACGCCGAACTCTGCAAAGTGCTGAATGGTGGTAGTTTCATCACCCACCAGACCAATCACAGGGCCAATCACCACACCGGCGATCAGATAACCCAGTACAGAGCCCAAACCCAACTTTTTAGCAATTGGTACCGCAACAACAGCCGCAATCAGGTAAATAAAAGCCTGAAGAAAAATCACTGTCATGACTCACCTTCCTTGAGCACATGTTCGATATTGGTAGCGGTGATTTTTTCGCTCATCGCTGCTTTTTCAAGGTCAACGGCCCCATTCACAAGTGCCTTTAGAAGCCGTTCATAGCTTGAAGTGTGTCGCCCAACCTTGCCATCTTCCGCTGCGGTTCTGGAACCAAACAGTGCGTAAGGGGCAAGATAATTCATACCCGTCAGACAAGCCATTTGCTCCATGGGAGCGAGTAATTGACGGATTTTGAAGTGGTTAAAGCCGTCCGCTTTATAGGCTTCTTCCATGCCACCGGCAGTGATGGCACACAAGAACTGCTTTCCGCGTAGTGCCGTACCTTTCGACCCATAGGCAAAGCCATATTCCAACACCAAATCTTGCCATTCTTTCAAAATGGATGGTGTTGAATACCAATAGAGGGGAAACTGGAAAATCACCACATCGTGCTCAAGCAGACGCTTTTGTTCCAGATCAATGTTGATGTGGTAATCGGGATATTCACCATAGAGGTCAACTGTGGTTACCCCTTCTACGGATTGCGCCACTTTATAGAGCGGAGCGTTCACTTCTGATCGCCTTTGCGAAGGATGCGCAAACAGCACCAGAACCTTGTTTTTATTGTCTGCCATAGCTTTCCTTAGTGACTGACTGAGTTAACACATTAAAAGTCGCAAAGGCGGATCAATGTGTGGCCCACTGCGTCTAGTCTAGTTGTTAGGGTCTGTTGACCTTTGGCTAAGTGTTGTTATTGCAATAATCATCACCAAAGATCAGCCGCACCTCATAAATTACAGCCCTATCTTACCTTCTGAATCTCACTGATATTTTCTCAATTTAGCAATTTCTCACTAAATGGTTACTAAAAGTATACTGGTTGACAGTGGTAACCTAGGTTAGCAAAGTATGTAAAACCAACACAAAAATATATGGAAAGAAGTAGTAATGAACATTCTGGTTATCAACGGTCACCACTACTATCCGTTCTCTGAAGGTAACTTGAACAAAGCCATGGTAGATGTGGCTTCTAAGACACTAACAGCACAAGGTTACAGCGTAAGATTGTCTTCATGCGAAGACTATGAGGTGAACGAAGAAATCGAAAACCACCAGTGGGCTGACGTTGTTATCCTCCAATCCCCGGTCAATTGGATGGGCGTGTCATGGAAAATGAAAAAGTACATGGACGAAGTCTACACTGCGGGTATGGGCGGTGAACTCTGCGCTGGCGACGGCCGCCATCGCGATACCGACGATCAATACGGCACTGGCGGAACCCTCAGAGGGAAAAAGTACATGCTTTCTCTCACTTACAACGCCCCCAAAGAAGCGTTTGATGATGAGAGTCAATGGCTGCTGCGGGGCAAAGGGATTGATGACATGTTTCTGCCAATACACCTTAATTTCCGCTTCTTCGGCATGGAAGCGTTGGACACTTTCGCATGTTTTGACGTGATGAAAAATCCGAACACAGAAAACGACAAGATCCGCTTCAAAGCGCATTTGGAATCACAACTGGGAGGCTAGAAAATGGCATACACAAACAAACTGGCAGCGGGAAGTGAATTCCCATCAATAACGTTGAAGGATCTTGAAGGCGGCGAGCAGACACTTGGCAAACCGCGCGAGGGAGCAACCTGGCAGATGGTGGTGATTTACCGTGGTCGTCACTGTCCGATGTGTACGCGCTACCTGAACCATCTTGAAGATTACAAAGAGAAACTGGCGGATATTGGCATCGATATCGTTGCTGCATCTGGCGACAGCAGCGCTCAACTTGAAGAGCACATGACGCGCTTAGAAGTGTCCTTCCCGCTTGCATACGGCTTGTCTGAAGCGCAAATGAAAGAGCTGGGTCTTTGGGTTTCTCTTCCGCGTTCAGAACAGGAAACTGACCACAACTTCGCAGAGCCAGGACTGTTTGTCATTAACGAGCAAGGCACAGTGCAAGTCGTCGATATTTCCAATAACCCATTCGTTCGCCCTGATTTAGAAACGCTGGTGAATGGTCTGGCATGGATTCGTAACCCAGATAACAACTACCCAATCCGTGGTACAGCGCCTTACTGATTGCAGTTCCTCAGTTAGAAAAGTAAACGCCCTGCTTAATGCAGGGCGTTTTTCATTTTGCTTTGTAACGATTACTTTGTGCTGGTAAACAACAACTTTAGACCAAATGCCAACATCACTGAGCCAAGTACACGATCAACCCAGTGGCCGATGCGCTTGAACTTTGCTTGCACGGACGGCTTGGAAAGCACCAACGCCACTGAACCAAACCATACCAGTTGGATGAACATCATCCATACACCCAACAGGAATAATTCAATCACTGGCATTTTTGGCGACAGCACCAGAGTGAACACTGAAAGGAAATAAAGCGGTGCTTTCGGGTTCAACGCGTTACACACAAATCCCATCGAAATCAGCTTGGATGCAGAGCGTGGCTTCACATTCACGCTTTGGTCGTCATCACCCACTGCGGCTTTGCTACGAATGCCTTTCCAGCCAAGATAAATCAAATACGCTGCGGCCAGATATTTCATCACCGTCAGCACCATTGAAGATTCACTGATCACGGTCGCAAGGCCAATGGAGGAATAAATAATGTGAACAGCAAGACCCAGAGCAATACCAAGACTAACAAGGAGGCCGGCACGACGGCCGTGGACGAGAGACTGCTGCGATACCATCACAAAATCTGGGCCTGGTGAGGCAGCACCTAACAAGTGCACCAAAGTTAACGTTAAAAACGCTTGATAGAACTCCATTCCTTTTCTCCTTTGTTCTTTTGCTCTTTTTTTCTACCCTTCTTACGATGATATTATGGCGATCCGATTTGAAATCAAGGCCGTACTGTAAAGTACATTAGACAAATAAGAGTACTCCGATGACCTTCACCCTTTTTTACGACGGTAGCTGCCCACTTTGCGTGGCTGAAATGAACCAGTTGCGGGCGCTTAACCACGCGGAAAATCTGAAGTTTGAGGATATACTCGCACCGGATTTCAAAGCCCTCTTTCCCGATATCGACCCAACAGAAGCCAGCAACATTCTGCATGGAAAATTGAGCGATGGTACTTTGCTGCTAGGGCTAGATGTCACTCACAAAGCCTGGTCTCTCGTTGGGAAAAAGCGCTGGATTGGTTTACTCCGATTGCCAGTTATTCGCTGGTTTGCAGATAAAGCCTATCTTTTCTTTGCCAGAAACCGCTACAAAATCTCTTTCCTCTTCACTGGCCGTTCAAAATGTGAGCCTTGCCAGAATGGTGTATGCGCAATTGCAGACACAAAACCATCAGACGATGAAAGGTGACCAAGAAGCACTCTCATTACGCAACCAAAAATCAATCTAACGTAATGATTGTCATCAAATAAATTGAATTTTTGTGGCGCCCTTCAATCTATTGACTAAACAGTCATTACCCCTCACCATCGTGGCAGTACAATATGTGTCGCAACATCAAGAAGAAGATGGCTTAGGTACATCCAAATAAGCGACACGCATCAACTGCCCGATTTGAAACATGAACACCACTGATATTCTTACACCTTCAGAATTCCTGCCAACGCTGCCTGTTGGAACGCCTTTGACTTTCGAGCTTAGGTACAAAGACAAGATCAAAGCGTTTGGTGGCGCTTCACGCCTTATCGGATATCGCGAAAAAAGATACATCCTACTTGAAACGCCTACTGATCCTGAGCTCGCGAAGCTGCTGACTGACACATCAGGCATGCAAGCGGTTGTCCGGGGGTTAACCTCATCACGTTACGGCGAGATATTTGCGCTCAAATCCCATATTCTCAGCGTATTGCACCGCCCAGAGAAAATGATCGCGATAGCACTGCCTCCTCAAGTCAGTATCCATCGCATGCGTTCTGACGCCAGATATGCTGTTTCGCGTATTGTTCATCTCATTATTGATGGACGTAAAGCCTTGGCTAAGCTGTCTGACTTTTCGCTGAGCGGTTGTGCCATTCGCATGTCCAGCAACCAGTTCATTGATGAAGGTGAAACCATTGGATTTGTCATCAATGCGCTGTTTGATCACCCCATGGAATTTGAAGGAACAGTCATGAACGTCACCAGCAATGGCGAGGGTATTCAACTCGGCATTAAATTTAGTGACGCAAGTAAAAGCAAATCTCGCGATACCTTAGCTAAACTCATTCTGGCGTCCGAATTGAGTGCTGATAACTCCACCAGCGCTGTCTCAACTGTCTCCTGACAGCTGCTTCTCCCCTTCACGACAAGGAAAACAGGTTATGCAAGAATCCTTTACCGACAGTGGCGTGCTTTTTCGTCAACACCAATTCGACCTGCCGCTCAACTACAGCGAGAAAGATGGCACTCGCATCACCGTGTTTGCCCGTGAGGTGGTGGAATTATCCAAAGCAGACGCCAATCTGCCTTGGCTGGTTTACTTTCAGGGCGGTCCAGGATTTCCGTCTCCACGTCCTGATTCAAAAAGTGGCTGGCTGAAACGTGCCCTGCAAGATCACCGTGTGTTACTGCTGGACCAGCGCGGCACAGGCATGAGTTCACCCTTGACTCACCAGACGTTGAGTCATATGGACGACGCGAAACAAGTGGAATACATCAGCCAGTTCCGCGCAGACAACATCGTTCGTGATGCTGAAGCCATTCGTGAAGCCTTGGGGGCGGAGAAATGGTCAATTCTGGGTCAAAGCTTTGGTGGTTTCTGCTCGCTGACTTACCTTTCTTTTTATCCGCAAAGTCTACATCGCGTTTACATTACAGGCGGTGTGCCTTCTCTTACCCGTCATGCTGATGATGTTTACCGAGCCACGTATCAACGTGTGTTAGACAAAAATAAAGCCTTCTTTGACCAGTTTCCATCTGCACAAAGACGTTGCGCAGAAATTGCTGAGTTCTTGCGAACTCGCGATGTGAAGCTGCCAAACGGCCAAACCTTTACCGTTGAACAGTTCCAACAAATTGGCATCAATTTAGGCCGAAGCGGTGCCAATCTGCCGATGTACTACCTCTTGGAAGAAGCCTTTACTGAAACCGTGCAAGGCAAAGCGCTGAGTGTCAGTTTCCTGCAGGCCATGCTGACGGAACAAGGCTACCAGACCAATCCGATTTACGCTTTCTTGCATGAGCCGATTTACAATCAGGGCGAAGCATCAGTTTGGTCTGCACACCGCGTTCGCAATACGGAATACGCAGAGTTTAATTACGAACCGGGTAAACCTTTCCTGTTTACCGGAGAAATGGTTTATCCATGGATGTTCGACCAAATGCAAAACTTGTTACCGCTCAAACAGGCGGCAGAAGCACTGGCGAAAAAATCAGACTGGCCTGCACTTTACGATGTCGAAAAACTCGCTGAAAACACGGTACCTGTCACCTGCGCTGTTTATGCAGATGACATGTATGTCGAAATGGATTACTCACGCGAAACCCTGAAAGGCATTCCAAACAGCCGCGCTTGGATCACCAATGAATATGAGCACAATGGGCTACGCGCTGACGGTGAAAGGATATTAAGCAGGCTGATGGACATGGGCGAGCAGATAGGCAACTTACCAAGCTAAACAAAGGCTGAAACCACTTCCCGTTTCAATACATCCGATACACCATTTATTAGAAAATTAGGAGGTACCAGAGGTACCTCTTTTTTATTTACGATTTACGTCCCAACGCAACTTCAAGGCCCCTGCCATAAGCCTCATCAGCCTTATAAGCGTGCTTAATATGACGGTCGATAATGAAGTCAGGTACACCATCTAAAGCTCTAACGGTATTGTCAATGAGCACTTGACGTTGCTCTGTAGTCATAAGACGGAACAGATCACCTGCTTGGCTAAAGTAATCTTCATCTACTCGATGGTCGTAATGGTGTGCGTCTCCGCTAATACGAAGCGGCGGCTCTGAGTAATCAGGCTGCTCAGCCCATTCCTGCTGATGATTTGGCTCATAACCGATTGCTGACCCAAAGTTTCCATCAACGCGCATTGCACCATCACGGTGGTAACTATGAACTGGGCAGCGCGGCGCATTAACTGGGATTTGGTGGTGGTTCACCCCAAGACGGTAACGCTGAGCATCGCCATAAGAAAAGAGACGTCCTTGCAGCATTTTATCCGGCGAAAAACCAATTCCAGGAACAACAGCCGCAGGGTTGAAAGCAGACTGCTCAACTTCTGCATGAAAATTCTCAGGGTTTCGGTTCAGCTCAAACTCGCCAACTTCGATCAATGGATAGTCTTTTTGAGACCAGGTTTTCGTAAGATCAAATGGGTTAAAGTTAACCTCATCTGCCTCAAGCTCAGGCATGATTTGAACGTACATTGTCCATTTGGGAAAATCTTGACGCTCGATTGCCTCGTAGAGATCACGCTGGTGGCTCTCACGATCTTTACCTATTAACTGCTCTGCTTCCTCATCAGTAAGATTTTTGATCCCTTGTTGTGTTTTAAAATGGAACTTCACCCAGTAACGCTCATTATCCGTATTAATGAAGCTAAACGTATGACTACCAAAACCGTGCATATGGCGGTAAGAAGCGGGAATACCACGGTCACTCATCACAATCGTTACTTGGTGAAAAGCTTCAGGCAGCGATGTCCAGAAGTCCCAGTTATTTGCAGAGCTGCGCATATTTGTGCGAGGGTCTCGCTTCACTGCGTGGTTGAGATCAGGAAATTTCAAAGGATCTCGTAAGAAGAATACCGGTGTGTTGTTACCCACTAGATCCCAGTTACCTTCCTCCGTGTAAAACTTTAGGGCAAACCCTCGAATATCGCGCTCAGCATCCGCCGCTCCACGCTCACCTGCGACCGTGGTGAAGCGAGCAAACAAATCCGTTTTCTTTCCTATGTCGGAAAAAATCTTTGCACGGGTATATTTGGTGATGTCATGTGTCACCGTAAAGGTGCCATATGCGCCAGAGCCTTTTGCATGCATACGTCGCTCTGGAATCACTTCGCGATCAAAGTGCGCCAATTTTTCCAGAAACCAAACGTCTTGCAACAGTTGGGGACCTCTGGGACCTGCAGTCATCACATTTTGGTTATGGGCGACAGGGCAGCCAGCGATGGTAGTCAATTTCTTGCTCATAATTGTATCCTTCCAGAAATGTTCCTACGGTTTGTGAGTAGACCTTATGTTTCACAAAAACCATAGCCCGCAGGTTGACCCAGAGAAAAATACCTTTTTTCCATCGATTCAATAGAATTTTCCTATCGATATTTATTTAGATATTGACCAAACAAATGCTTTACATTTCAATTCCTCAACAACTTTTCGTTATTATCATATTGTTATTATTGGTTTTTTAATAATTTCGGCCATCAAAAAACCACCATAATTTTCAATACGACATAATTAACAATGCAACCAAAAGTCACTCATCTCTACTCATGGTGTTACCAATTACCCATACTTTTTTCATGCGTTAATTGGTAGGGAAGATCTATTGCCTGGAGTAGTAGATAACCGCAATTCAACATAAAGCCCGACAAGTTGCTCTGACGTAGGTGGTTCAGTACGCCCAATTTTTTCTTTGATCGCAGACTTTGCGTGTTCCGGTATCAATTCAATGCATCGCCTCTAGTTACACTGTCACACCCGTGAATAGCTTAAATTCAGTAAAGTGGTTTTTCTCACCTAAACAGGTAGAATCACCGCCCCAAACTGAGATGCTGATAGACGATAACCATGCACCGAGAAATGCTGTTTGCCCCTGAAGAATTGTTCACCCGCTTTCAAGGCGATACCGAACAGTTCGATCTGCCAGGTGCATTTACCTTTCCCTTTTACTATCAGCCACATCCGCTTTGTGTACTGGCGGCAGATGAACTGCAACAACACCTCGCAAGTCAGACAAATTGGCAACATGATTTCGGTTTAGACGAGGCTCTGGCTCCAAGACTTGATGAGTCTACCGAAGGCACAGGTAAAATGTTTGGTGTACTACTAGTACGATCACCACAGGGCGAACTTGGCTACTTCAGTGCCTTCTCAGGAAAAATTGCTGACCAGAACATACTGCCTCACTTCGTTCCACCTGTGTTCGATATGCTGGCGGAGGAGTGTTTCTTCAGAACAGAGCTGGAAGCGATCACTGCTCTAAACACTCAAGTCTCCACACTTTCTGCCAATCCTTTGTTAGACCAGTTGGGTACTCAACTTGCGCAAATGCAGACCGAATACGAGGCAGAAGAACAGCAACAACGCCAGCGCATGATTGAAGCTCGCGCCACCCGAAAACAAGAACGAAAACTGGCGGAAGAAACCTTAACGGGTGAAGCCTTGGAAGCTGCCTTGGACGATCTGGCAAAGCAAAGTGTGGCAGAGAAGAACACGCTTAAATACCTGAAAATAGCGTGGGACGAAAAGATCCATGCTATCGAATCACAGCTCAGTGCATTAAACACAGATATCGAGCACGCGAAACAGCAACGTAAAACGCTCTCGAATGCCCTTCAGAACAAGCTGTTTGAGCAATACCGTTTCCTCAATGCGCTTGGTGAAGAGAAGTCCCTCAAATCGATCTTTGCGCCCACTGCCAACCCAACACCACCAGCCGGCGCGGGTGAATGTGCTGCGCCGAAACTCTTGCACTTCGCCTACAAGCACGGTTACACACCGTTGGCAATGACAGAATTTTGGTGGGGCGTGTCACCAAAATCCGAAGTGCGTCAGCACAAAAAGTTCTACCCGTCTTGCCACGGAAAGTGTCATCCCATTCTTGGTCATATGCTCGAAGGCTTAACGGTTGACCCAAACCCACTTGAACAAAACTGGGCAGAAGATAAAACGCTGGAAGTGGTTTATCAGGACGAAGCCATTGTTGTGGTCAACAAACCTTCTGGCATGCTCTCAGTACCGGGTAAAACAATTAAAGATTCTGCCTACACCCGCGTGATTGAAATGTTCCCTGATTTAGAAGGGCCTTTTGTGCTTCATCGACTGGATCAGGCGACGTCTGGGTTGTTGGTATTCGCCCTCACCCGTCGCGCGAACAAAAGCCTGCAAAAACAGTTCATCACCCGAGGCGTGGAAAAGCGCTATATCGCCATGGTGGAAGGTGTGATTGAGCAAGAACAAGGTGAAATCAACTTACCCATGCGCGGCGACCCAGACGACAGGCCTCGCCAGTTGGTGTGCTTTGAACACGGCAAACCCGCGACCACTTATTGGCAGTTGATTGAAGTGAAAAACGGCCGCAGCAAACTCTACATGCACCCCAAAACCGGCCGCACCCACCAACTCCGCGTCCATTGCGCCCATTCGAAGGGACTATATATGCCTATGGTCGGCGATGTACTTTATGGAGAACCGGATACACGCCTCCACCTGCATGCTGAGCAGTTGTCGTTTGATCATCCGTATACACATGAGCGAATAACGTTTGAGGCAGAATGTGGGTTCTAAATAACTATTCCTAATTATAGATCTCTGCTTCTGATAGTCACTTTGCAGAGATAGCGTCGCTTTTAGCTGACAGATGACGCTACAACTTGCTTTGAACCACATTGCCGTAAGGCCTTGTATTTCATACGACTAACAAAGATGTAGCACTATTAGGAGCAGCTATTTAGCGAGCCCAAACCCAAAGTAGCCGATAGAACTCGCCCAACTGTCGTGTATAACAACTGTGGTCTCATCAACAACAAACGGTTTGGCCCCATTGTATTGCAACAGCGATAGCTTCTGCATTATCAGCAAGTTGAAACCTCATACTGCTGAATGTCAAACACCTTCAATGATCATGGGTATATTAATTATCATAAAGATTCCGTGACTTCACTCGTCAATACAAAAACTCTCCGTTGATAAATATTCTTCAAAAAGTAAATTCACCAATATATTTATTTCTTAGGAGAGTATCAATGTCATATGATGTTACATTCCATAGTATTTCTAAATATCAATTGAATTACTACTTTTTCGATTTACTTAATGATGAAACATTAATCAATAGTCGTGTAAATGAACTCACCTCAGACCTTGAAGAAAGAGAAATCATCAAGGAAACTTTTAAATCCACAATTATCCCTTGGTATAAAAACGGTGAAATATCAGAAGGTCATAAGATCACATCAGAGAACTTTAATTCTTCTTTCTCCTATGTAATAGCTTGTATCTCTGGACATCTAAATCTATATTTTTATTCAAGAAATGCTTGTTTCTCTCTCATCCAAGAAGATGGATTAAAAAAACAAACCGAATCATTTTTTGAATGTTTTTCATCTTTAGAAGGCTCTCCACTAGCAAAATTTGACACGGAAAATTGTCAAATGTTCATAGACAATTACAGCGCCAGTGGTGTTATCAAAAATGTGAGCAAGGCTAAACAATGGCTCATCAGCCAAGAGCCTGCGATGAAGCAGGAGATGGGTGATGATGCTTATGAAGCACTTTTACTTGCTTTGACATACTGCGAAAAGAACGATCTCTATTTTTTCGAAGCCTCTGACGTTATTACACCGTTAACAAATGATTGGAATACCAACATACATAATTTAAGATCAAAGTTTCAAAATAATCTATACCAACCTAAAAGTGAAGATGACAATTGTGGTGATAGAATTTGCTTTAATTGCAATCAAAAAATCACCATGATTGACATTTTAAAAGCTGGTCTCCCCAATAAGATATCCTGCTCTGGGTGTAAAGAGAGAATATACTTTAATTTCAAGGCCTTCCCTGACTATATAGCTCTTTCCATATTAATGGCAGTGACTTTATGTCTGGGATTTTTAGCATCTAAATATATCATTAACCTTGATATTCTTACTCTTAGACCAATACATATATATGCAGTTGTGATATCAGCATTTATCCTTGTTTTTGATATATTCTTTAGCACCTGGCTCTTAAAACACAAAAGAGTCGTTGCAAAGCCATAACGTAACGGTCTTCGAAAAGTAATATCGGATATTGATCAGTTCCAACTTTGGATTTTGCCATGACTGCGCATCACCCTTCATATCAGTAGCCCCCTATCCTAACCTTCCCCTTGAAAAGGGGAAGGGTTCAAGAGCAGGATTGACTACGGAATCTAGCTCAACGGCCATCAAGCAATTAGAAGCTACCGACTAAGCGCTTCAAATAGCCAAAATATCCGAGAAAAACACTAAACTTTGAATGTTAAAATATTTCGAAAAATCCCCATAGAAACCTAACCTTTCAACCATCGAAAACATCCAAAAATTCACCATTTCTATACGTCCAGATAAATCCACAGCCTAGCGTATCATTCTTTCACCTTAGTCACTTTACAAATCCCGATCTCGCTATACAATCGCGCATCCTCTGACCACTTTTCATCCAGGTGTTTATCTATGAGTCCAACACGTTTTGGTAACGTGATGGCGGCTGTTGCCTTCCTGTTGTGGGGCGCAATGCCGCTCTATTACCAATTTTTACCCAGCGCAGCCATGGATGAGCTGTTGGCACTTCGTATTCTCGCGTCGTTGCCGTTTTTGCTTCTGGTACTTCAACTGCGCAAAACCAAGTCGCCAAACTGGGCAGCGCTGATTGCCGACAAGCGCTCGTTTCTCTTTGCGGGTATCGCCTCTGTGATGATGTGTGTCTCTTGGAGTGCCTTTACATGGGCGATGACCAACGATCGCGTGTTGGATGCGAGCCTTGGCTATTTCATTAACCCGCTTCTGGTGATTGCACTGGGTGTGGTGGCGTTTAATGAAAAGCTCTCTTTGGGGCAGAAAGCCGCTGTGGTTTTCGGCACCTTGGGCTTGAGCTATCAAATCAGGCAATACGGTGAACTGCCTGTTGCTGCTTTGCTGATGGCGGTGGGTTTTGCGTTGTATGGCTGGTGCAAGCGTCATGTGAAGTACGATGCGATTTCAAGCCTGTTGGTGGAAACCATTGTGCTTCTGCCGATTGCGGCAACCTATATGGCGTACAAGATGGGCTCAGGCACCAGCGTGGCTATATCCGGTGATATCTCTACTCTGCTGCTTTACCTTGGCGCGGCGCCAGTGACTTTGTTGCCGCTGTTCTTCTTCTCAGAAGCGGTGAAGTATGTACAAATGTCGATGATTGGCTTTATGCAGTACATTGAGCCTTCATTGCAGTTTGTTCTGGCTGTCGCAGTATTTGGGGAGACGTTTGATAGCGTGAAAACGGTGAGCTTTGGTCTGATTTGGCTGGGCTTGGCGGTCAGCATTATCGAAAGTCTGGTGAAGGTGAAACCCAAACCGGATTTGCCGCAACACTAGGGGCTGTTGGCCTTGGGCAGATTGGCTTTCTAGTAAAGCTTTGCCTTAGAAAAAGTTAAGGGGGCGTCATGCCCCCTTTTTGATCAAATCACATATCGTCCGGCACGCACTTATCCAGTTGCTCCGCGGTGAGTCCCGTCATCTTGGGTACTTTTTCCGTCAGGCAGACAGAGATGTCGTCAAAGCTCTTAATCTCGTCGTAGCACTGGAACAGTACTTCTTCGTACCCTTGTTTTAGTTCACCCTCAGATTTACCCGAGCATTTAGCAATAGAACCCAGAATTCCGCCTGCTTCGAGCATCATCACTGTGCTGTTCACGAATTCTTCTTTTTGTGCCTGAGTCAATTCCAGCGCGAGTGATGAAGGCGCAAAACTGGTCAAAAACAGAGAACAAGACACCAAGGCGCATTTTGCATTTCTTGCCATATCAGCCATACCAAACCCTTTAAGAACAAACTTATGTCGAGTTGATTTATACAACGCTTTACTGTCGTAGTTTAAGGCAAGCATTCCATTGCCTTTCTCCCTTTTTTAAGAAGGAAAGGCATATGGTTTCAAATGATAAAGCGGAGGAAATTCGAGAGCTGAACCCAGATCAGGTTCAGTCGCGGCTATATTTTTTTCTTATTCGAATCTGTTCTTTGTTCATGATTTTAAGTTCGACCCCATGATGGAGTTTGATGACCAATTCATCCTCCTCCCTTCTCAGTGGTTTCCCCTGAATCTCTATCTCTCCACCATCCTCAAATTGAATGATGCCCGCAATCACCTCTCCATCAACAATCTGAGTATCTTTTTTGACCTCAATGCGAATCCCCTGCTCTGAAATCTCACTCACAGCAAAGGTTTCTCCATCCCACAAGAAAGAAGGCATCTCAGGCTCGTTATATCTCAGCCTAAAGAAATTGCGGTGCTGCTCTTCTTGTTCTTCGTCTTTTTCCATCGCAGTGCTTACTCTTGGTTACCAGACTCCTATCTTTTATATTAGCAACTTGGTTCATAATCAGAGCACCTGAACTCACACAAAAGGAAAAGGCACCCAAAGGTGCCTTTCTTATTCGTAGGGAGAATCAGTCTTCCAGCTCCACCAGTTTGGTTGAACCGCCGTGGTGTTTCTCTCGACCTTTCTGGATCAGTGAGAAGAAGCCAGGAATCAGGAAGGTACCGGCCAGCAGCACACAGAGCAGGCCGCCCGTCAGCGAGATACCCAGTGAGTTCTGGCTGATATGGCCCGCACCGCTTGCAAAGATCAGCGGCAGAATACCTAGAATGAATGACCAGGAGGTCATGTTCACCGCGCGGAAACGCAGCTTACCGCCCTTCACAGCGGCCTGCTCAATCGGCAGTTCATTCTGTTCACGCTCGTTCTTACCGAATTCCACAATCAGGATCGCGTTCTTCGCTGCCAGTGCAATCAACAGAACCAGACCAATCTGTGCATACAGGTTGAGTGGTGTGCCTGTCATTGCCAACGCCAGGAAGGAGCCAAGCGTTGCCACTGGAACCACCAGAATGATCGCCAGCGGAATGCTCCAGCTTTCATACTGTGCCACCATGAACAGGTAGATAAAGATCAATGCCAGTGCAAACGCGTAGATAGCCAGATTACCTGCTTGTTTCTCTTGGTAAGCCATGCCTGTCCACTCGTACTGGTAGCCTTGTGGCAGCATTTCTGCAGCAACACGCTCCATCGCTGCAATCGCATCACCGGATGAGTAACCCGGTGCCGGCGAGCCCTGAATCACTGCTGAACGGTACATGTTGTAACGCCACGCCACATCAGGCTCAAACACCTGCTCAACATCAATCAGGGTGCTGAGTGGGATCATCTGGCCCGACGTTGAACGCACGTGGAAGCGGCCCATGGAATCCAGATCGTTTCGGTAATCACCGTCCGCCTGAATCGTCACACGGTAGTTCTTACCGAACAGACTGAAATCGTTCACATACATACCAGCTAGGTTGCCCTGTAGTGTGGTGAAGATTTCTGAAAGCGGAATGCCCAGCTGTTTTGCTTTTTCGCGGTCAATGTCGATGTAGAAGTGCGGTACGTTCGCACGGAAGGTGCTGAAGGTACGCGCAATTTCCGGCTGCTCATTCGCTTTTTCCATCAACTGCTGCATTACCATCGCCAGATCGCCACGGCTACGGCCTAGGGTGTCTTCCAGCACGAATTCGAAGCCTGAAGCAGGACCCATACCCGGCACTGCAGGCGGCCCCATCGCAAAGATGATCGCCTCTGGCAACTGCATTGCCGCTTTCACGTTAATGCGGTTAATGATGTCGAACGAAGAATGATCGCCATCCAAAGCCTGACGGGTTTCCCAGTCTTTCAGCTTCACGAACATCGACGCACCGTTAGATGCCGCCGCACCGGTCAGGAACGCGTAACCGTTCGCGACGGTCGCGCCATCTACGCCCGGCTCAGACGTCACGATTTCACCCAGCTTACGGGTCACTTCTTCGGTACGGGACAGAGAAGCGGCATCTGGCAGCTGAACGTTAATCAGCATTACGCCCTTGTCTTCCTGAGGAACGAAACCGGTTGAAGTGGTTTTTGCGAAGTAGCCAGCGGCACTGACCGCCACCACAAACAACACACCCAGCACCGCGGTTTTACGCACCAGGAAGCCTGCGGCTACACCGTATTTGTTCGTTACTTTCTCAAGGCCATTGTTGAATGCCTTGAACCAGCGCGCGTGGTTGTCGCCACCTTGACGCAATACCAACGAACATATTGCCGGAGACAATGTCAGTGCGTTGATGGACGATATCAGTACCGATATACAGATGGTCAGTGCGAACTGTCGGTACATGATGCCCGTGATTCCCGGCAGCATAGCAACCGGCAGGAACACCGCCAGAAGTACCAGTGTCGAGGTGATGATTGGACCCGTTACCTCTTTCATCGCCAGCAGAGTTGCCTGACGCGGAGTAAGGGATGGGTCTTTCGCCATGTTGGTATCAACGTTTTCGATAACCAGAATAGCGTCGTCCACCACGATACCGATAGCGAGGATCAGACCAAACAGGGTCACGGTGTTGATGGTAAAGCCCGCTGCCAACATGACCGCAAAGGTACCAATCAGGGAAACCGGAATCGCAACAACTGGAATCAGCGTTGAACGGAAACTACCAAGGAACAGGTAAGTAACCGCGATGACAAGAAGCACCGCTTCCACCAGCGTTTTCACTACGCCCTTGATGGACTCAGCGACAAACAGTGTGGTGTCATAACTGGTTTCGTAGGTCATACCTTCCGGGAAGTCATGCGAAAGCTGCGCCAGACGATCCATCACCAAACCACCACTTTCCAGCGCGTTGGCGTCAGATTGCAGGTTCAGGATAACGATAGAAGCCGGTTGGTCGCGGAACTGACCATTACCTGTGTAGAACTTCTTGCCCAACGAGACTTCTGCGATGTCTTTCAGGTACACCATAGAACCGTCTGGGTTCGCTCGGACAACCACTTCTTCAAACTCTTCCACCGAGCCTAAACGTCCTTTGGTCACCAGTTTGAAGGTCATTTCCTGTGCGTTGTTGAACGGTGGTGCACCGATGTCACCGGCAGCAACCTGTACGTTTTGCTCAGAAAGTACCGAACGCACATCAGAGGTGGTGATACCGAGGTTCGCCATCTTCTCTGGGTTCATCCAAATACGCATCGCGTATTCGCCGCCACCTAGGACGCTCACTTCACTGATGCCTTTCACACGCGCGATCTGGTCTTTGATGTTCAGATTGATGTAGTTCACCAGGAACTGGTCATCGTACTTTCCTTCCGGCGAGTAAAAGTTCAGAACCATCAGAAGGTCAGGAGAACGTTTTTTCACCGTCACACCGACCTGACGCACTTCCGGCGGCAGCTTAGATTCAATCTGCGCCACACGGTTTTGCACGTTCACTTGCGCCATGTCAGGGTCAGTGCCGATATCGAACGTCACGTTCAGGTTATAGGAGCCATCGTTCGCACTCTTGGAAGACATGTAGATCATGTTTTCCACACCGTTGACCGAGGTCTCTATCGGGTCGGCGATGGCCTGTTCAACCACCTCTGCACTCGCACCGGAATATACCGCTGTCACGCTCACCGAAGGCGGGCTGATGCGCGGATATTCCGCCACCGGCAGGTTAAGCAATGCGATGGCACCTGCGAGCGTCAGAATAATAGATATCACCAGCGCAAACTTAGGACGCTGGATAAAAAAGCGACTCAACATATTCGGTTACGCCCCTTGCCCTTCAAGGCGAACAGTCATGCCATTACGCACGCGTTGCAGACCTTTGGTCAGCACTTGCTCACCATTACTCAGACCTTCGCGGATAATCACACCCTGATCGGTTTGAGGGCCCAACTCGATGTTGCGACGCTCAACAATGTTGCCTTCTTTGAGCACCATTACAAAATCGCCTTCAAGGTCGGTTTGTACTGACAAACGTGGGATAACCAGTGTCGGCGTGGTGTTCTTGTCTTTCACAATCACTTCCACGTACTGACCTGGCAGCAGGCGGTGCTCAGGGTTAGGGAATTTGGCACGAAGCGCAATGGTACCGGTTTGGGTGTCGATACGGTTGCCAAGGTAATCAAGTTGGCCAGAGTGCTCATAGTCGAAGCCTTTACCGAGTTTCAGCCAGACTTCCACATCACCGCTGCGACCTTTGCCAAGACCTGACATTCGGTCAGCACCGGATTGCAGGCGATCTTTTTCACTCATCGAGAATGAAGCTTGCATTGGGTCAAGGCTGACGATAGTGGTCAGCACGCCCGTTGAAGGTGATACCAGATCACCGATACTTGCACGGCTTTCACTGATGCGGCCAGTAAACGGCGCACGAATCGTGGTATGGGAAAGGTCAGTTTCCGCCGCTTGAAGCTGTGCCTCTGCTGATTTCAGCGCCGCTTCTGCCTGCAGTTTTACAGCGGTCAGTCGGTCGAATTCAGATTGGCTAATACCGCCACGGGGCAAAAGGTCCTTTCCTCGATCGTGGTCGAGGTTGGCATTGGTTACGCCTGCTTTAGCCTGTGCTACTGAGGCTTTTGCACTCGCGACTTTTGCTTCGTAGAGGGAAGGGTCGATTTGATAAAGAAGTTGGCCGGTATTCACCATTTCGCCTTCGTTAAAATAACGGGACTTCAGGTAACCGGAAACCTGAGGAACAATGCCGACGTCTTCCAACGCTTCCGTACGACCGACAAAGCTTTTCTGAGGCTGGTAATCAATGAACTCCGCTGATTCAACAGCAACCAGTGGCGTGAACGCATTCTTCTGTTGCGCGTCCTGACCACCACAACCGGCCAGAAGCGTCGCGCCAATTAGCGCAGGAAGTAACAACTTCCGTTTAATCATTTTTTTCTCCTTCCCTCAACCAAAGGTCAACAGACCCTAAATAAGCCGAGCAAAAATAATGGGTATGATGCAAAAGCACCGGGCTGGCATAGCTCGATGGAACTTGATTGTTTTTCGTGGAAAGATTGGGGGCAGTGAGAAATAACTGCCCATAAATTCGCCACTTTTTGCCGTACAGCGGCCATGCCGTTTTGATTATGCCAGTGGTTGCTTACAGGAACCTGTACGAGCCCAGTAAACATCAACTCATGGCAAAGATTTAGAGATGGGAAACAACAGAAAAGAAACAAAAAAAGGCCAGCAACTTAACAATTGCTGGCCTTCCACTAAAGAGCGTTTTTATCGCAGTGCTGCCATTGCCTCTACCAGTTGGGCATCCAGAGACTCATCGCTGATTTTGCCCGCTTCTGCATCGAAATTATCGTAGAACGACGGCACAGAAAGCGTGGCTTTAACATCGCCATTGAAATGAGGAATTGAGGAGGTTGCAGACGCCAACACATTCTTCGCGCCGCCTGGGCCTGGAGAAGTTGAAAGCAGCACCATCTTCTTGCCTTGGAACACTTTCTGATTAATGCGTGAAGCCCAATCAAACAGGTTTTTGTAAGCCGCAGAATACGAGCCATTATGTTCTGCGAAAGACACGACTACCGCATCCACTTCACCGATTTTGGCAAAGAATTGTTGCGCTTTTTCAGGACTTCCAAGTTCTTGTTCAACATCCACGCTGAAAAGTGGCATTTCATAATCATTCAGATCCAACACTTCGGTTTCAGCATCTGCCAGCAAGCTCACTGCATAAGTCACGAGTTGTTTGTTGATCGACGTTTTGCTGTTTGACGCTGCGAAAGCAAGCACTTTCATAACCTTCTCCTTGTTCTAATAAACCCTGACTAATTTAGTCATTTCTGATGCTTCTACTCTCTAAGTCTCAGCAAATAAAGTCAATGCCTATGTGTAAAGTTAAAAATCATCATTAACTCATGATTTTCATAAGGTTATTTATTATGACGATAATTATTGAGACATGCGCTTCTAAACTAAGTCAAAGCTTAACTACACTTTTGATTATCAAATTAATTATTAGCTGCAGGTCTACTCGGCCCATTTGTTAATTTTTGAACACCAAGGTAGTTGAAATGAAGACAGTCAAAACGTTGTTAAAAGGTGTTTTAATTTTTGCTCTTTTCGCTCCAGTGGCCGTTTGGGCCAAGCCAGTCCCTAACTCTCACCTCAAGGTTTTTATTCCGAGCCTTCCTTATATCTATATTTCCCACTCTATTAATGCCGCCTTGCTTCGTCCAGCAAATAACGACAAAGGCTGGGAATACGATATGGCGGTAGCGCACCGCAAAATCGATGATAAAACCTACGAGTTCGATCTTCGCCAAGGTGTGAAATTTCAGGATGGTAGCCCGTTTAATGCGGATGCCGTCATTATGAACATGGAATATTTCAAAAAAGAACCATTCCTGTTTACGAAAATCGACAGCGTTTTTGACCGTGCAGAGAAAGTTGATGATTACACGGTCCGTTTCCACCTGACTGAGAAATATGGCCAGTTCTTGAATGACGCCATTTGGATCCAGTTCTACACCCAGCCTTACCTAGAAAAATACGGTTGGAACGGCAAACCAACCTGCCCCAATCTGGCTGAGCCCGGACCATACGGCTTGGGGCCTTACATTCTGAGAGAAGGTTATATCGAAGGGGATCGCCAAACACCCAAAGCGGTATTGGTTGCTAACCCAAATTACTGGAATCCCGAATACCCAAAAATTGAAACCGTGACCGTTTTTACCGAGCTCGACAGCAAAGTGGCCTTAGAGATGGCAGCTGATAAAGAAGGTCAGTTAGACATCATGCCCATCCCGGTATCAGAGAAAGACCGCATTATCAGTTCGCGGTATTCGAAGCTGGTGACCGCTCCATCAACAGATAACATTGCCATCCACATGAACCTTCGAAATGGTAACAAGCGCTTGATGGATGAAGAAGTCCGCGTCGCTCTGAACAAAGCTATCGACCAACGCAGGCTACTGAACAAATACTACCAAGGCGAAGGTCAAATCAAGCCAACACTGGCAGCCCCGCTCTACCCCGGCGTCGATAAAGTCGTCAGAAATCTGAAAGCTTATTCCGAAGTGCAGGATCCGAAAGCGATTCGTGATGACCTTAAAGCTAAGCTCAGTGGCTTGGAACTCAATGTCTATACCCAAGATCGCTTTATGTATATCTGGAAAGGAATAGACCGCGATCTTCGTAAAGTCGGTGTGAAGCTGAATTTCGATATTACATCCAGTGAAAAGGACGTGTTTGGTCAACTGCTCGCAACCAATGCCAGAAAAAACACCAAAGAATGGGATTTACTGGTGTGGGGTGATGACGATTGGTACTACAACCACCCTTGGTCTGCGTTTCTCGTCTACCGTACGCACAATTACTGGAGCACCATCTTTCCTGACAGCAAGCTGGACGGATACATCGAAGAAATGTTCAGGGAATCTGTCGGCACACCTGCTTTTGATCAGGTGACAGAGAAAATCATGAATCATGTTTATAACAGCGGATACATGCTGTTTGTACCTACACCTAACAAGGTGTTAGCGGTGAACAAGGAAGTGACATACACCCCTTACCGGATGGCCAACATGCCTCTTTGGGAAATTGAGGTTTCGCCGTCTCACTGGTCGGTTCGTTAACGCGTAATCCGCCAGTTGTATATTCGCAGTAATAGGGAAGCTTCTTCATAGAAACTTCCCGTTCGACAATAAAAGGGTGTCAGATGTTCGGAAAGCTAAAGATCAAACTCTTGCTTATCTTCCTCTTTATTGGCGTTTTGCCTATTCTGGTGGTGGGCTATCTAGCGCTGGTAAAATCCAGCGATGCGCTGCATAAACAGGCCTTTGCTCAGCTTGTCAGTATGCGGGAAGTCAAGAAAACCCAAATCGAGTCCTACCTTGACCGGGCGATGAAGGATATCCGTATCCTTGCTGGTAGTGAAGACACCAAACAAATCCAGAAGCAGCTCTCTTTCTACGCTGTCGATGAAGAAATTGAAGCGGACGAAGAGTTTCTGACCGACACCTACGAATACGAGGAAATCTGGCAAGCCAGCGGCAAAACCCTCAGCGACTTTGTCAATGTTTACGGCTACTCAGATGTGTACATCATTCAAGCGGATACGGGCCATGTGATCTTCTCCGCTCGAAGGGACAAAGATCTTGGCGCAAATTTGGCCTCTGGTGAATACCGGGATAGTCCGCTTGCGACCTTATATCGTCAGGTTATAAGCACCAACGCAATGGCCGTCCAGGACTATGAACGCTACGAAGTAAAAAACAATCAACCTGCGGCGTTTATTGGTAGCCCCATTACCGACTTAGGCGGTAATACGCTTGCAGTCGCTGTACTTCAGTTGTCGATTGATGAGATCAACCAAATTATGCTGCAACGTACCGGGATGGGCGAAACTGGCGAGACTTTCCTCGTTGGCCCTGACTTCCTGATGCGTTCAGATTCTTACCTTGCGGATCAAAGCCACTCTGTTGTCGCTTCCTTTGCTGACCCGGCAAATGGCAGCGTAAAAACGGACATCACTGAAAAGACGCTGGCGGGCGAAACCAATTACGAAGTCGCTCTCGATTACCGAGGTGTGCCAGTACTTACAGCATACTCCCCCATCAAGTTTGGAGATACCACCTGGGCACTGGTTGCAGAAATTGACCGCGCTGAGGCGTTTAGCGAAGTAGACGCGCTGAAGTGGCTCATTGGCTTTATTCTGCTGGCAGGCGTTGCTGTTATCACCACGATAGCCATGTTAGTGACGCGCTCGCTCACTCAGCCGATTCTAAAACTCACTCACAGCCTCGAAAATGTCGCTGTCACTGGAGATTTTTCTACCCGCGTCGATGTCACTAGCCGCGACGAAATTGGTCAGTCGGCTGTGGCCTTTAATACCTTGATGGACAGTACTCAAAATGCGGTTGAAGACATTAAGAAAGTGATGGAAGGATTGGCTGAAGGTGACTTCAGTAATCGCATTGAGTCAGACCTCAAGGGTGACCTTCTGGTTATCAAGCAGGCGACTAATACTTCACTGGAAAACGTTGAATATTCAGAGCGTGCCAAAGCGAAACTTGAATGCGAAGCTCAGGAAAAAGCCGAAGAGAATGCCCGCGTACGCCAAGCACTAGATAACGTTTCCACCAACACTATGATTGCTGACCGCGATTACAATATTATCTACATCAATAGCGCCGCAACGAAAATGCTCACCGATGCCCGCGAAGATTTCGCCACTGTCATACCACAGTTCAACCCAGAGAATGTGATGGGTCATAACATTGATTTCTTCCATAAAAACCCTTCGCATCAACGTCGTATTCTCGATCACCTTGAAGATGTTTATAAAGCAGAGCTCATGGTTGGCGACCGCACAATGGCCATTTCTGCCAACCCTATACTTGATGAAAACGGAGAACGAATTGGTACCGTTATCGAATGGAAAGACAGAACAGCAGAAGTTGCGATTGAGCGTGAAATTGACCAAATGGTTGATGCCGCCTCTCGCGGCGACTTCTCCATTCAGCTGTCGCTCGACGGCAAACATGGATTCCATAAAAATCTCGTGAAAGGGTTAAACGGCTTAACCACTAACACAGACGCGGCGTTAGCCGACATGCAACGTATTCTTGGCTCAATGGCGCGCGGTGACCTAACAGAGCGTATCGACAAGGATTACCACGGCCGTTTTGCGCAACTCAAGATTGACGCCAACTCAACGATTGAACGACTGACACAGGTCATCGGTAATATCCGACATGCCGCCTCAACGATCTCTAACTCGTCGAACGAGATTGCTTCTGGCAACCGGGACCTCAGCCAACGCACGGAAGATCAAGCAACCTCGTTGCAGGAAACTGCGGCCAGCATGGACACCATGACAGATACGGTCAAACAGAGTGCTGAAAATGCCATGTCTGCAAATAAGCTCAGTGATGAAGCAGTGGACAAAGCCCGGGAAGGTGGCCATGTTATCATGCGTACCATCACCGCGATGGATCAGATCAGCGGTGCGAGTAACAAGATTTCCGACATTATTGGCGTCATCGATGAAATCGCCTTCCAGACAAATCTTCTTGCTTTGAATGCTGCGGTGGAAGCCGCGCGTGCCGGAGAGCAAGGACGTGGTTTTGCTGTGGTGGCAGGTGAAGTGAGAAGCTTGGCTCAACGCTCCGCAGGCGCAGCAAAAGAGATTAAAGACTTGATCCGTGATACCAACAAGAAGGTTGAAGATGGCGCAATCTTGGTGAGCGAGTCCGGTGATACCCTGCAAGAGATTCTCAGCATGGTAGAAGAAGTGGGAAGTAAGATGTCTGAAATCAGCGATGCCGCCCAAAACCAGAGTTCAGGGATCGAGCAGGTTAACGTCGCCATTTCACGCATGGACACCATGACTCAGCAAAATGCGGCTTTGGTTGAACAGGCTGCAACGGCTGGTGAGAGCATGCTCTCACAAGCTCAGGACATGAGCACCATGATGGAATTCTTCACTATTGAAGAAAACAAGGAGCCCGTAAAAACACCCAAGTTCAACAAGACGCGCAAGAAAGCCGTCTTACCTAAAAAAACAAAAGCGAAGCCCAAACCAAAAACCGACGATGACGACGGAATAGAATGGGACGAGTTTTAAGCAACATTTAGGGGAGCAAATGCTCCCCTTCTTTTTTGTTCGCCCGTCTATTGGCCTCAAGCGATGGCAGGACGCAATGTCGGCTGCTGACTTTTTTGCTTCAGAATGTCATGCCACATCACTGGAATCACCACTGAAGCCAGTACCACATTTGAGATAGGCATTGCCAACCAAACACCTTCCACGCCGTAAAACTTCGGTAAAGTATAGAGGAATGGGAACTGCACCAGCATGTTGGCGACAGAGATGCTCAAAGACTTTCCACCTTTGCCGACAGACAAAAAGTACATGGACGCCAGAATGATCAAACCATCCAGATACATTGCCGATAGATGCAGCCTGATCCCCAAAGCTGCTTCCTTCAGCAAAGCCTCGTTACCGCTGTTAAACATGCCAATGACAAAGTCTGGGAACAGGTTCAGTACAGCCAGCCAAATAAAACCTGCAGCCAGTGACGCCATAGTGGCTAGTTTCGCGACCTTCACTATCTTCGAGTAAGACTGCGCGCCGTGATAGAAGCTCACCTGCGGCTGCATACCTTCTGCGATACCTTCAGCAACCACATAGTAAAGCGTCATCAAATACCCCACGACTGCAAACGCTGCCACACTCACCGGAGTGCCGTATTCAGCAAACAGACGGTTATGGAAACCCACCACCACGCCGTAATACATGAACATCACTAACGACGAGCAGCCAAGCACCAGACTTTGCCCCGCATCAGAGAGGCTCAGCATGAGTGGATGACGAAAGATCGCCAGAAATGAGCGTGATGAGCAGAGATAAATCAGTCCCATCGCCACACTCACTAATTGTGCTAACACAGTCGCGACAGCCGCACCTTTCAGCCCCCAGCCCAGCAGACCAATGAAGACGTAGTCCAACACGATATTGGTCAACGCCCCCACCACCATCATGGATGTGGCAACGAAAGGGCTATCATCATTTCGGATCAAGAACGGCAAGGCCCCTGCAGCGACGGTTGCCACTGCGCCATACTTGAACACGTCCAAATAGTTGTTGGCATAGCCGTAAGCCAGACCCGTTGCGCCTTGCAAATTGACCAAGGTATTGCCGAACAAGATCAAATACAGAGATGCCAGAGCACCCAGCACAATGGTTAACGCTAAGCCGGTTGCCATCGCACTGCGGGCTTTACCCAGGTTTTCCTCTCCCCGGTAAATGGAAACCAGACTGCCTGCACCCATGCCAATCATTAAGCCAAGGCCACCTACCACAGCAATCACAGGCCAAGCAATGTTAATGGCTTCAAGGCCTTCCGCACCGATGTAGTGACCAACAAAAATGCCATCCACCAATTGGTAGAGACCGTTGACGATCATCGCTGCTATGGCAGGAATGGTGAATCGCCAGAAAGTTTTGGTGATCGAGTCACCTTGTTTGAGTTCTGTGACGTGCATAAAAAGCGAATCTAAAAAGTTAAGAATTAGTCGGCGGGTATTTTCCCGTTGTATAGCTATAGATTAAAGTTACAATTAATCCGAAAAACGGATAGGTCAAAACGAGAACTGCTCATGCAATGGACATTGGAACAACTAAAAGCGTTTGTAGAAGCGGCAGAAAACGGCTCATTTTCAGCGGCAGCGAGAAAGCTCGGGAAGGCGCAATCCCGCGTCAGCACAGCAATCGCTAATCTCGAAATTGATCTTGGATTTGAGCTTTTTGATCGCAGCGCCAAACTACCCGTGCTGACAGAAGCGGGAAAAGAAATGCTGATCGATGCCAAAGCAATTTTGCAACAATGCCACCGAATGAATTCGCGCGCTATGGCGGTAACCGGTGGTGAGCCAGTTGCGTTCAATGTCGCTATGGATGAAGCTGTGCCCATCCAGACGTTTGAAATCCTATTTGAACGGCTTGCTGAAGCATTTCCCGAGCTCAAACTCACCATTCTTAATGGTTCCCAAGACGACATTGCCACTTGGGTCAATGAAGGTCGGGCTGATATTGGTTTTATATTCCGCGTAAAGCCGCTCTCGGAATCTTTAGATTGGTACGACATTGAAACCGTGAAGCAGTGTCTGATCACAGGTCATGACCACCCACTTGCGCTTATTGAGCATCCCCATGAGGATGACTTGGTAAAATATCGCCAACTCGCGATTCGGGATCGACTCGGCTATTCGCAAGAAGAACCACTTTCTCCCCGCTATTGGCACGTTGACAGCTATTACTACATTTCAAACCTGATCACGCGAAATCTCGGCTGGGCCTTTGTTCCTGAACACATCGTCACCCATGAGTGGATGGAGGGCTCTGTGAAAGAACTTTCAACCGCAGAATTATCAAGCCCGCCTTTGCTCACTCTTAGTGCCATAAAACGTAAAGCCAGAGGATGGGACAAAGTGATGATATGGATTGATACCACTCTGGGCGATTTATTCCAGAACCACTAAACGCAAAAAAGCCCGCGATTTGTGCGGGCTTCTTAATTAACATGCTATCTCAGTTGTTATTCATCGTCATACGGTTCAATCGCTGAACCCTCGAGCAGGTAACCTGCTTGGGCAATATCGTGGCTAACTGTCTGTGTTTTCAGTTGGCCAACCACGTACACCACATCCCAAAGTTCCTGTACCGGTGCACCTTCTTCAAACTTCACATAGACGATTTGATTTGGTGGCGGTGGCGGCACGTGGATACAAGCACCAAAGAAAGGAACCAACAAAAACTCGGTCACTTTATTGGCGTCACCTTCAAGTGGAATAACAAAACCCGGAATTTTCACTTGGCTATTGTTGAGCTCAGGACGCACATTGCCGACCAAGTTTTGCAATGGCGCTTCATTGGAGTGGTCAATCATCGGCATACCGCGATTGTTGAACTGATTACGCTCGGACTCAGGGATCAAATCTAACCAATCCAGTTTCAGCGCCTCATCAGCCTGCGCAATCATTGGCAGGCAAGCGGTTAAAACTAATAACCATTTTCTCATTATCTATATCCGTATCGTCATGCCGTCTGACAAAGATTGGCGATACGCTCGAAGCGCAGGCAACACACCAACCAGAAAACCTGCCACCAGAACAATGCCAAGCAGCATCCATTCATGTTGACTCAAAAATGCCGCGGAAAGTTGCAATCCATATTGGCTCAACACAAAAGGAGCAGCCAGATTAATCATAATTAGCAGCACTGTCACCCCAGCAATGATTCCCAGCAGAGTGAGAAACAGAGCTTCGCTGATAAGCAGGAAGAAGATATGCGCGGGTCTTGCGCCCATTCCCCGCAGTATTGCCATTTCACGACGACGCTCATTCAAGCTGGTCAAAAGGCTTGAGAGCATCCCCATCAAGCCTGCAACCACCACAAATCCGGATACTACCATCAAAGCTTGTTCAGCTACCGACATCATACCCCACAGTTCGTGCAGTGCGATGCCCGGCATAATTGCCGTCAGCGGTTCTTGTTTATATTCATTAATGGTTCGTTGCAAAGCAAATGTCTGAATGCGGCTTTTCAGACCGAGCAACACCGCAGTAATTTGCCCTGGCTGCAGCGAGTCTGGATCGATATCTTCAGGTTTTACCCCCGGCCCCATTCGAGCGCCGCTTTCCCAACCAATGTGTATGGCTTCGATAGCGGGTAGCGACACATGCACGCTGCGATCCACCGGTGTACCAGTTGGCGCTAGGATACCGGTGACCTTGAATGGAAGGTTATCGTGTCGGGCAAAACTTTTATCTGCCAGGCCGTGAGCAATGACGATTTCATCACCCAGTTGATAGCCAAGCTTCTTGGCCACTTCTGAACCAATGACCGTATCGAACAATCCATCAAACGGCTTACCTTCTTTAAAGGACAAAGGCTGTTTTTGGCCGTAACGATAGTACTTGAAGTAGTCGTCTGTTGTGCCAACAACGCGGAATCCTCGATGCGAGTCACCCAAAGAAATCGGGATAGACCAGGCTACAGAGGGATGATTTTTAACATCTTCAACGCTTTTCCAATCGATGTTATTCGTCGCGTTGCCGATGCGGAATACAGAATAAAGCAGCAGATTCACTTGCCCAGAACGCGCACCAACAATTAGGTCGGTACCTGAAATGGTGTTGGCAAAACTCTCTTTTGCTTGTGTTCTCACGCGCTCAACACCAATCAATAAGGCCACTGAAACTGCCACGGTAAAAATGGTCAGAAGCGCCGTCGCTTTGCGGTTACGAAGGCTTTGCAGCGCCAAACGAAGGATAGCCATTTAGAGCACCTCCATTGGTGTTGCCGCGCGGTTTAGTTCCGGCAGGGAGATTGAACGATCAAAATGCGACTCGAGTGAACTGTCGTGAGAAACAAACAACAGGCTAGAGCCTGCGTTCTCGCACTCATTCATTAAAAGAGAGATAAAGGCATTACGCGTATCCGCATCCAGAGCAGAAGTCGGTTCATCAGCTAAAAGCAATGCAGGCTTACCAATCAATGCCCGCGCCGCAGCCACACGTTGTTGTTGACCAATACTGAGCTCGGTTACCGGTTTATCGAGGCAATTTTCTGGCAACGCCAGCGCGCGGAGTAATCGCTCCGCTTCTTGCTGCAAGTTGTCTCCAGCCCTTTCTTTACGCGCTTTGGAAAAACGACAAGGCAGAGTCACGTTATCAATCACAGAGAGGTAGGGAAGCAAATTGAATTGCTGGAAAATATAGCCAAGATGATCTGCACGAAAAGCATCGCGTTTAGCGCCTTTCAGAGCCGTTAAATCCCTCCCCTGAATATGCAACGAACCTTGATCAGCAGTATTAATACCTGCAATCAGACCCAGTAAGGTGGACTTACCACACCCACTGGCGCCTTTAAGAAAAACGCGCTCTTTAGCTTCGAGAGAAAAATCTGGAATATCAATCTGCCATTGTTCTTGGCCTGGCCACCTGAAACGGAGGTCTTTAATCAATAACATAGAATTACAACCAAAAGGCCCCCGAAGGGGCCTGAAAATTTAGAAACGGAAAGTGGTAGACGATGGCAGCAGTTCTGCGGCCGCTACACCTTTATCAGTCACAGCCTGAACACTGATTTTCTCAGTGTTACCAAATGCCGTGAACCAATACGTTTTAATAGATTGAATCTTCGCTGGCTCTTTACAGTGGAAGGTATATTGCGCTGAGAACTCGCCATGTTGCGCTTTCTTGTGGTCATGTCCGTGATCATGGTCTTCGTGATGATCGTGCCCTTTGTGCTCGTCATGGTGGTCATGATCATTGTGATGGTCATGGCCTTTGTGTTCATCATGGTGATCGTCATGCTTGTCATGGTCGTGGCCGGCGTGATCATCGTGGTCATGACCATGGTGATCATCATGCTTATCGTGGTCGTGGCCGTCGTGGTCTCCATGACCATGGTCATCGTGGTCATCTTCACCTAGCGTATGACTTACCTGCTGGGCTTCCAGTTCACAGCCAGCTTCTGCATTGATTGCAAACAAAGCGCCCGGTTTAGCCAGTGCAGCGACCGCTTTTTCAATCGCAGCTTTCTGCTCTGCATTTTCTGGCGCGTGCTCGAAGCCCACTACATCGCTACCAGGTGCAGTGATTTCTGCAAGAAGCTCGTCGCCATCTTGCGCGATATGCCACTCAACAACACCATGTTGGTGAGCGTCATGCTGACGGAATTCATGATTTTCTGCAGACGCTGCCGACGTCACACCCAAAGCAATAGCACTCAGTGCAAACAAATGTTTAGTACGCATAATTTCTCCAAGAATTAGTTTTTAAAATGTAGATGATTGAAAAGTTTAACTTTGGCGGGGAACGCGCATTTTGGGCAATATGTGCTGTCGACAGAGACGAAAGCCAAAGGGTAGGTTCTGTGAAAGTCAGTATGTTGTTTAAGGGGGAGTCAATAATATCGACTTCAATGACTGGCATACCGAGAATACAAAGCGTGCATTCATGCTCGACTTTGTGCTCGTGGTGATGTTCGCCCTTATGGTGCGCAACCGCAAAACCCTGCCAGCCGAGAAGTACAGCTAACAGTAAAGGGAGCAATTTGCGGAAGGGTAACAACATGATCCATCAAGAGCCTTGAGCAACAATGTTATAATATAACATTACGTTCTCACCAATTTGAACGGATTTATTGAAATAATCTGCTGAAATTTAACGAATGTAGGTTCTTGAAACGGAGCTGTTGAGAGTTGGCGGTTATGGAATTACCAGAACGACAAGATTTTGTTTATCAAGGAGGTAAACGAAAAAAGCCCCGTCTTCCGATGAGGCTTTAAATCGGGCCGCGCAGGTTTGGCTCCCCTGCTGGACTTGAACCGGGCCGCGCAGGCGGGGCCGCCTAGGTCAGCGACATATCGCGAAGCGACTGTTTCGACAGTTTCACGCATTCCCAAAGAGGCAAACGAAAAAAGCCCCGTCTTCCGACGAGGCTTTAAATTTGGCTCCCCCTGCTGGACTTGAACCAGCGACATACGGATTAACAGTCCGCCGTTCTACCGACTGAACTAAGGGGGAATAGTCTGTGTTCCTGAGAACGAGATGAATATTATGGAAACCGCCCAAACCTTGCAAGCACTAATTTGTGTTTCAGGTCGAATTTAGTCTCAAGTGACTAAATCATGAGCTATTCGCCTTTCAAATCAGCAGATTCCTCACCACATCCCAAAGGTCAACATACCCTAGCCGTTGAGAATTTGTTCCATCGCCCATGTTGTATTTCTGCCAGCGATTCCTGAGCTTGGATGTTCTTTATCTCCATTCAAATGCGCAACCAGGTCCTCAACATGGAAATACTGCACCGGATCAGGGTTCTCGATATTTACCGTCGCTTTTTCTTTTCCATCAAGCTCAAAGTCGTCTTCACCAAATACTGAGCAAACAATCCGCCCTTCACTGCCAATAATCTCCACACGATCTTCGCGGTTTGCTGCACCAAAATTCCAATATCCTGAACCCAGCACACCATTTTCAAAAGCCAGACTTGCGGCTACCGCATCTTCGGCTTCGTAATAGCCTTGTTGATTGGTTTTGATGCCTTTGGCAACCACAATGTCTCCAAACCATTGTTGGAACAAGTTCAAACCATGGCTGGCTAGATCCACAAAGTAACCTCCTCCAGCTAGAGCAGGGTTTACGCGCCAGTTGTCTTTGCCTGATATGTCATCTTGACTTGGTGCACGGTGATACGTCCAATGGATGTGTCTAACATCGCCAATCATGCCCTGATCAATCCAATTTCTTACTACGTCAAATCTCGGCAAAGAGCGGCGGTAATACGCTACGAAAATAGGCACTTGCGCTTTCTCAAATGCTGACAACATCTGGTCGCATTCATCCGTGGTCAGTGCCATGGGCTTTTCAACAACACACGGCTTACCCGCCTTCGCCGCCATTAATGCATATTCAAGGTGGCTATCGGGCGGCGTGGCAACATAAACGGCATCAACATCAGCATCGTTGATCAGTGCATTAGCGTCTGCGGTATATCGCGAAATGTTGTGCCGCGCAGAATAATCTCTGGCCTGCTCTTCACGTCTAGCCATCACCACTTCCAATGATGACCCATCAACCTCCCAGAAAGCAGGACCGCTTTTTCGCTCAGTCACGTTGCCGCAACCAATCATTCCCCAGCGGACGGTTTTTTTGCCCATTGCTTTACCTCTATGTTTTGCACCCAAACAACCTCAATATCTATCCATTAAAGATACACGGTTCAGTCAGTTACCCGAACCAATAAGAATGAGACAGAAGGCGGGCAAGCTTTTCGTTAGCACAGGAATAAAATTTGCGTTACCAATTTCACAAATAAGACAAATCATGAGAATTCAATGACGTACGCTCCCATATCCGAATCCACCTCTCATAAAAATGGAACTCTTAACACAGGCCGACAATTTGTTGTGACAAATATCACGCACACCCCGTCATTATAGGGTGAGAAATGTATTAACACAGTTTGAGAGGACACTGATGCCACATCGCATTAAGAATACAGCCGCCATCTTTAACGCCTTAGGACACTTTTTATTTCTCGCTTTCTTGGTCTCCTTGCCGGTTTTGGTTATTAGGTTAGATATCGACACGCTGAAAACAGGCGCTTCGGAAGGCACTCTGGTCGAATACATGGAACAATTCCTTCTGTGTTTGACCATTCTTTGTTATGCACATATAGCGAAACACAATACATCGTTCAGGCGCTTTGGTGTTTTGGTGATGGGCTTTTTCTTGTGTTTGCTGATTCGCGAATTGGATATGTTTTTTGACCAGTTGGTTTTCCATGGCTTCTGGGTTTATCCCGCTTCTATCGTCGCTGCCAGTGCCATCCTATATTCGCAGACAAATAGAGCAGAATCCGCCGAACAGTTTGCAGCGTTTGTGAAACATCGCCACTTTGCTTTGCTATGTTTAGGGCTGGTATTGCTCCTAGTTTTCTCGAGACTTTTTGGCATGGGCTCACTTTGGCGAGAAGTGCTGGATGAAGGTTATGTCCGTGCGGCAAAAAATATCGCGGAAGAAGGCACAGAACTGATGGCATATGTCACCATCTTTTACGCTTCTCTTCGTTATGCGTTTGCCATGAAACCCGTGAAAGACGAGTCTGCGCACAACACGAACCCCAGTATTATCTGTAAACACTGATACCCGACTCTCTATTTTGCCGCACGATGTTCGGTCAAATTCATCGCCCTTTTCTCAATGATAGGAAAGCGAGCCATATGCTACTCCTTTTACACTCATTCCATTGCTGTAAAAGGAATGAAGTATGAAGTGGTTACTTCCCGCGCTGCTGGTCACTGTTGCAGCTTGCTCTGACGAAACGGAATTCGCCAACACGAGTTGCCCAACGCTTGAAAATTATTCTGAAGCTTTTTTGGAAAGCGATTTCTACCTAGGTTGGCAACACCTCCAGAATGGCCAATACCCTACTGAAAATTGCCGTGATGCTTCCCCCTACTTCTTAAGTGGGGTAAATGACAGCGCTGTCTTTGAGCTATCTACACTTTACCTCGATTTCTGTAACGAGTCACCGCAGCAAGATGCTCTGACAAAAAGCAGCATTTACCAAAGCGAGCGACTCGCAACCGGCGTTGATTACGACGAATTCAAATGGGTGCTGGATCTCGCTCTGTGTAATAGCCCTGTCGAACAATATGCGTTGGGACAGATGCTGTTTAATGGTTTTATTACTGATAAAGACGTAGAGAAAGGCATCTACTTTCTGAGTCTTGCCGCCCGACAGAACCACATACAGGCGCAACTCGCCCTTTCAACAGCATTACTGGATATTGGTGAAAGTGAGGTTGCAGCCCAGTGGCTCGCTAAAGCGCAGGACAATGGCGCAAACATCCTCTCTGAAAGACGCCAGCTCGACTGAATGAGTATATTTGCAAGACTTTACAGTTACGCTCCTACAAATCATGAGCAAGAGCGCGTAAAGTGAGGGTAACAAACAATAAAGTTGAGTTACCTCGTGGCGTTACCTGTTTTTTTAGCCGGCCCGATATTAAGGCGAACAACCCAGGATGAAGTCTGTATTTGGGCAATCACTTCTGGGCCTCTCACAGCGGATTTCCTTCTGTATCAATGCGATCAGAATGAAGCGTTTTATCAGGCGAACTTTGCTGGGCAAAAGCAGGTTCAACTTGGTGATCATTGCTTTGTTGTTATGGCGCAATTTAACGCAGATACTCACTTCGATCTCGATATACCGTTACAGTACGACATTATCCACGACGGTCACTCACTGTTGTCTTCACTGGATGCATTTCTCTATGAAGATGAATCCCGCCCGACATTTGTCATTCCTTCAAAGGCTGAGCACATAGCACATGGCTCTTGCCGACATCCACACCACCACTGTGAAGATGCCCTAGCCGCTCTCGACAAAAGCTATGAAGAGACACCTATAGAAAAGCGAGCTGATTTGCTGATCATGAGTGGCGATCAAATTTATGCAGATGATGTTTGCGGGCCTTTGATGTCTGCCATCCGTCAAACCATCACCTTGCTCGGGATGAAAGATCAGGAGCTCGAGGGTGCTGATATCCGATTTTGCAGCGAGCTGTCTCCAGACAAAACGCCATATTATAGTCGTACCGAACTACTTCCATTCAGCGATATTAACCACGGTTTGATAAAGCGACTTTGTAAGGCCAAACCAGAACCGGTTTTTAGCTCCCGTACCACTGAAAATCACCTGATTAGTCTCAATGAGTTTATTGCTATGTATGCGCTGGTATGGTCTCCGGCGTTGTGGCAACACGTAGAGCTGGAGCAATCAGTTCCCACTCTCTCGACAGAGCTTCAAAAACGATGGGATATTGAACTGGCAGAGTTGGCTCGCTTCCGAAATGGGTTGGTTCATCTGCGCAGATTGTTTGCCCATATCCCGACTTACATGATTTTCGACGATCATGATGTCACTGACGATTACAACCTGACTGTCGGCTGGGAACGAGCGGTTAATAATTCGCCCTTCGCTCAGGGAATGATTACCAACGCTATGATTGGCTACTTCCTCTGTCAGGGGTGGGGAAACCAGCCAAAAGCTTTTACACAGGATTTCTGGACGCCATTACAGGCATTTCTTGATTCGCCAGATCCCGTGAATCTGTATGCGATGACGCAGGTCATACACCACTTTGAGCAATGGCATTACACCATTCCTACCACACCAAAGGTGGTAGTAATTGACACTCGCACACGCCGTTGGCGTTCTGAATCAAGTTACAACAAACCATCAGGTCTTATGGATTGGGAATCTCTGATGGATTTCCAGCAAGATGTTTTCAACAATGATTCGGTAGTCGTAGTCTCCCCTGCTCCCATGTTCGGGGTTAAGTTCATTGAAACTATCCAGCGCATTGTGACCTTTATGGGACACCCACTCGCCACCGACTCTGAAAACTGGATGGCGCACCCAGGCTCAGCAAACGCGCTGCTAAATATTTTTAAACACCCGAAAACGCCAAAGAACTTTGTAATCCTATCTGGTGACGTTCACTACTCTTTTGCCTATGACATTCGCATGCGTTTTCGAAAAAGCAGTCCCCGTATCTGGCAAATTACCTGCAGTGGTTTCAGGAACCAATTCCCAGAGCCGTTTCTGTCGATATTTGAATGGCTGGATAGAAAGCTCTTCTGGCCAGAGTCACCCCTTAACGTATTCACAAGAAGAAAGCGAATGCGCATTGAACGCCGCAGACCGGATAATGGTAGTCCCGGATTACTCGTCAACCAAAGCGCGGTGGGTATTGTGAAACTCAACCATGATGGTGCACCAAAATACATTGGCCTGTTGACGGGCAAGGGAGAGCGTGTCGCGTTTCATCCATGTGAACAAACAGATAAAGAAGAAGAGTTTGTCAGCGCTGACATTTCACGCTAACAGTTGAGTCGTTGTACCTCAACCTCATAGAGGTGCAGGCTTTAGCATGATTGACTTGGGGCAGTCTGTAAGGAATACTCCGCCCTCAATTTCTTTAGGGTCTGTTGATATGTCACGCCAACTTCAATATGTCTATAAAGGCGAAACCAAAGTGATCACCTTTTCTTACCAGAAGCATCGCTCACCTCATGAAGCCGCTGCAGAAGCAGAAGGTATCGACCTGACTGCATTCTTGAAAATGGAGCTTCAGCTGGAAATGGTGGCTGATAGTAAAGCAGTGAAAAATCACAGAGACAGCTACTTCAGCAAACTGGGATTTGGAAAAATTGTCCTGTTGAAAAAAGAAGCAGAGTCCATCAAAGACAAGCGCTGAATACTTTGCAATCCCAGTCAAAAAGGCGCCTTCGGCGCCTTTATCGTTTCTGTGAAGGAATTTTTACCCTTCCTGTTAAGTTGTTAAGACTCCCCTACAAGTTGTGCCCTATCACTAGAATCTGGTTTGGCGAATTCCTATTCTTAAAGAGTAGAGAAAGGCACTTTTAACACTTTCTGCGACACCATTACCGACAAGTCCCTTGAGGACTTTCCCGATGATCCACTGCGATCAAGATTTTCGAAGGCGCCGGCTACAGGAGGTTATATGCAAGGAGAAAATCACGCGCTAATGTTCGAGTTCCCTGAATACAAAGAAAAAATTCATGATATGAAAATGGCTGACAAAGCCTTTTGCAGTCTTGTCGACGAATATCATCATCTTGACCACAGAATACGTGGCTTGGAGATGGCAAAAATTCCCACTGATGATGAGAACTTCCGCAACATGAAGGTACGCCGCATGCAGCTCAAGGATGAAATCTACGAGCAAATCAGCAAATAGAAACAGCGCTCTAACCCACCATTATGGCGAATAGGGTACTTACCCAACACTGTTTAAACCGCCAGTAGCGGGGTTTGCGTCATAGCATCAAAGCGCTGCCGCACTCTGTGGCAGTGCTACTCTCCTCCATAATTCCTTCACTCCCAGGCAAAACCTTTTATCACTGCCTAAGCTTATCTGGGATCCGATAAGGAATTTCATACATTCGGCTCAAATTTAATACAAAGTCCTTACTGTGCGTTGGGTAGTCTATGTCCGCAAAGTGTTCCCAAGATGTTGTTTTCCCTTCTATGAGTGCGTCTTGGGTCGGAACAAAAAAACAACAACGAGTTGACGTTTAGCTAAGTCGATCATGGAAGCTTCATCAATGCAAAAAACGCTTAAAAACCTCTTTTTATTTCTCGTCATTTTCGCCGGAGCAGCACATGCTTCCGTTGAAAAAACGCAGTCATTCGAGAAAACTCTTAATGGCGTCCAATCCATTCTTTATTCTGTTCCAATTAAAGCCCGGGCCTTGCTCAGCGAATTGGAAAAAGTAGAACTGAAACAGAACCAGCCTTTACCTCTTTTAGTTCGGTACTATCTGCAGAAATCCACCGTTGATCTTTTACTGAACGATCCTGAAAGCGCTGTCACAGCAGCAAACACCGGTATCGAACTGGCGAAAAATGACCCGCTTTTAAAAGCGGATCTGTACCTGATGCAACTTCGATTGGGACAAGCTCGAATTCTTAAGGGAGAAGAAGCACTGGTGCTTGACCAGTTGGATAAACTGCTGGCGGAATCGAAAACCCTCAACGATCCTTCAGTCACCGCAGAAATCCTGCTTGTGAAAGGTGAGGCGTACAAAGCGCAGAACGATTACGACGTTTCTATGGCGGCTCTAATGAGCTCATTAGAAGCAGCAAAGACCACACAAGACGCCCTTTTAGTTGAACGTATTGCTTCCAGTCTGGGTGGTATTTTGGTTCAGTTGAATGGTTTCGATAAAGCATCGCTATTACTAGACCAGTCTTATCAGTTCTTCCGTGAACGTAAGATGTCGTTTAACCAACTGCTGGTTAAACTCGACATGGCCGAGCTGGCTAAAAAGCAAGGCGATAAAAAGCAAGCCCTGCTCGAATACAAACAAGCGTTACAGATTGCTCAAGTGCTAGGTGATGGTTCTCACCGTTTCCGCATTAACCTTCAGATTGCTGATCTCCTGCTGCAATCCGGTGACACAAAAAGCATGGCGCGCTATCTCAAACAAACTGATGCTTTGCGTGAACGTGAAACCATTCGCTACTACATCAGTAAGTACAATTACCTGAAAGCCAACAAAAGCTTGTTGAATGAGAATTACCAAGCTGCCATTGATTTGGTCACGCCTCTCATTACTGGACAAGCTGACCTTTCGCGCCTTTACCGCACAGAAATTGAGTTGTACCTGGTTGCTTCCAAAGCACACTTTGGACTTGAAGATTACAAGAACGCATATCTGACTCTGTTGGATTACCAAAACCGATTTAACAATTTCAGCGCAGACGAGCAGGTAGACAATCTGGAACGCCAACAGATGCTGTTCAATCTGGAAAAGCTCAAAGCAGAAAACCAACACCTGAGCTGGAACAATGTGCTGCAAACGCTTGAACTGAAAACCAACGAAGACAAAGTGGAATACCTTAACGTGCTGGTTGTGGCAGGTGTTGTCGCCACTGTCATCGCAACGATGGCTGCCCTTTGGATTAACCGCCGTCGCGTCCGTTGGGGCAAGATCGCGAATACTGACAGCTTGACTGGCCTCTACAATCGCCGCTATCTCAGCACCCAACTTGATAAGTTGAAGACTGAGATGGAGAGCGACGGCAGCCCAGTTAGCTGCTTGCTGCTTGATGTCGATCACTTCAAAAAAGTGAACGATACCTATGGGCATCCAGTTGGCGATAAGGTGCTGACTGGCATTGCGGAATTGTTCAAGAACGATCTGCGCCGGAATGATGTGTGTTCACGTGTTGGCGGTGAAGAGTTCATGCTTTTGCTCCCTAACAGCCAACTCGAACAAGCTCAGTTGATCGCAGAAGATTTACGAACACGTATCAGTGAACTCTCTTTCACGACGGAGCAAGGTGACGAGTTTAACGTCACTGCCAGCTTTGGTGTGACAGCAGTAGACGCTAGTCAGTCACTGTCTGACATATACAGTGACGTGGACAAGCTTCTTTACCGCGCCAAGCAAAATGGACGGAACCGTGTGGAAAGTAGTGGTCAAAACAATACAGATAGCAACGCAGAGCAAACAGCGGAAACTGCTGCATCTTTGGCGGATAAATTTTCCAGACTGGGTAGAGGCATGCGCCGACTAAAATTCCGCTTTGCTCAGCATTTCTCGTGACCCTTTCAACATGAGGTAAGATTGAGGGGTGACGGATAAATTGGATAACAATGGAACGGAACCCCTTATGAAAGCGACAACACTTATCACCACTGCCCTGCTCTCAACCTGCCTTCCTCTGGTGGTAAACGCCGACACCATTACTTCAGAAAGACACACTTTCACTATCGATAAGCTTGCTCAGGGGCTAAATCACCCATGGTCCTTGGTCTTTCTACCCAATAGCGATATGTTGATCACGGAGCGAAATGGTGGCATTAAGCGTGTCAGCCCTGAAGGAAACATCACAGACATTCAAGGTGTCCCTGAAAGCTTAGTTTATCGCGGACAAGGTGGGTTGCTGGGGCTTGCCCTTGCCCCTGATTTTGAAACCTCCAAGCGGGTTTATATTGCTTATGCGGAAAACGGAGAGTTTCGAAAATCCGGTACGGCAGTTTCTTCTGCCATCCTCAACGGTAATACGCTTTCAAACTTCACACCGCTATTTTCACAAAGTCCTAAATTAGCCGGCGGCAGACACTATGGGGGCAGGCTTCTGGCAACAGATGAACATCTTTATATCGCATTAGGTGACCGCGGTAACCGCGATAAAGCCCAGCAAAATGATTCCCACGTCGGCACGCTGGTTCGATTAAACCTAGATGGCTCGGTGCCGTCAGATAATCCATTTGTAAGCAATGCCGAAAGCTTGCCAGAAATCTATTCTTACGGCCACCGCAACATCCAGGGCATGACACTGGATAACGATGGGAAAACACTTTGGACGCATGAACATGGCCCCCAAGGAGGCGACGAGCTTAACCCTGTGTACAAGGGAGCGAACTACGGTTGGCCAACTATCACGTATGGCGTTAATTACGGCACCGGCAGTCAAATTGGTACTGGGACTGAGAAAGTGGGCATGGAGCAACCCATCCATTACTGGGTCCCTTCGATCGCTCCTTCAGGGATGGAGATGGTATCAGGCACCAAGTTCACTCAGTGGAATGGAGATATTCTTCTTGGTTCTCTCAAATTTGGACTACTGGTTCGTCTGGATATGGAAAACGGTCAAGTGCTAAGCGAAGAGAGACTACTCGATGGCAATTACGGGCGTATCAGGGATGTGGTGGAATCTCCAAGTGGTGATATCTATTTGTTAACAGACTCGTCCAACGGTGAAATCTTAAAAATGACGCCAAAAAATTGACATGATTATTCTTTAATTTCAATAATTAATGGGTTGATTGTAAAGTATTATTTACAAGCATGGATTTGATTTTCTGCTGAGAAATAAGATTATTTTTGGAAAAGAATCTCCAAGAAATTTATGCAACTCATTTCATTTCATTGTAAAAGTGATGCACTGCCCATCATTTAACAAAGCTTGCAGAAGCGTTGGACACAGAGTGATCGCTCAGATTATATTCAGCCCATACAAACAAAAACAAAGATATCTTTGCTTGCTGAAAAAGACAAAACCCCGCTCTGCGGGGTTTTGTCTTTTTGACGTTCTTATGTTCCTAGCTCGCGTTATGTCATCGATTTCAAACGACTTTCTTCACAGCATATATACTTATCTCAATAATTAGATAAGAGTCATTGAGAGTCAGATATGCGCAAAACACTGACGACAGTATTACTCGCTGCCTTCACCTTGCTGGTCTCTTCAGCATATGCGCGAATTTCAGGCGACAATCATTTCATCATCGGCGTTCAGGCATTTGAAGACTACTCCCCCTACTCTCGCTATCAAAACCAAAGCTATCAGGGTTTTAACCGGGATCTTTTAGATGCTTTTGCCCACGAGAATAACTACAGCTTTGAATATCAGGCCCTGCCTCTGAAAAGACTGTATTCCGCGTTTCTGCGTGGCGAGGTGGATCTAAAATATCCAGATAATCCTAACTGGAGCGCCTCGAGAAAAGAAGGGCACAACATCCTCTACAGTGATTCAGTGGTGTCATTTGTTGATGGCGTCGTAACATTGGACGATACCCAGATAGTCTCCGAAGATTCTTTGAAGCGACTTGGCCTAATCTCAGGGTTCACGCCTTGGCCATTTATGGACAAAGTAAAAAGTAAAGAGATAAGTCTGTTCGAAGTAAAAGAGATGGAATCACTAATCCGCTTACTGGCTTCGAAAAGAATTGATGGTATTTATACCAACGTGGCAGCGCTCAACGTGAAGTTGAGAGAATCAGAGCAGAGCTCACCTTCGATGTCATTGAACACAAATCTCCCTTATCTAAGTGGCACCCGACACCTGTCCAGTATCAAGCACCCTGATGTTGTTATACAGTTCAATCTATTCCTCTCAATGCAAAAGGGACTCATTAGCAAGCTGAAAACCCAGCATAGGGTGCAGGAAGCTGAAGAGATACTTGGCCCTCCGCAGTGATATACCTAAAAGAAAACCCGGCACATGGCCGGGTTTGTTTATCTAGAGATTGTTATTTCTTTGCCGTTTTACTGTGAAGCACTTCGTGCATCACAGTGGTCAGCTCATTGTCAGGGTCGCCGGAAAGCTCCCAAGTAAAAACACCCGCCAAGCCTTGTTGCTTCGCCCATTCCGCTTTCGCTTTCACCGAACGCGCATCTTCAAACGAGATAAAGACTTTCTTCTCTGGATTCCACAGATATGGCGCTTGAGAAGCCTCATCATAGCCATACTGATAACCTTCAGATTGGGTATAATTTTGCTTCAAATCCCAATACATGAAATAACCTGGCTCACCGGTACCGAAGCTCGCACCTTTTTCAGACGCCAAGTCAGAGGTTGGCAGGTTGCCATCAAATTGAGAGCCTTCCCAGCCGCGACCATAGAATGCTGCACCCAGTACCAGTTTCTCTTTTGGAATGCCCAAATCGATCATCTGGTTAATGAAAACATCTGCACCCATTCCCCACCAGCTGCGATCCGTTGCATGCAAATTTGTAAGGTGACCAGTTTGCGTGCCCCAACCACCAAGAAAGTCATAAGTCATCGCAAACATATTAGTCAGCTTAGGCGCTGCGGCTTTCCAATCAATCTGCGCGGCTTTTTGGCTTACACCTACCGCGGTTGAAAGTTCATATTCGCGGCCAGTTTCAGCAGACAATGCATCCAGTTCGTCACGAAGTAGTGTCACCAATGTGGTAAAGGCTTCGCGCTCCAGTGCTTTTACGTCGTCAGAAAGCTTGGTTTCAGGGTTCCACGGGGATGTGGTTAAACCACCACCACCTGGGTATTCCCAATCGAGATCAATACCATCAAAGAAGTCATACTCAGCAATCAGCGCAACGGCAGATTCCGCGAATTGTTTTATAGCTGCATCATCCTTTGCCATTGCATGGAAAGGCTCAGACATGGTCCAGCCACCGAATGAAGGGAGGATTTTTAGATCAGGGTGTGTTTTCTTGAGCTCAGCAAGCTGTGCAAAATGCCCTTTGTAAGGAACATCGACAGAAACGTCACCAAAGTCCACCTCCATCGCGGCTTCCTGATCGACCACGATGGCAGAGTAAGGAGCCAAGCCTTCACAGGCTTTAGAGACTTGCTGCTGAACAAGCTCAGATGCACCGGTATGAGGACCACACATGCTGAGGAATGCGTAAATCACATGAGTTAACTGGTCGGCAGGAATGTCTTTCACTGTGTAAGGGTTATCAGCGTTGGCATATTGCCAATCTGCAAAGTAGCCACCTACAACGTGATTTTCCGCAAGCGCTGGAGTCGCCAAACAGGCACCAAGCGCTGCACCTGCTAAGATCTTTTTCATACCATCTCCTTGTTAGGCACGTTCACAATACCAAAGCTACTCAACTCTCTGTTGGCTCAGGCATAAGTGGCTAATTATCAGTCGAAGTGGGTATTCAAAACTGACGTATTCGTACCGAACGGGGTGTTCATAACAGTTAGGTTACAAAGTTTGCGAGCCTCTCGTTTATTGGCGATAAAACTGGACCTTTGGTCTACATAAACTTGCATTACCGCGCACAGTTTTTCGGCAATGAGAATCAAGGTGTGAGGCGTATTCAGCGTAAAGGAATTCCGTTTTAGGCATTGAGGGGTTATGCTGCCGCTAGTTTGTTGAATGTCAGCTCATTATTACCAAGCATCCTCATTCTCATCCACCAGAGGTGGGCTGAGAGTTCGAGGCTTGGACAGTTACAAGGAAACCGCTTTGAGCAATAAACTCATCAGTATCGATTTGTTTTTTGTTATCGAAAAACTCTTGCCGGGCAAGCGCTCTGTAGAACTCTTCAGAAATAATAAGAAGCACTTACCCGTCACCACGCTGTCTCTAGAGCATTGCGACTCTGCGTCTGCACTGCAATTAGCGTTGTACAAATACTGTAAAAACTACGCCGCTTTTTCACAGGGACAGCCACTGGCCGATGAGTACGCCATCGATGGGAAAGATGAACAAATCGAACCCGCGACCAACATTGTTGCCTCCTTTATTCGTGGCGCTTACTGGTGGGTTGAGCACTATCACGAGATTTACCGCAACGATTGGAGTGAAGATCAGAAAGCCCGCTGGCTTCGCGACTTTAAACTGCTGGTACAGGCCATTATAGGTGTTGGTAACATAAGCAAGGCGGAATGGCTTATCAGTAACCACAGCGCTATTAAAGCACTCACCTACAACACCCACATCTCTCCTTTTCTGCAACACTACGATTGATAAGAAAAGCTGCATGATGCAGCTTTTTTTGTACCTGTCTTTCTCCTGTCGCTGATTCGTCATTTTTCATGACTACACTTACCCGTTTTACTGTTTATATTGATTTAACGGGTGAAAAGACTTAAACGCTATCAATACGAGCGCTATGCTATCCTATGTCGAGATGCTTATCCCAAGCACTTTGACCACGTCCACTATGGCTTTTCAAAAGATGGTCGCAGGGATATTCACAACCGTTGGGGCAAGACCATTATTCGTGTTTTGTGGCGTGAAGATGGTGATGCTGTCATTGTATTTAAAGGCTCCCAAAGCATTTGGGACTGGCTGCTCAACCTGATTGTGTTGCCAAGTAAAGTCGACGCTCCGGAGAATGCAGGGCATGTCCACTGGGGCTTCCAGTTCCTGCTGCGCCAACCCAGCATTTCAGCACGCTTCGTGTTCCACAAAGACTACTCAAGGCTCTCGCCCAGCCAACAAGCCGAATTCAAACACTCTGAAGATATTAACCGTCTTGAAGGCCACAGCGTGATGGAAAAACTGGAATCCTGCGCAGCTAGTCTGGTAGCTCAGGGTAAAAGGCTATCACTCACTGGCCATTCTTCTGGCGGCAGCATGGCCATCATTGCTGGTGAGATCCTAGAGCAAAAATACCCAGGTTCGATTAAACGCATCGTCACCTTTGGACAACCCGCGACAGGGTTCTGGAGTTTTAAACAACGATACAGTTTGAAAAACCGGACCTACCGAATTTGCTGCGACGTCGACATTGTCACTTTCTTGCCAGGACTCCCGCTCATGTTCTGGCATGTCGGGGAATTATTGTGGCTCCACAATGACAAGATTTACCACAATATGCCCTCTTTGATACGCATTGTCAGGGTATTAACCAGCTGGCTTCTCCGCCCTATCGCCTATCACTTTATGGACAAATATATACGGCGCAAAGACTATTTTGATAAGCATTAGTTTTTCTTAATTAGAGAACGACTCGTGATTCTCACTCTCGTCGTGAAATTTTTTTTATGAGAACTTTGAATCACTCTTATCCTATCAAACAGTGAGAAGACATAGAAAAGATGTGTCGACCTGTTAAACACATCAGACTTTAATCAGTCTTTGCCTTTCTATTCCTACAACGTTTTCTCAACAAGTCACCATACATTTCCACGACTTAAAAGCCACACGACTTATAGGGTTCTCCTTAAAAACCATCAAAACAAATTACATCTCATTTATGAGAAAGAAATGGCTCAGTTAAACGCTTAGGCTCTGTTCACGGTCAGACGGAAAGTGCTTGTTTGACCAGGATAGAACCCAAATCAATCAACATATCCAATCTGATGCGAGTACTAAGCACCGTAACACGTGCGTCGTAAGTGGTTTGGGTACGCCAATTAAAATGAAATGGACGATAGGTATCTTTCACCATGAAAAAGACTCTAATTTCACTGGCTGTTTTGGCCGGCGCTTTAACATCAGCACAAGCAGCAGCAAATTGTGCAGGCAACGTATATTCAATGAATGCCGGGCGTAACCACGTTGGCGTTCTTTTGGATGTCCAGGAATTGGAAAAAATGACTGGTACCTATGCGAATGACGCTGGCAGTCATACAACTTACCATTCTCGCGCTCTGTTTAGCGGCCCTGCAATGTCATACGATCGCCAGACAGATCGGCTTTATTACGCAAACGCGCCACAGCCAACCGAGTTTTACGTTGATATCCCAACAAGTGACTTTACGGCTGAGGAATATGCTGCACTGGATATTCACGCCAAGAGAATAAAGCCTTATCAACTGGCTTACATGGATCCAGCGACAGGTAACCATGTTGAAGGTCCAACAGTAAACCGACAAATCATGCGCATGGCGTTCCACCCCGATACCGGTGTGCTGTATGCATCTGACGCTACCAGAATTTTTAAGGTAAATCCGACAACTGGTGAAACCTCCGATATCGGTACTTTTGACAGTAGCCTGCGATTTGGTGGTTATTCCAGTTGGGGGTCATTCGTGTTTTATGAGGGTGAACTTCTGTTCGTGACCAATGGTCGTACTTTTGCTATCGACACCACCACAGGTGCACAAACGCTGAAGGCGTTCCACTTTATTGATTTCGTCGCAGCGGCAACGCTCGACCAAAACGGACAAATGCTGATTGCAGCGAAAAACCAGAACGTTTCAGGTAATGTGAACAGCAATACTCTTTACCGCATCAAGCCTTCTACGGGTGAAAAAGTTAAAGTGGGTCTGTTCCCAAGCCGCATAAGCGCCATGGGCACGGTAACTTCAGAAGATCATACCTGTTATCCAAAAACCATTTTTCCAAGTGATCTACAGCCGGAAGTACAAGGCATCACGCTTGCTTCTTCTTCAGTCAGCGAAGGCTCTACCGCTTATTTCACTGTGAACTTCGATAAAGCCACCGGAGATGCAAATACCAAACTCCGCGTCGCGCTGAAAAATGGTACGGCAGTTCTGAACAGCGACTATCGCAACACAGTCGCCCTGATGTTCTCTGACGGCTCAACAGGTTCAGCAACTATTTCTTCGACACTGACTGAAATTGCACTGCCTGAAGGTGTAACTTCAGTGCGCATCGGTGTGCCGACCATCAATGATTCTACTCATGAAAGCAATGAGTACTTCACGCTGCAAGCCTGGGTAAAAGACGATAAGAGCGATGCAGATTCTGCTGACGTCACCATCATCGACAACGATCCAGACGTGCATACTCTGCTGACAAACGCAGCTAACAACAGTGGTGTTGCATGGCATGGTAGCCGTGGTGGCAACTGGGGCACTAAAGACCAGTGGATTCGTGGTGTACACGCTAACATCAACGGTACTATCCCAGCGGGTACAACGCTTGAGTTCTACCAAACTGGATCGCACCTGAGAAGCATCACTATCAATGGTGGCGGTAAGTACTATGAGCAACACTCAAACCACGAGCGCTACTACCATCATGGTGATATCGCCTGGGCACGCCTGAAAGGTTCAAACGGCCGCTACTACAACATCCGCACTGGTCACCGTGCACAGCTGCATGCGAACAAAAACGTAGATTGTTCAAATGGTTGTTGGTCACGCATCTACAACTAATCAAAACGTAAAAAGAAAAAAAGGAGCGATTTATCGCTCCTTTTTTTGTGTCATTTAGGTAAGTTACCGCTTGGCACGCTGCAAAAACTTATCCAATTCATTGGCAAATTTCTGTCTTTCCTGCTGGCTCATGGTTGCAGGGCCTCCGGTTTGAATTCCGCTTGAACGCAGTGTATCCATAAAGTCACGCATGTTCAGTCGCTGGCGGATATTCTCCGGCGTATACAACTCGCCACGGGGATTCAACGCAACGGCCGATTTCTCAATAACTTCAGATGCCAAAGGAATGTCTGCCGTGATGACCAAATCGCCTTTCTCAACACGTTTGACGATTTCGTTATCCGCCACATCGAATCCTTTTTCGACCTGAAGGCTGCGGATAAAGCGAGATGGAGGGGTTCTCAAAGATTGATTGGCCACCAGCACACATTCGGTTTGCGTGCGATCTGCGGCGCGAAACAGCACCTCTTTGATCACGGCCGGGCAAGCGTCGGCATCAACCCAGATTATCGGCATGTCTTTTTCCTGTCTTCAATTTTGCGAAACATTATCAGTGAGTCCCACCTCTAGCAATGGTTTACTCTGACTTTCCTTGTTTCTGGCTGGCATAAAAAACGGCAATATCTTTTATATCTTGATCGCTCAGAATCGACATTTGCTGTCTTATCATATTACCCATTGCGCCCAGAGCGCTTCCCTGCCTGATATGACTTCATCATATCGTATAGATAAAACGCATTCTGTCCGTTGATGTATGGATAGTCTTTCTTTGGTGTAAAGCCTGTTTCACCATGGCAAAATTGGCAGGTATGAGCTTTTTGCTTTCCTACAAACAGGATCGCCCCCTACTTCTATCGCCATCACATAGGTTGATAACATTGCCGCCACCAGGGCTCCGAAGGTTCTCAGCATCGTTTTTTCCTCTTCTGTTCATCATGCTATATCCAAATAGCCCGAAGATGCCGAACTTCTAACAAGGGGACCTTGTGTCGGCTCAATTCTGCTTTATCGCCGACTGTGATTTGCGCAAGAATTCACACTCACACTAAAACTAAGTGAAATCAGGCTCATATCATTATATCCAAATCTTAGCTATCAGTGCATGGTTCTCGATACTGACATTTACATTTCATTGAGAGTTCACGAACTTTTAACAATCGAATCCCAGAATTCGGTTCCGGTAGATAGCCAAACGCACAGAAAACCTGCGTTTGGGAAAATCATACGATTAATTATTAAAATCATCTGGAAAGGAAGTCATTGTGAGCAAACATATTGACCAACGCCAACTGGACAACGAGCCAGAATTCAACCGTTTTATCGATGCGGCGATGAATCGTCGTAATTTCTTGCGTGCTGCGGGGGCAGCGGGTTCTGTGGCTTTCTTCGCGGCAAGTCCGGTTGCAAAAGCGGTTGCCGGTTCTATGGACAAGAGCAAGCTGATGGGTTTTGAAGCGATTCCTGCTTCTACTGCTGATACTGTTGTAGTTCCAGACGGCTATGTCGCTGAAACAATGATCTCATGGGGTGATGCTCTGTTCCCTAATTCTCCAAAGTTCAGCCAGTCTAACGATTCCAAAGCACAGGAAATGCAGTATGGTGATAACACCGACGGCATGACCTTCTTCCCACTATCGGACGATCGTGCGGTTCTGGTTGCGAACAACGAATACACCAACAACGAATACCTATACACTCATCAGGGCAAAAATATCTCTGCCGATGATGTGCGTAAATCTCAGGCAGCACATGGTGTTTCTATCATCGAGCTGGTGAAGAAAGACGGTAAGTGGATGCCAAATGTTGACGGTCGCTTGAACCGTAAGGTAACCGCATATACTCCAATGGAAATGACAGGCCCTGCGCGCGGTAATGATTTATTGAAAACCGCAGCGGACCCTGAAGGTGGTGAGACCATTCTGGGTACTTACAACAACTGTGCAAACGGCCAAACGCCTTGGGGCACTTATCTTGCCTGTGAAGAGAACTTCAACGGTTACTTCGCAGCATCTGAAGAAGTGGATCTGGGTCCAACCTATAAGCGCTATGGTGTGAAGGATAAAGACTGGGGTTACGACTGGTGGAAACACGACGAGCGTTTCGACGTGGCAAAAACGCCAAACGAACCACACCGTTTCGGTTGGGTAGTCGAAATCGACCCAATGGATCCAAACTCTAAGCCAAAGAAACGCTCTGCACTGGGCCGTTTCAAACACGAAAACGCAGCACTGACTGTCAATAAAGATGGTCACGTTGTGGTTTATCTTGGCGATGACGAGCGTGGCGAACACCTCTACAAGTTCGTTTCAAAGAACAAATACAAGCCAGGTACTCACGCTTCAAACCGTGATCTGCTGGAAGAAGGCACACTTTACGTGGCGAAGTTCGATGGTAAAGAGGGCGAACTGGACGGTAAAGGCGAATGGGTTGAGCTGACCTTTGGTAAGAATGGCCTGACACCAGAAAATGGTTTTAAGAGCCAGGCAGAAATCATGATCTTTGCCCGTGAAGCAGCAACACAAGTTGGTGCGACCACCATGGACCGTCCTGAGTGGGTTGCGGTTCATCCAGACAATAAACATGTGTTCTGCACCCTAACTAACAACAAATACCGTGGTGTTCGAGAGAACCAACCTCTGAACGTGGCTAACCCTCGAGAGAAAAACCCGTATGGCCACATCGTTCGCTGGGAACCACAAGGCGGTGACCATACAGCGTCTGATTTCAAATGGGACATTTTTGTGATGGCAGGTAACCCTGAAGTTCAGGAAGGCCTGATGGCAGGTTCGCCAAACATCAACAAAGACAACATGTTCAACAGCCCAGACGGTATTGGTTTTGATGGCGCTGGTCGTCTGTGGATACAGACTGACGGTAAGTACTCAAACGAAGGCAATTTCGCTGGCATGGGTAACAACCAGATGCTGTGTGCAGACACCAAAACTGGCGAAATCCGTCGCTTCTTGACGGGTCCTATAGCGTGTGAAATCACAGGTCTAGCGTTCTCGCCTGACTACAAAACCATGTTTGTCGGCATCCAGCACCCTGGTGAAGATCTGGCACCTTCTCACTTCCCTGACGGCGGTGATTCTGTGCCACGTTCAACTGTGATGCGTATTACCCGCAAAGACGGCGGCGTGATCGGCGCTTAATCAGAACCTGGCTCATCTAATTGAAAACGGCTCCTGATATGGAGCCGTTTTTCTTTTCTGGCGCGTTAATTTAAATCAGTGTGTCACTTGGGGTCAGCGTCCTGCGTGTAGACATGGCATGCAATGCGATAAGGTGCAAAAGCATGATGAGCATGCGAATCTTCACGGTAAATTTCAAACCATCACTGGCCGTTCATTTGAGCACTGGCTGCTTTCCGCAAGACTGGCGAATTGTCAGTACCTATTGAAATCTATCTCATTAGACATCGAAAATGTCGCCTTTGAATCCGGCTGTAATAACGCCATTATCCGTCGCCATCATTTCAAGGAATCCCTCGGCGTAACCCCCTCTTTTTGGAGAATGATGTATCGCGATTAAACATTAGCTGTAAATAAATTAGTGTTTAATTTCACAACATTACGTTCTTAAAATAAGAATCACGTTTCAGTGCAGCGAAGGGGAAAGCTATTCATTTATTTATCAAAGTAAATGATATTCGTCGGTGTTAGGGTGCGTTCCTAGACATTTTTACAACTTGCTATCCAGAAGTTTTGACCGCAGTTGTCACATGTCAGCCTGTTCCAGGAATAAAAAAACTAAGTGTAAAAATCTATAGGACATAGGAGCCGGGAAATGAAAAAGACACTGCTATCATCACTCGTACTAGCAGCCAGCACTTTTAGCATGTCAGCTGCATCAGCAGAGTGTGATGGTAACCTCTACACCATGAACGCAGGCCGCGGCGATATAGGTGTGCTTGTTAACGTTCACGAAGGTCTTGCTCGCAGCATTACGCGACAACAATTCCACTCGGAAGCCGTTAATCTCGCTGAGATTAATTCTCGCGCGCTATTCAGTGCTTCCGCGATGGCTTACAATGCTGCAAACAACCGCATTTATTACGCCAGCACACCAACACCGGATGAGTACTACATCGATGGTGTTGAGGACGGTGAATTTACTGAACAGGAGATTCCTGATCTCCCATTCCTGCACAAAACCCATAAACCGTATCAATTAGCCTATTTTGATGTCGACTCGCAAACTCACCACGTTGTTGGTTCAACCACGTATCAAGTTTGGCGAATGACCTTCGACCCAGAGACTGGAACGCTTTACGGTTCCGATATCCGTAGACTGTTCACCATCGACCCTTCGACTGGCGAGCAAACTTTGATCGGGAATTTGGATTTGAATATTCGTCTTGGTGGCTATGCGAACTGGGGTGATTTGATCTTTAAAGACGGCGAGCTACTGTTTGTTACCAATACGCGCGTCTTTAACGTGAGCACTGAAGATGCTTCAGCAACCGTGAAGTTCTTCCACTATGTTGATGAAATCACAGCGGCTACGCTTGATCAGAACGGTGAAATCTTAGTTGCGGCTATGAACAACAACGTGACGGGTCATCAGAACAGTACCAATCTTTGGGTTCTGGATCCGACCACGAATGACCAAAACTTTGGCGGCCAATCACACGCTGGTTTGGTACCAATGCGCATTGATGCGATGACGCGAGTAACGGCGGAAACCGATACCTGTTACACGCCGATGTTCCTGCCTAACTAAGCCTATGAATCTAATAAAAAAGCCAACCTTTCGGTTGGCTTTTTTTATGTTTCACTGGAAGGCGTCAGTGGTAAAAAGAAGTGAAATACCCACGCAGGTCCAATCAATAGAAACTGCACATCTTTAAAGAAAGAGGGCTTTTTACCTTCGATATGGTGCCCAACGAACTGCAAAATCCATAGCACCACAAACATCACAATAGAAATCAGGAAGATATCAAATCCAGCACTGTCCAACTCCACCAGCACCATGGTGCAAAACGCGGAGAATACCGCCATCACCACAAAGGCTTTGAAAGAAAGCATAAGGTAGAAGAGCAATACCAGCGCCAACACAATAAAGTATGGGGCAATCGCCGCTCCAAAAACGGAAAAAGAGGGGCTCAGCCAAAGCAGCCCCTCGACAGAAAAGAAAATGCCCGGCACCGCCACTTTGTGAATTTTCTGATTGGTTGGGTTTTGGTGGCTTTCGCCGTACTCCTCAAACCATTCTTCCAAGCTTTTCATCCATGATTCCTTATGATTTGGCCCTTCTTTCCATGTAAACAAAGTGCTCATCTTCATTCACGTACTTAAAGCCAAAACGTTGATACAGCAAAGAAACCCGATTTCCTTGCAGATAACTGAGTTTGACGGGCAAGCCTTCGCTGTCGGCTTTATCCAAACATGCGTGCAGGATAGAGGAGCCAATACCTTTGCCTTGACATTCAGGCCAGACGAAAAAACGGCGAAAGTAATAATGGTCATCGTACTTCTGAAGTAAGAAGCTACCGATGCGCTTACCATCAAGCTCAATCACTTGTGGTATCGCATCTTCCCATTCTTCTTGATGAATACGCCGTTGCACATCGTCGTCCCAACCAAATACCGCTTCCACCACTTTCCCTTCCGCCTGCTTTTTCACTTCAAGCAGAAACTCATAGTCTTCGATGGTTGCCAAGCGGTGCGTTATTACCTTCATATCGCTTTGAAAATTTCCAAAATCACGGGGACGACAGACAATACCAGTAACGCCGCCATAAAGTAGTTGAACGCTTTACGACGGGCTGTAGATGACAAAACCCGTTTCAATGCCGACCCGAACAGTAACCAAATTCCCACACTGGGAAATGACACCACAAAGAATGTCGCGGCAATAGTCAAATTTTGGCTGTAATAACCAGCACCTAAGGTGGTGAACGCTGCAATTGCCCCTGTTGCGACCACCCATGCTTTGGCGTTCACCCATTGGAAAAGTGCGCCTTTCATGAAAGTCAGAGGTTTAGCTTCAGTGCCGCTTTCCGCTATATCGCCAGAGCGGGCAATCAAAAAAGCCAGATAGAGAAGATAAGCTGTACCAATACATTTGATAATGAAGTGAAGTTCAGGAAACTGCTGGAAGATTTGCCCAAATCCAACGCCTACCAGAAAGAGCATCAGCGCGAAACCAAAGCAGATCCCACACATCAGCGGCAAGCTTTTCTTCACGCCGAAGTTAGCGCCAGAAGACATCAAGAGAAGATTGTTTGGGCCAGGTGTGGCAGAGGCAGAAATAGCGAAAAGTGTTACAGCAATCAGGTAATCCATATCAGCGGTCATCCCTAAGCGTTGGTGTCTCTATCAAGACAACCCGAAGCAAGAGCATTCTGAGAGTTCGGGTATAGACAACCTTGTGTCTCGCCAAGGGATTTTCAAGTGCTACTGACTGTTTTGATACCAATCGTAGTAAATATCTGCTCATCCTAGCTTGTTAAAATGCTCGATAACTGCGTTGGAAAATTTGACTGTAGAATAACTACTTATCGAAATTTTCCGCCTTGTTTTCGAGCATTCTTCCTGCGCTATTTCTGATCAGCTACTTACTGTGATTGGTATGAATCATTTTTGATCGCTTTCCTTGAGGAATAGATAGAAAGGCAGCCCAAATGCCACGCCGATCGTTAATGTACCTGCAATCGCCCAACCACGGAGCCTTACATTGTTATCCTTGCCATCAACCACGATGAAAACGATAAGCGCCACGCCCGCGATGATGACATCCAGCCACGCCATCATGCTGATGGGGTTTGCCATCGCATCAGTAAGAAGCTGAGAAACATTTAGGCCATTCTCTACCAGCCAAACTCCAAAAGCGGCATAGGGAAACAGTGCCCCAAGAACGGCAAGAATGAAGTAGATGATCGCCAAGATTAGTCTCCTTTTCTTCTAGGGCCTGTTGATACTAAGTCCATAGATCGCATGGTCTACCACGCGACCGTTAAGATTTTCATTTCGGGTGATAATTCCTTCAAGCACAAAGCCAAGGCGTTCAGCCAACTTTCGACTTGGCAGATTCTCCGTTGCCGCCGCGATTTGGACTTTTTCCATTTCCAACTCTTGGAAAGCGATATCTATTAACGCCTGAACACAGCGAGAAGCAATGCCTTTTCCCTGAAAAGCTTCACTCAGCCAATAACCGATCTCGACGTTCTTTAGCTCATGGTTAATAGAGTTGAAACTGACATTGCCCACAACCTCACCGCAATAGACCATGGCGCAGGTCAGAGATTTACCTTCTGCGTAGTCATGAAGCGAGCGTTCTGCGAAGCTTTCAAAGAATGCCTCTCCATTGGCGTGAGGAGGCCAGGCCAACCATTGCGACAAATACTCTCGCTCACGGCATACGATTTCGTAGAAGTTTTTAGCAAAAGAGGGCTGAACTAACGCTATAGAGAGGTCATCAGTGATTTGACGCGTAAACATAGGTATTTACCTCCTCTTAGGGTCTGTTGACCTTCTTAGCAACACAGATCAGCGAATTCGAGTTCTCTGACCATTCAGATCTTCGCCAGTCAGCATATCGCTTGTCGACAATAAAGCCTGCCTCGGTAAGACATCGTTCAATGGTTTCTATTGAACGGTATTTAAAGTCAATGTCCGCTTCTTTGACGCTACCATCGGCATAGGTGCGCCTGGATAGTGAATACAATACTTTGTTTTCACTATCATATCTTTCCGCACGCCTAAAACATTGGACTTGTTCACCTTTCGCATCAAAGTAAGGGGCTATTGACCTTTGGTGACGACACTGTCAGAACCAAGTGATCCAGATGACTGATTTTCAAATGCGGCTATCCCATCTCTTTGTTATGAAAACAAATGAATTCCCTAAGCCAACTGAAAATTAAAAATATTTCAGTAATCTTAATTTCAGAACAAAAGCAATTAAATGCATATAAGTAAATAAAGCACTATAACAATCGATTAGAAAAGAATTAATTTGTCATTAGATAAATTAAAAATTTAACCGAACAAGCTTTCATCGCAAGTGAAATATTTCATTTTATATTAGTCACTTAATGATTCATGCAAAAGTCAAAGTGACTGCATTTTCGCTTTTACCAATCATAGCCATCGAAATATTCCCTTTTATCGACTGTGGTTTTCATTCCTATAATCTAAACATGACGAATTATTGGGCAATACATTAGATGAAATGATAGCCCCCTCTATTGATGAGCAAAACAAATATCTCTAACACAACATGTTAGCTAATCATCACCTTGCATACACAGCCTAAACCGCTGCGGTCACTCTATGCTTATAAATTAATACAAACTCAATTTAATATTAGAAATAGTAAAAACTTATAATTAGGAAACACGTTTCAAAACGATCGAAAAAAGAAAATTAATCTTATTCGAAAAATCCAATCGATTCGAATTTTCTGATGAAGATTGGAAACGAAAAATACAATTAACCTTTCGAATTTAATAAACAACTCACGAAAAGAAAAAAACAGTTGGCACGACCAAAAGGAGGCAATTATGTTTAAACGTACCCTACTCTCCATCGCCCTAACCGGAACGCTAATTTCAGCGCCCGCTATGGCTCAGGGGGAACCAAAATCAAATCAATTCTGGTGGCCTGATCAACTCAACCTTGCTCCACTCCGTGACCATGGTCAGGAATCCAATCCTTTCGGCGAAAGCTTTGACTACGCATCTGCATTTGAACAACTCGATCTCAATCAAGTGAAGAAAGATATCTCCGATGTGCTCACCACCTCCCAACCTTGGTGGCCAGCGGACTATGGCCACTACGGGCCATTCTTTATTCGAATGGCGTGGCACGCAGCAGGGACTTATCGTGTGCATGATGGACGCGGCGGTGCTGGCGGAGGCCAACAGCGTTTTGATCCGCTTAACAGTTGGCCGGACAACGGTAACCTCGACAAAGCTCGCCGCCTGCTCTGGCCTGTGAAACAAAAATATGGCGCAGCGCTTTCGTGGGCTGACCTTATGGCACTGACAGGTAACGTAGCACTCGAGTCTATGGGGTTCAAAACCTTTGGATTCGCCGGTGGACGTGAAGACGATTGGGAACCGGATCTGGTTTACTGGGGTCCGGAAGAAGAAATGCTCGCTGATGAGCGTCGTGATGAAAACGGCAAGCTGAAAGAAGGTCTGGCAGCCGTTCAAATGGGTCTGATTTACGTTAACCCTGAAGGCCCAGGCGGTAACCCGGATCCACTTGCTGCTGCCAAAGACATTCGTCACTCATTTGGTCGTATGGCGATGAACGATGAAGAAATCGTTGCTCTGATCGCAGGTGGCCACACCTTCGGTAAAGCGCACGGCGCGCACAAACCGGAAGAGTGTCTGGGCGATGCACCCGCTGCCGCGCCTGTCGAAGACCAAGGCTTTGGTTGGAAAAACAAGTGTGGAGATGGTAACGGCAAAGACACTATTACCAGCGGGCTGGAAGGCGCATGGACTGTTACCCCAACACAATGGACCACCAACTTCCTTGATAATCTGTTTACCTTCAACTGGGTGCTAACAGAAAGTCCTGCAGGCGCGAAGCAATGGGTTCCTGACAGCGAAAGTGCAAAACTTCTGGTGCCTGATGCACACGATCCAACCAAACGGCATGCGCCAATCATGTTCACCACTGACTTGGCACTTAAAGAAGACCCTCAATTCCGTGCGATTGCCGAGCGTTTCCGTCAAAATCCGGAGGATTTCGAACTGGCCTTCGCGAAAGCCTGGTTTAAACTGAACCACCGCGACCTTGGCCCTCGCGCCCGCTATATCGGCGCTGAAATTCCCGAGGAAATTCTGGTATGGCAGGACCCGGTACCAGAGGTTGACCACCCTCTGATCAACGACATGCAGGCGCAGAAAATCAAAGCTGCCATTCTGGAAACAGATCTGTCAGTACCTGAGCTGGTAAGAACCGCATGGGCATCAGCCGCCAGCTACCGCGGAACCGACATGCGAGGTGGTGCTAACGGCGCACGTGTTGCTTTGCAACCTCAAGTTGACTGGGCTGTGAACAATCCGAAGGAACTTAAAAAAGTACTGAAGGAACTCACCAAGGTTCAAAGGGCTTTCAACAAAGACGCTGGCGATACTCAGGTTTCTCTGGCTGACGTGATTGTGCTTGGTGGTGATGCAGCGATTGAAAAAGCAGCCAAAGCGGGAGGTGTGGATATTACTGTGCCATTTAACCCTGGCCGCACTGATGCCACTCAAGCCATGACAGACGTTGAATCGTTTGCTGTTCTTGAGCCGACGGCTGACGGTTTCCGTAACTACTACGACGCCTCAAGCAACTATCGTTCTCCTGCAGAAATGCTGGTAGAGCGTGCTGATCTTCTCACCCTGACAGTACCAGAAATGACGGCACTCATCGGTGGTATGCGCGCCATGAACGCAAACAGTGATGGTTCAACTAACGGCGTATTTACCGACAAGCCGGGCACGTTAAACAATGCATTCTTTGTAAACCTGCTGGATATGTCTAACGCATGGGCACCTTCAGAGAAGCAAGAAGGTATTTATGTCGGTTACGACCGAGCGAGTGGAGACCAAAAATGGACCGCTACGCCAGTCGACCTCATCTTCGGATCTAACGCGGAGCTGCGCTCAATTGCCGAGGTTTATGCCTCGAATGATGCTCAGCAAAAGTTTATTGATGACTTTGTTCAAGCATGGACAAAAGTGATGAATAACGACCGTTTTGATCTCAACTAATCCATTAACGCACAAGCGTTTTGCGCCGTCATTGACGGCGCTTTTTTTTGCACAAAAGGCTAGCCACCAGAGCTTCAACAATAAATCAGGCCGCTGAAAGCCAACAAAGTTGCTTGAAGAAAATACCTAAATCAGGACTCAAAACCGCAAATATTGTCACTACAGAACCCACTGGCAGCGATTGAAATGCACCAACCTAACCAACCCAGCCCGATAAAAGAAAGTAAGTCATCACACACCGTATATGTCCTGATACTTGGACATTAATTCATTGACGATTCGCGTAGAGTCAGTGAAGAAATTCACGGAAATGAGTGCAGAAAAATGTGTAATTTACGCCAACGCTATCCACGGACATGGAGCTTCGTCACCTCCCCATTCCGTATCACCGCAGATGCCTTCAACCGCCTGTTGCAGTTCCTCTATAACTGGCTCATCAGCCTTCTTGAAACAGGCGAACTGACGATTGACCTAGAATCCGTCGGTCTCACTCCCCAAGCTGCCAAAGCCCGTTGGCAAAGAGACCGCGAAGGCGTTATCGCCATGGCACAACGAAATCAGGTCAAGCTTGAGCAAGCGTTAAGACTTCGTGATCTGAACGGCGATCCTGTGCCGCCATCGGATGAACGCTACGATTTTCATGTGGTAATGGGAAAAGGCTACTTCCCCATCGTCGGTAACCTCCTAATCCCCACAGGCTCCGGCACCTTTCGCGGGCAAGGCAGTTATGTCAGGCGAAAAGCGCTATCCGGTGCATTACGGGATGTCACTACCCACCCCACGGCGCTGTGTCCTATTGGCGGGTCAAATAACGATGGGATCTACACCCAGTGCGGCTCCAGCCGTATCTTTGACTTTGCCGTAAGTGGCTGCCTGAAAGACCCCGGCGATGGCGGCAATGGCATTATGATTGGACATACGCCCCCCCAACCGAGTGTCGCTGCCAGCTCTCAACCCAATTCCCCCAAATATTGGGCGGGTCAACCTAACCGCATGCCACAAAAACGCTTTGGATTGCCTCTGGTATGGGAAGGAATCACCGATTTCACGCTGAATAACGGCGAAGGAGATACCGAAATCATTGTTCCTGCACGCGGCACCTACACGGATTCAAAGGAAGTACTGCTGGACGACACCATTGATGTTCCCCTCGTTCGATGGGTACGCGCTTATGATGTGAACGGCAAAGAGATTGTCCGCATTGCGAACATCGGTAAAAAGCTCGATGGCAAATATGTTGGGATCAAAGCCTCTGACAAACAAACCACCAGCAAACCGCGCGAAGAAGGCGAAACGCGGGTGTATCACAAGCCAATCAAACGTCTGGATACAACCACCACCGTGGTGGTGCCGGGTGGGCTGCCCTCTAACACCAAAACCGTTGAAGTCTCATTCTACAATTTGGAACCCCACTACACACTGCTTTCTCAGATGACTCCGTATCTACCCGGCAACTATTCCACCACTGCCCGCGCTTCTTACAACGAGTTTATGAACATCGTCGTTGATGCTATGCCTTGGAATGGATTTGTTGGCATTGATGGCGCATACAACACCCATGTCAACCTGATGGCGCGTGAAAACGGGCTCGACGGCTGGTATTTCCCCGGCGGTTATGAAGACTACATGCACAACAGTTTCATCGGCTGTGCCGCGGTCAACAATGACGGTTGGGGCATCTATATGTCAGACCCTACGCTTGGCAGCAGAAACCCGACTGATGAAAACCGCTGGCCAACCCCGGATGGTCAACTGGAGGTTCACCGCAAATGGACCTACATTGCCTCTTCGAACGATCTCGGTAACTTTGACTGCTACGGTAACAAAGGCGGCGCGCTATATATGGGCGCTTCTTCCAACTCGATGCAAACCGGCAGCGCCGAACACCATTTCGACAGCAACAATTACGATCCCTTCAATACGACCCAGTATGGTGACCGTGCAGATCGTAACCCTCTGCGTTGGACCAGCCTTATCGTGTTCACTGCTGACGCTAGACAGAATGAACTGGTGATCACCAGTACACCGACTGACTCACGCCGGGTGACTTATTGTAAAGCGCGTTTATTTTGGGAAACGCCAAGGTCAAGCTACCCAGACAGCAATGTCTACAGTGGTCTTAGTGGTAACCATTACACACATCCAAGACCGGATGATTTGGGTTCTTTAGTCAATGTTCGTCCACCCTCTATCGCTCACCTACATATCACCCCTTATGACGAACATGAGCGGGCGGCTGGTGACCTGCAAGCGGAGAAAGGCGGCGCAGTGGAATTACAGGGGCTGTTCTCCGCGACCAGAACCGTGCTGTTCAGACCTTGGATCTATGAAATTTCACCACCGAAGAACCACCTTCCTCATGGCTGGAAGGTAGTGTTTTCCGCCAAAGACAAGAAACTCCCCGGCGCAGGGAAAGATGTTTCCCTTTCCGCTGATTCAATTGGTATTGCAGGCCAACATAAGCTCGATACCTTGTACTTCGGCACTCATGTGCAGAACTTCAAAGGCGTTTCTATCGAACCCGGGAAAGTCTTCACTATCTCTACCGACATACCGTTTCTGAGCGAAGATTTTGATGATATCGACATGAACCTGTTGTCAGTTTCGGCGAACTATCTGGTCGACGAAATCAACAAGACAGCAGGAACGCCAGCACCGAAACTGCCAACGTCCCTATTAATCATGCCTGCCAGAATCCGTTTGTGGAAAAATGCAGCAGGCGCGAAGAAGTTTTACGTGGAAATTCCGCTACTGAATACCGATGACGATGCCATCAGTTTTTCAGAAACCACTGACCGTAAACACTATTTCAAGATTAAAGTGGAGACCGCCACAGAAGACGATTCAGTCTAGCTGAGTCATCCATAATAGGGGAAAGATAAGAGAAAGGGAGAGCTTCGGCTCTCCCTTTCTCTTGCATTCGCGGATTGTTTAAGCCCACTTCACCGATTCAGGCAACGTTTGCTCAAGAGCGAAGATATGGCGAATCAATTGCGCTTCATGGGTTGCTTCGTGTTCAAGCAAATAAACCAATAACTCGTCACGCTCTGGCGTCCAGTTGCTAATGGTATTTACCACTTCGTCGAACGCGACTTCGGAAGATTTCAGTTTGTCGATCACATCGCCACGACGTTCGGTCGATGCCAGTGAACATTCAAAGCCTGCCCACTCGCCTTTCAGCAACGATTTCGTATAGCTCTCCCGTGCACCGACAATACACCACATATGTTCACCAACAGACTTATTCTTCGGTACATTCAAATGGGTGGTAAACAGCTCTGGATTTAAGGTATCAACAATCTCATTCAATGATTGAAAACGTTCGCGCAGGTTCTTTAAAACAACGTCTCTCATGGTCTTCCTTGGGCTTTGAATCGAAAATCTGCACGAACCTTACCACACTGAAATACTGTGTATTTAGACAGTTATCTCAAATCAGACTTTTGACCTTTAAATAGAATAGTTTCTACATTTCATATAATTACGTCTTCATCAAACGCTTTACCCCAAACTTTTAATTGGTAGCTACGAAACTCAGGTACGTAATAAGGGTCTTGTTCGATAATCGCCTTTGCGCGAGTCATATTTTCCACTTCCATAACCCAGAGACCACCCACATACGCGCCCCCGTCTTCATCTCTTAGCCCGCCCCCAACTAGAATCTCTGATTGGTTAGCACGCAAAAAATCAAAGTGTGCCTGACTGTGCTGTTTACGGTGTTCGAGCATTTCTGGGGTATCAGTAAAAATCGCAACCACTCTCATCGTTCTTCTCCTTGCTGGGCATCCAACCCGTAATCTCTCACCACGTTTGCAACGCGAATACGATAGTTTTTAAACAAGCTTTCTTTTCCTTTTTGCTGCGCCAGTTGATGACGAAGGTTATTCCGCCAATGAGCGATCGCCTCTTCACTTTCCCAGAAAGACAGCGACAACATACGCTCCTCATTAGTCAAACTCTGAAAGCGCTCTACTGAGATAAACCCTTCCACCTCCATCAGTTCCTCACGGAGTACGGCAGCTATATCAAGATACGTGCTTTTGTGCTCCGTATGGGGTTCCACTTCAAAGATAACGGCGATCATTTTGCTACCCTCGCTCCTTGCTTGTAGGTTGCATCCACCACTCTTAGGAATGAGCGTTTTTCAGCTGCAATAAACTGCTCTTTGTTGGCGAACAGAAAATTCCGCTTCCCCGGCTCATCCGTTCTAAGCCGCTCGCGGTAGGTTTCATACGATGCTAAATCTGGAAACGAAATCAGGCCATAGGCTACATCGTTAGTGCCTTCATGGGGCATGAAATAGCCCAGTAAATCGCCTCCACACTCAGGAATGATCTTTCCCCAGTTCTTGGCATATTTTTCAAACTGACTATGTTTGAACGGGTCGATACGGTATTCAATAAAACAGGTGATCATGGCGCCACGTCCTTATCCATGTTGAGCGTTGGATAACAGCTTAAGCGTTGAAATCACCCTATGCTTCGACCGCAGTCGAAGTATTCCATAGTAACGACTGCTAACCTTATCGCAGTCAAATCATCGAGTTTTTGAAATGGAACCGGACATCACTCAAACCGCCGCGCTTGTTGCCGATAGCGCCCGATCTAAAATGCTCATTGCACTGCTTGGCGGTAAAGCGTTGACCGCAACTGAACTGGCGTTGGAAGCCGATATTTCCGCGCAAACCGCCAGTAGCCACTTAGCAAAGTTGGTCGAGGGTGGTTTGCTGGTAGTGCGAAAACAAGGTCGCCATCGATACTTCCAACTTGCTGGTTATGAAATCGCAGAACTGCTCGAACAACTGATGAACGTAACCGCTTCTATCAACCCTATTCACACTGGCCCTAGCGATATATCACTTCGTCATTCGCGTATATGTTATGACCACCTGGCCGGTGAAGTTGCCGTTCAACTCTATGATTCTCTGGTGGCGCAAGGTTTGATTGAAGATGCGTTAATTGAAGCGAAGCTAACGGAAAAAGGGAAAGCCTTTTTTATTAGCTTGGGTGCTGACATCGAGGAGTTTGAAAGACAAAAGCGTCCTGTTTGCAAAGCCTGTCTGGATTGGAGTGAAAGGCGAACACACATAGCGGGGAGCCTTGGAAAGTGGATATTGGAATACTTACTTAGCCAGGGTTGGGCGCAGCAATTACCGGACTCAAGAGTTATCGAATTTACGCCTAAAGGTATCACCCGTTTCAGACAAACTTTTATTGCATAACGTACTGATTCAAAGTCGCACGAGTGACTCAGTTAGGGTCTAGAGACGACCCGAATACGTTAGCTACACTTGGCTCAACACAATAACAACTAGCTAAGGACAAGGACGTTATGAGCATACCCATTCCCCACCGCCCGAGCGGCTTTCTACTTGGTGACCCAGCCGCATCCGTCACCATTGATGTTTTCGTCGACATTCAATGCCCACATTCACGCGCTATCTGGCCAAACCTGATGGCGGTAATGGCGCATTACAAAGGTCAGTCCGTGAGCCTGAAAACTCACCTCATTACGCTAAGCAACCACCGTCAGGCGTGGGACATGAGTTTGGGGTTATTTGCTTTGGCAGAGGGTGATGCCGAGAAGTTTTATCGCTTCGCCACCTTCTTATATGAGCGGCAGGATACGTTTTACAACGGCCAGTTTCTCCATAAGACCCACGAAGATCTGAGAAATTTGGTTGCTGATTACGCCGTGGAGCATGGCAACGTTGACCGTGAAGCTTTCATTGAGCGAATGGACAGCAGCGATGTTTACGTGCAAGGCAGAACACCGATTCGTTATGCGGCAACACGATCAGTCTGGGCAACACCCACAGTGTTTATTAACAATGCGGGTTTGGTTCCGGTCGATCACAACTCTAGCTTGGATGACTGGCAGGCAACGATTGATCCTTTGTTGAAATAGCCAAACTGCGTAAAAAGAGAAATCAGCCCCGAGAGGCTGATTTTTATTCCCATCCAAACCTTTAAGAGAGGTCTGCTTTATCCGCTGCGGCAATCTGTTGTTGCGCTTTTTCGGATTCTGATTTGAGCAAATCAAACCACTTCTTACCGTCTTTCACGTTCTCTTGGAACCAGATATAAACCGGCGCTGCGGATTCCTGGAACTTGGCTTTTTCTTCAGGAGTTGGCACGTAAAGCTTACCGCCGGCTTTCTTGAAGGCATCGTAAGCAGCAATCGATTTACGCTTCGGAGAAGCAAACGTTGCCTGTTGTAGTGCACGGAAGCCATCGACAATCACTTTACGTAGCTCTGGTGGCATATCAAGGAAGGCTTCGTTGTTCATATACCAAAGCGCTGACATGTAGGCATGACCGTCCAAAGTCACGTATTTCAAGCCTGCTTCTGGGAACTTCATGCCCATGATATCGGTGATACCATTTTTCGAGCCTTCAACCACCCCCGTCTGGAATGAAGTATAGAGCTCAGGCCATGGGATTGGCGTAGGGCTTGCACCCAGCGCTTTCACCAATACCTGTGGCAAGTCAGCAACCACGGTGCGGATTTTCAGGCCTTCCAAATCACTTGGCTGTTTCACCGTGCGCTTGGTGTTGGCAAAGTTACGCCAGCCGCCAGTATTACCGATAGCCATCAAACGCAGTTTGTCGTCAGTATCCGCAAGAATGGATTTACGCAGTTCACGTACGAAATCGCCCTGTAGAACAGCTTCTGCGGTGCGGTCATCCGGCAGAACATACGGAAGGTCGAGAACCTGAATGTACGGGAACATGTTCGCCGCACCGCCAGAGGTAGAAATGTAGATATCGACTGAACCATCTTCTACCGCTTGAATACACTCGGTACCGTTACCGCAAAGCTGGGTACCGATATAGAGATCGACTTTGATTTTGCCGTTCGAGTGAGATTCAACGAAGTCTTTAAAGACGATCAGACCATCATAGTCTTCGTCATTTTCGTTGGAGTTAGCCACTGCGCGAAGGTTGAAGTCCGCCGCCATGGCAGGCACTGACAATGCTGTGGTGGTCATTAATCCAGCCAACAACGCCAGTGCACTTCCCTTCAATGCTGTACGCATTTTATTTACCGTTATTTTCATACTTCACCTTTTCACTTCCGTGATTGCCAGCCCGAAGGCTGTTCCACATAAGGTGAGAACTTACGTTCTCGGTTGCTTGTATATACCCAAACAGCCTGAAGATGCTGGATTCAGCGAGATTGACTGGCATTGTGATCGCGGCGTTCCTTTGTAGGTGCAGTCACCCCCATCAAAAAGGAACAACAAAGAGCACAGTGTCAGTCAACTCGCCCGAAGGGAGGCCTTCAATGCGCCCACTTCTTCGTTAAATTCCACGGAAGTAGAATCACTACTCCTCGCGAAATTTGCCTTGAATTAAACGCTTTGATGACCTCTAAATGCGAGCATCTCCAGGTTGTTTGGGTATTAAATCGACTCATGCCAGACCCAGCCATTGCGGAATGGTCATAGAAAGAGACGGGAAAAACGTAATCAGGAAGATCACTACCACTTCCACTGCCAGGAACGGCAGAATCGCGCGGGACAACGTTTCGACTTTTTCGCCGGATACGCTTGATGCCACAAACAGCACCAGTCCCATTGGAGGCGTCGCCAAGCCCACCGTGAGGTTCACACTCATGATGATGGCGAAATGCACTGGGTCTATGCCCAGACTGACAAAAACCGGCGCCAGAATTGGCCCCAGAATAATGATGGCCGGCCCTGCATCGAGGAACATGCCAACAATAAAAAGCAGGATGTTGATAAGGAACAGTAAGATCAGCGGATTCTCACTGATACTTAACGTCCAATGCGCCATGGATTCTGCTGCATGAGAGAGCGATACCACGGTTTTGAACGCGAGTGCCGCGCCAACCAAAAGCAGAATCACAGCAGACGACTTGGCACTTGCGGTAAAAATGTCCGGGATATCTTTCAGCTTCACAGTACGAAGCACAAACATGCCGACGACCAAGGTATACAGCACCGCAACGGCAGAAGCTTCCGTCGGTGTAAAGATGCCACCCAATATACCGCCCAGAATGATCACGGGGGTTAGCAGCGGCCAGAAGGCCTTTCTGGTGGCTGTTCCGCGTTCGCGCCATGTTGCTTTTTCACTGGCAATCGGCAGGTTCTGGCTTTTTGCCAGCAGCGCGATCAACAGCATCAAGCCACCACCAATCATCACACCGGGAACCACTCCCGCCGCAAACAGTGCTGCCACGGAAATTTCCATGGTGTAGGCGTAAATAATCATGATGCCGGAAGGCGGAATAATTGGACCAATCACCGAGGAAGCCGCGGTAATGGCGGCCGCGAACTTACGTGAATACCCGTTCTTCTCCATCGCTGGGATCATCATCGAGCCGATGGCAGAGGTATCCGCCACGGCAGAACCGGAAAGCCCCGCAAACAGCATGCTCGACATCACGTTGACGTGAGCCAGACCACCGCGAACATGACCAATAAGTGATTGCGAGAAATTCACCAGACTCAGGGTGATCCCACTTCGGTTCATCACCTCACCCGCGAGCATGAAGAAGGGAATGGCCATCAGCGGGAAAGAATCAATTCCGTTGTAGATATTGCGAAATAGTAAGGGAATATCCCTGTCCATGCCTTCGGCATAGAGCATGAAGCCCGGAGCGGCGAGCAGCGCGAAAAACACCGGCATGCCGACGAGAAGAAAAACCAAAAACAGAGGTAGAAAGAAGATCAACATTTACAGCCACATCCTTATGATTACCAACGCCTGACTACTCAGCTTTCTCCAGCTTGCGCAGCGATGGCATCCTCTTCTTTGTGAGTAAGCGCTTTCAGGAACATTTCTAAATTCGCGAGCAACATGGTGCCGAAACACACCGGCATCGCGAGATAGATCCAAGCCCGCTTCAGCGGAAAAGATGCTGCACGGGTTCGAAAGCCGCGGTCAAAGAATTCCAGTGCGATGACGAACAGTTGGATCAGTACAGCAAAGGCAATCACCAGCAGCAGAAGGCGAATCACCTGCGCCACCTTTGGCGACAGATAATTGAAAATCATATCGATAGAGACAAACATGCCCTTTCGATACGCCTGCCCCGCAACCAGTGCCATCATCCAAATCATCAATGCCCGGGCGACTTCTTCCGGCCAAGGCAATGCAGCATTGAACACGTAGCGACACACCACCTGCAGCAGAATGCCGGACACCATCAAGGCCACCAGCACCCAAGCTACGGATGCGCCAATGCGATCCAATGTGTTATTGACGGTTTCCAGCACCGAAATGACTGACTTCACCACTGCCATTAAGCGACTTCTCCTACCTTTCCGAAGCGGCTGCGTTCAAACACCAATCCATCGCCCTGCTGCGAGTGAAAGTCGGTCACTTTGCCAAGCAGAATATCGTGGTCACCTGCACTGACGACGCCGTTTAAGTCGCAGTCAAACCAGGCTACAGCACCTTCAATGATGGCACGGCCACTCGGTGCACGTTGGATCTCCACACCACGAAAGCGCTCTTCATGGCTGTCACGACAGAACTTCATCGCAAGCTCGGAATGTTCCACCGCCAGCACGCTCACGGTGTAACCACCAGACTCCAGAATCGGTTGTTTGGTTGACGATGTGCGGTTGATGCTCCAAAGCACAATCGCTGGTTCCAAAGAAACAGAGTTGAAAGACGAGCACGTCAATCCATAATCCTGCCCTTGATGGCGCGCTGTAATCACTGTGACTCCAGTGGCAAAGCAGGAAAGTGCGTTTCTCAGTTCGCGGCTCATGCTACTTCCTCCCCTGCTGCTGCCATCCAAAGTTCAAACCAGGTTTCTCTATCTATCGAGACTTTCAGAGCGTCGCTTATGCCGCGGATACGTTCAAGATTGTTGGTCCCCAACACAGGCAAAATGCCCGCAGGGTGTGCGAGTAGCCAAGCAATCGCGACAGCATCAATACCAACATCGAACTTCTCTGCCTCACGATGCAACAAAGGTTTCACGCGCTGAGCCGCCTCGCTGTTACCAAACAGCTCGCCACCGGCCAGTGGCGACCATGCCATAGGCTTTATGCCGCCTTTTTGCATGAATGCTACTGTGCCGTCGGTAAAGGAATCCCGGGTCATCAGGCTCATTTCAATCTGGTTAGTCACTAATGGATGACGCATACCAGATTGCAGCAATTCCCAATCCCACGATTTGAAATTGGACACGCCAACAGCTTTGACCAAGCCTTCATCTATCAGTGAATCCAGCGCATTCCCTGTTTCACTATGATCCATAAACGGATCCGGGCGGTGTATCAGCAGTAAGTCAAGGTGGTCAGTTTTCAGGTTCTGCAAAGAGTTGGTAACTGACTGACGGATATGCGCTTCTGAGGTGTCGTAGTATTTAACACGGCGGTTCGGGTATTTTTCTGACAGCAGCATGATGTCGCATTTCGACACCAACTGAATCTGGTCACGAAGTGAAGGGGTCGCTTCGAGCACCTGACCAAACACCTCTTCACAGGAGTAGTCACCATAGATGTCAGCATGATCAAAGGTGGTGATCCCTTGCTCCAGACACGCATCGACTTTCGCACGAACATGCGCCTCAGAGGTGTTCTCATCATCGGACAAACGCCAAACGCCATAAACTAAGCGGCTGAATGCTGACAGTGATGGATGCAGTTCTGTGTATTTCATTATTTGCGCTCTCCTGCGCCAAGTGGAGTCAAAGGGGTGGTCGCCGGAACACGTCCGTATTCTTCAGGCATTGAGCAGGTTTTTAGCTCGGGCAGAATTTTCTGGCCGACAATTT